>NZ_RYYH01000029.1:0-264 GCF_004378995.1 Campylobacter sp. US53 | reverse complement strand
TCATTATAAAGGTCATTTCCTTCACGAGTTCTCTCACCCACACCTGCAAATACAGAATAGCCGCTATCCTTAAAAGCAACATTGTGAATAAGCTCCATAATAATAACACTTTTACCAACACCTGCACCACCAAAAAGACCTACTTTACAACCTTTTGCATAAGGAGCAAGTAAATCCACAACTTTAATCCCTGTTTCAAAAATCTCACTTTTTGTGCTATGATCTTCAAAAGCTGGTGGATCTCTATGAATTGCCCATTTTTTA
>NZ_RYYH01000028.1:0-265 GCF_004378995.1 Campylobacter sp. US53 | reverse complement strand
AGCGTGTGCACTTCATGCTGCTCGGCCACCCGGCCTGTGCCACGCTCGGAGACATTGCCGGTCAGCCTGAACGAGGCGAAGGTCAGATCGTAGCCGCGCTGTTCGAGAAAGCGCGGAAACGGGCGGATGAATTCGAGGATCACGTCGTCGACGTCGAGCACCAGCAGCGGACGGTGGTCGCTGGCCAGTTCGGCGATCTGGCGGGCTGTCTCTGGATCGTCACTCATGTCGAACGCTCATAATCGTCTTGGTTTCCGAGCGGCAA
>NZ_RYYH01000027.1:0-306 GCF_004378995.1 Campylobacter sp. US53 | reverse complement strand
CTACAACTTCACGCATTGAAGGTATGGATTTAGAAGATTTTGAAAAAGAGCTAATTGCTTTACACAAACATGCTTTTAACGATACACATAAGGCTTTAGATTCTAAAGGAATTCATGGTTTTATAAGTGATAAAGAAGAACATTTAATCGATCCACTTGTGATTTTTAATCTTCAGCAAGCCTGTCTCAACAAAGACTATAAAAGCTTTAAAAAATACTCGGCTTTAGTAGATGAAAAACAAGTTAATTTGCGTTCTTTGATGTAATTTGATTTTAGTGAAGCTATCAGTTTAGATAAGGTTGAAA
>NZ_RYYH01000026.1:0-330 GCF_004378995.1 Campylobacter sp. US53 | reverse complement strand
TATCTGCTTGTTTATATTTTAGAGTATAAATAGAGTTTTTAAATTCACTTGATATATCATAATTAGGAGAACTTGTCTTGCTACTTATACTAAAATTAGTGTTATTGCTAGTATTTGTTGTATTAGTAGAATTTAATACTTCACTTCTTGCTAGAGTTTGTGAATTTGCATTTTGAATTTCATTTAACTTACTAGCATTTTGTTTTAAAAAAGCATTAGCAAAACTTATTTTGGAATTTTCTTTACTTTCTTTATTAGTTTTTGCTTGTGAAAGTATAGAATTATAATTTGAGTTATCATTGATGCTAAAGATACTCATATTAATTCCTT
>NZ_RYYH01000025.1:0-474 GCF_004378995.1 Campylobacter sp. US53 | reverse complement strand
AAAACTTAAAAATACTTCCCAAAGCTCACATAAGCTTTAGAACTATAATCATCATCTAGTTTATACTTCTTTAAAGCTCTAGCTAAATCAAGCTTAACATAAAAATTCCCTGTTTTATTATAAAGCAGTTGTAAACCATAAGCATCCATATAGTTTGTATAAGAATCATTCTCATACCAAGAATAACCTATATCATAAAAAGGAGTGATATAAAAATCTTTTAAAGGAGTAGCCATTCTAAGTCCAAAGCTAGCCACTACAGCATTATCTCCTTCTCCATCTCCATTATTGTAAGCCCTTACTCCATAAGGACCTCCTAAAGATATGGTTTCACTACTATCTAATGTAGATCCATTGATAACTTGTTGATAATTTAAACTAAAAAGATGAGTAAAGGTATCATTAAAGAAATAAGCATTGTTAAGATTGACATTGAGTTTAGCAAATTTTCCAAATTCTGCTCCACCTACTTTG
>NZ_RYYH01000024.1:0-585 GCF_004378995.1 Campylobacter sp. US53 | reverse complement strand
CAAGGACATCTATGCCAGCTATTAAGCTTTTTAACTTCACGGGGGGGGGGTATAGAGAATTTTGGTTTAGACTTTCTATTGTCACTTTCTTAAGTGTCAATGCTTTTACAACCACTTAAGAAAACACTACAGATAATCTAAATTTCAATATTCCAGAACATTATTTTAGTAATAACGAACTTTATGATAAAAGCAATTCTACTTATAAAAAACTCCAAGGTATAAATTATTATGCTAAGAGTTCTAAACAAGATATTAATAATCTTACTCTAATTTATAACAATCCTAAATCAAATATTTCAAATACAAACGATTTAAATTTTAAACATTATTTACTTACCCCTAATATGAAAGAAGATAAAGTTCTTTCTTTTAAAGCAAGGCATGAGCCGATCATAGTATAAAAACAGTTAGAGTGCTTCCTTTCTTAATCACAGCAAAAACCGATCATGCTGATGCAAGTTATAATAAACTTATATTAGAACAAGGAGAACTTAGTTCGGTTTTTTATCTTAAACCTAAAGATACTCATATAAAAAACCCTAGTAATTCTAAAAGCAATCAACGCATGAATTTCTTAATGAG
>NZ_RYYH01000023.1:0-693 GCF_004378995.1 Campylobacter sp. US53 | reverse complement strand
ACCGGAGTTCAAGCTTCTAAAGATGAAAATGGTAAGCTTGTTCTTACTTCAGCTGATGGTAGAGGGATTAAAATCACTGGAGATATAGGGGTTAGTTCTGGAATTTTAAATACTCAAAAAGAAAATTATGGAAGATTATCTTTAGTAAAAAATGATGGTAGAGATATTAACATCAGCGGAAGCAATCTTAGTGCTATAGGTATGGGTGCTACAGATATGATTTCTCAATCTTCGGTATCTTTAAGAGAGTCTAAAGGTCAAATTGATGCAAATACAGCTGATGCAATGGGTTTTAACTCTTTTAATGGTGGAGGAAAACAAATTATAGCAGGTTATACCTCTGTATCTGCTTATATGAGTAGTGATGGTTCAGGTTTCTCTCAAGGTTCAGGTTTTTCTATAGGTAGTGGTAAAAATATATCTATAGGTTTGGAATCTGGTGCTGTTTTTATTTCTTCAATGTCTACAGCAAGTAATGTATATACTATTTCTGCTGGTTCAGGTTTCTCTGGAGGTTCAGGAAATTCTCAATTTGCGCTTTTAAAAACTTCAACAGGTAATGCGGCTGGAGTTGTAAGCGAAACAGCCGGCGTAACTACTCTTAAAGGTGCTATGGCTGTAATGGATATAGCCGAAACTGCTATAACTAATCTTGATCAAATCAGAGCAGACATAGGTTCGGTGCAAAATCAA
>NZ_RYYH01000022.1:0-702 GCF_004378995.1 Campylobacter sp. US53 | reverse complement strand
TGAGTAGCCTTAGTTTTAATAGTATCTAAGATCTTAAGTTGCTCATCCATAGCCTTATCGGCAGTTTGCAAGATACCTATGGCATCATTACCATTGTTTATAGCTTGACCTAAAGTGGCTGCTTGCGAACGCAAAGAATCCGCTATCGCCATCCCTGAAGCATCATCTGCTGCGGAGTTAATCCTAAGACCAGAGCTAAGTCTACTTAAAGACTTGTCAAGCTCGTTAGCATTAACAACTGAATTTGCATGTGCATTTAATGCACCGATGTTGGTGTTTATCCTAAAACCCATTTTAAATCCTTTCAAAATATTGCATCGAAAAGATTAAAGCAAGAAGCGTTCCAAGTTTAAAAAAATATCTAAAATAAAAAAGCCTAGTCTTTGAACTAGGCTTGGATTTGTATATATCGCAGTATTTTTAAAGAGCTTAACTACTGAAGCAGTCTTAAAACATTTTGCTGACTAGAATTTGCCTGAGCCATAGCATATGATCCACTTTGAGCTAAGATGTTAGCTTTAGAGTAGTTTGCACTCTCGCTTGCAAAGTCTACATCTCTGATTTGAGATTCAGCTGATTTAACATTGACTTGAGTTACAGTGATGTTGTTTATAGTTGATGTAACTTGATTTTGCACCGAACCTATGTCTGCTCTGATTTGATCAAGATTAGTTATAGCAGTTTCGGCTATATCCATTACAG
>NZ_RYYH01000021.1:0-780 GCF_004378995.1 Campylobacter sp. US53 | reverse complement strand
ACACAAACTTATACCCATCAGGTAAAGGTAAATTCATCTCCCAAGCAAGTTCAGCTGGTATATTATGATAATTGATTTTTTCATTTTCATCATTCAATTTTTTAGGATCAAGCAATGAAGGATAAGGATGATTTTCTTTTTTGTATCTTTCTTTGAAATCATCTGATAACAACCATTCTTCTATAAGATCAAAATTTTGTATAAAATAATTAAAATTATGAAAAATATTATCTAATATAGGTTGATAGTCTTGATGAATTTTTAATATATTTTTTATTCTTGAAAATTCTTTTAAAAATAATTGTTTATTATCTATCAATCCCTGAAGAATGCTAGAGTTAATCTGATCAAATTCTTTAAAAATTTCTCTAAAAATTTGAAATTCTTTTTTAGCTTTTTTAATATCATTTTTTAATTTAAATCCACTTCCTTTATACCAAGTTTGATAAGCTTTGATTAAAACTTCACCTAGCATATAGGACAAATGAAATTTATATCTTAAAGCTTGCTCATAATCACTGCATGTTTCTAAACTTGGATATTTGAGTTGAGGAAAAACTTGTATGGTTTGTTGATAAATTTTTTGTTCTTTTTTGTGTTGTTTTTTAATTTTATAGAGTTTTTTAAATAATGCTATATACCCCCCCCCATTGTTTGTAAAGTCAATCATAGCTTGACCTAGTTTATAAGCAAGATGATTTTTTACTCTTTCTATAGCTGAGTTTGGGTTATGCATAGGGTTTCTCCTTTAAAAATGGCTTTGGTTGGTTGTAAAATTAT
>NZ_RYYH01000020.1:0-1102 GCF_004378995.1 Campylobacter sp. US53 | reverse complement strand
ACTAACTATTATAAAACTATATGGTTTGAATTTAAATTTTATTTTATAGAAAAAATTGATTTAATGAGAGTAAATTTATATGAAATGTTATCTTACAAAATATAACAAATATTTAAGCTGTATAAGCGTGAATTTCCACGCTTATTCTAGTTCATATTTTTTGATCAAAGTATTGTAAAATCCATTGGTTTTTGTCTCATCTATACCTTTGTCAAAAATTTTTACCAATTCTTTTTGTTTGTTTTTATCAAAAGCAAAACTAAAGCCTTCTCCGCCATCTGTTTCTTGGTAGAAGCTTACCAATTCTGGATTTTCAGCTAAAAAACCTTTAGCGGTATCTTGATCAGCTACAATAGCATCGATTTTGTTGTTTTTTAGTGCTAAAACAGCTATGTTTAAATCTTTATTGCTTTGCACTTGTGCATTTTTGATAGCTTTTGCAGTATTTTCTTGTAAGGTTCCTAGTTGAACTCCTATTTTTTTACCTTCTAAATCATTTTTCGTTTGAAGTAAATTGTTACTTTTTAGTTTAAGATAAAGATTTTTACTTATATAGTAAGGTTTAGTAAAATCAACACTCTGTCTTCTTTCGTCCGTTGCACTCATAGCTGAGGCAATCATATCGATTTTGCCAGCTTTTAAAGCAGGTATTAACCCATCGAAATTGGTTTCAACCCAAACAACTTTGATGCCGTTTTTTTTAGCGATTTCTTCTACTAGATCCGTATCAAAACCTGTAAGTTTTGAGTTTTCTTTATAGTTAAAAGGTTTATAGTTTGGTGTGGTTCCAACCTTTAATTCTATGCTCACATTTGTTTCTTTGTTTTTAGAATCATTGCAAGCGTTTAAAAATAAGCCGATTAAGGCAACTAAAACAACACTAAATATTTTTTTCATTTTCTTCCTTTGATATAAAATGTTTTAAAATTATACTTATTTTAAATTTATATTTAATTAAGTCTAATTGCTTTTTACAATGTTTAAAGTATGCAATCTTTGATATATTATTCATAATAAATTTCAAAAACCCACCAAATACTTATATAAATACTTACACAAATATTTATACTATTTAATCCTTTATTTAATCCCCTTTTAAGTT
>NZ_RYYH01000001.1:336741-419775 GCF_004378995.1 Campylobacter sp. US53 | reverse complement strand
AATCAATTATCATAATATACCAGCTGAACTTGCTTGGGAGATGAATTTACCTTTACCTGATGGGTATAAGTTTGTGTTTATAAGATTTAGTTTATCTGGTGGTGCAGCAATGCTTTCTTTTTTTGATAAATGTAAAGTTGATACTTGTGTGTCGAGTGTAAAATTAAATTTTATTAAAAATTTAACATATAAAGACATGTATTATAAATTCAAATGTATTAAAAATGATTATTGTATTAGTATTTTTGATGATATAGCATGTAAAACTATTGAAAGATCTAAATTATTATATTTTATAAATAATGATAAAAAAATTCTAATACTTATTAGAGACCCTATAGAAAGATTAAAACACGCTATTAATCATGGTGACTATAAATATGACTACCAAAGATTTGATGAAAACATAGATACTAGAAAATCTATAGAAGATGAAATAAATAGATCATTTTATTTTTTTGATGATAAAAATTGTAATTTTTATGATTTTGTAAAAGGTTGTATAACTTGGCCTACATATAATTATAAAAAAATAATAAACCCTATTTTAAATACGAATGAAATTTTATACTTAGATATGAAAGATATTATGCCAGATAAAGCGTTTGACACAATGTTGGAATTGTCTAAAATTTTAAATTTTAATCCTCCAAAGTTAAAAGATAAAGATTTTTTTCAAGGAATAAAAAATGGTGATTATAGATTTCATATACCTATTTCATTATGTTTTTATAAAAATAATCATATTTTCTTTAAAATATGTGTATGTTTAAAAAGCAATGATAATAAAAGTTTATTAAATATTAATAAAAAATTAATAAAAGTTGACCATATATTGTTAAGAGATATTTCTTTTTTAATAAATCAAGAAGATATTCATAAAATAGATAAATATTATAAACACATAATTACGCAATATCAAATAAATTTTTTAAATATTTTGGAAAAAAGAATAAAATATATTCAAAAAAATAAAATAACAGCCGAACAAGTTTTAGTTTATCTTCATAAAAATAGTGAATTAAAAAAAATATTAAAACAAATTTTAGATGAAGAATTAATCCACATCAAACAACATCGTCCAGATATAGTAGCTTCTTGGAAGTATTATCAAGAATTTGAAAAAATATGTCAAGAGTTGGACGGTAATATTTAGGAGAAAGATTTGCAAATTAATAAAAAAAAGATATAATTGTGTTTAAAATTAGAGAAAGGGATCAATATGAAACAAGGGGATTTTACAGAGGTTGCAAAGCATTATCATAATAGACCTGCTTATAGTCCATTTTTACTTGAAAAACTTGTAGCTTGTATCAATGATAAAAATAAAAATTTAAAAGATTTAAATATTGTTGAAGTAGGAGCTGGAACCGGAAAACTTACTAAGATGTTGGGAGAAATGTTTGGATGCCAAATTAGTGCTGTGGAACCAAACGATAATATGCGTGAAGAAGGACAAAAATTTACACAAAATTTATCAAATATTTCTTGGCATAAAGGAAGTGGTGAAGAAACCTGCATGAGCAATAATCAAGCTGATTGGGTCATCATGGCTAGTTCTTTTCACTGGACAGATCCTAAAAAATCTCTCCCAGAATTTAGTCGTATATTGAAAAGTGGAGGGTATTTCACTGCGATTTGGAATCCTCGTCATATTGTAGAGGGTTCAGTTTTTGATGAAATCGAAAAGGAGATTAAACATATTGTTCCAGAGCTTGCTCGTGTAAGCAGTGGCACTCAAAATGTTAAAAAATGGGAAGAAATTCTTGTTTCAACAGGAGATTTCACAGACTGCTTTTTTATGGAGTGTGACTATAAAGAGTTTTGGGATAAAGAGCGTTATCTTGGAGCTTGGCATTCTGTAAATGATATACAAGCACAAGCAGGTGAAAAAAGATGGCAGGAAATTTTAGAGATGATAGAAGCTAAAATTTCTCATATGCAAAGCATAGAGATTCCTTATAAAATAAGAGCATGGACAGCTAGAAAAGCATAAAATACCTCCTTTTTTTCATCAAGCTTGTTAAAGATGAAAAAAAGGAAATAAAATGCAAAAACTAGTAGAACAAGTGTGGGATTATACCAAGCATACTAAATTTTATAGCTATAGACCAAATTATGCTCCAAAAACTATAGATATGCTAATTAGTCTTATTGGAAAAAAAGATATCAAGGTGGCTGATATCGGTGCAGGAACTGGAAATTTAAGCATTATGCTTTTAGAAAGAGGATGTAAGGTAGTATCTGTAGAACCAAATGATGCGATGCGTGAGATTGGGATAGAAAGAACCAAAGGTGAGAAGATTGACTGGGTTAGAGCAACAGGCTTAAACTCAACACTTCAAAATAGTGAATTTGATTGGGTGACTTTTGGTAGCAGTTTTAATGTAATGGATAGAAATGAAGCCTTAGAAGAGGCACATCGCTTATTAAAATCAGAGGGATATTTTTCTTGTATGTGGAATCACAGGGATTTAAATGATCCTGTGCAAAAAATAGCTGAAGATACTATTGTAGAATTTGTGCCAAATTATACAAGGGGAACAAGAAGAGAAGATCAAAGACCAATTATAGAGAGTCGAAAGGATCTTTTTAATCATATTGTTTATATTGAAGAGGATTTTTATTTTCGTCAAAGCATTGAAAATTATATTAATGCATGGAAAAGCGTTAAAAATCCTTACTGGGATTTGGAGACTGATGAAGGAAATGAACTTTTTAATAAAATTAGTGATAAAATTTCACAAAGACTTCCTAAGGAATTTAGCATAAAATATACCACTCGTTGTTGGAGTGCTAAAAAAATATAAAACTAAGGAAAAACATGGCGGAGTTAAAATTTAAAACCAAAGCACAAAATTTAAAAAATTTACAAACAAAATTAAAAAAAGCAAAAGTTCTACCTTTGGTTTTAACTTCGCTTGAAGAATTAATATCAAATGAAGACAAAGTTTTACAGGACATTCAAACTTTAAAGGCTAATAGACTCATTATAAGAAGTTCTTCTTTAAGTGAAGATAGTATGAAAAACTCTAATGCAGGTGCTTTTCTTTCTTTGGCAAATATTAAAGCTGATTCTAAAGATGAATTATTAAAAGCTTTATATGAAGTTGCCAATTCTATGCCATCAAAAAGCGATGAAATTTTAGTTCAACCCATGCTTGAAAACATTACTCTTTGCGGTGTTGGTTTTAGTGTTGATAAGGATAATTTTTCCCCTTATTTTTGTCTTCAATATGATGAAAATGGTTCAAATAGCTCTATTACAGATGGAAGTAGCAAGAGTGCAAAAACTTACTATCATTACAGAGATTATTTAGAATTTAAAGATATTAGACTTCAAAAAATTATAGAACTTATAAAAGAATTAGAAGTTTTATATGATTATCATTTTTTAGATGTTGAATTTGCATTTGCTATTCAAGATGATGAGGAAGAACTTTTTTGCTTGCAAGTGCGTCCTTTGGTTATGCATGAAAAAAATAATTTATTTCACTCTTTACCAAAAGAAGCTTTATATAGATTTTATAAACGTTTTGAGTCTTTAAAAGAATCAAGATCTAGAGTTTTGGGAGATAAAGCCATTTTTGGGGTAATGCCTGATTGGAATCCAGCTGAAATCATAGGGTTAAGACCTAAGCGTTTAGCTTTTAGTTTATATAAAGAAATCATTACGGATAATATCTGGGCGTATCAAAGAGATAATTATGGTTATAGAGATTTAAGATCCCATCCTTTAATCCATTCTTTTTTAGGCATTCCTTATGTGGATGTAAGATTATCTTTTAATTCTTTTATACCAAAAAAATTAGATGAAAAAATCGCACAAAAACTTGTCAATTTTTACTTAGATAAGCTTAATAAAAATCATGAATTGCACGATAAGATTGAATTTAATATTGTTTATTCTTGTTATGACTTTAATAGTTCTAAAAAATTAGAAGAACTTTTAAATCATGGTTTTAATGAAAATGAAATCAAAAGATTAGAATTTTCATTATTAGAACTTACAAATAAGATTATTAATCCTAGATCAGGGCTTTATTTAAAAGACATACAAAAAGCTTATAAGCTAAAAGAAAGATATGATGGCATTATTAATTCTAATTTTTCTTTAATTGATAAAATTTATTGGCTTATTGAAGAATGCAAGCGTTATGGAACATTGCCTTTTGCGGGAGTGGCTAGGGCTGCATTTGTAGCAATGCAACTTTTAAATTCTTTAGTTGAGATTGATTTTATAACTAAAGAGGAAAAAGATGATTTTTTAAATTCACTCAATACAGTGAGTAAAAATTTAAGCAAACAAACAAACCATCTTAATTTTCACAACAAGGATCAATTTTTGAAAGATTTTGGACACTTAAGAGCAGGAACTTATAATATTTTATCTCCAAGATATGATGAAGATTTTGAACTTTATTTTGATGTGGATCAAAAAGATAGTAAAGTTTATTTACAAGATAAAGCTTTTGTTTTTTCAGAAGAAAAGACAAAAGCTTTAAATGCTTTACTTAGAGAACATGGATTAGAGATTAATGCTTGTGAATTTTTTGATTTTTTAAAGCAGGCTATCGAGGGTAGAGAGCTCGTTAAATTTGAATTCACTAGATTGCTTTCTAAGGCTATAGTTTATATAGAAGAATTAGGCAAATATTATGGTATTGAAAAAGAAGATTTAGCTCATCTTGATATAAAAAGCATTTTAAATCTTTATTCTAGTCTTTATTCTATAAATCCAAAAGAGCAGTTTGTAGAAGAAATTAATCGCAATAAAAAAGAATATGAACTTACACAAGCTATAAAACTTCCTTCTTTGCTTTGCAATGCCGATGAAATTTTTTCTTTTTATAATCATAGTATTATTCCAAATTTCATTACACAAAAGAGCATCACTGCATTTACGGCGAAAGAAAATGATAAAGATTTAGAAGGAAAGATTGTTTTAATTTATGCAGCAGATCCTGGATATGATTATTTATTTACAAAAAATATAGCAGGACTTATTACATGTTATGGGGGTGCTAATTCACATATGGCCATTCGTGCCTCAGAACTTGGAATGCCTGCTGTTATAGGAGTTGGAGAAGAAAATTTTGAAAAATATTTAAAAGCTAAAAAAATAAATATAGAATGTGAAAGTGAGCAAATATTTTGTTTATAGGTATTACTCAAAGGCTTATTTGCAACGAAAGTTATCATGAAGAAAGAGAATGTTTGGCTTTGGATTGGGGAAAATTATTTAATAAAGATTTATTTAAAAATTTTACTCCTCTTCCTCTTAGCTATGAAATAGATTTTTCTTATTATAAACATCTAATAAAAGCTGTGATATTAAGCGGTGGCAATGATTTAAGTTTTTATAGTCCTAATGTTTTATCTAAAAAGAGAGATTTATACGAAAAGCAAGTTATAGAAATTTGTTTAAAAGAAAAAATACCACTTTTAGGAATTTGCAGAGGAGCTCAGATGATAGCTCATTATTTTAACAGCCATATAAGTCCTTGTGAAAATCATATAGGTAAACATGAAGTATTTTTCTCAAAAGAAAAATTTATAAGTAATTCTTTTCATAATTTTGCTATTGAAAAATTAGGCGAAGATCTTGTAGAACTTTGCTTAGCAAAAGATAATACCATAGAAGCTTTTAAACATAAGTATGAAAATATTTTTGGTATAATGTGGCATATTGAAAGAGAAAATGGGCTTAATAATATTCAAATTTTAAAAGAGTGGTTTAGTTTAATCAAGGAATAATATGAATGCAATTATCTTAGCAGCAGGTTTTGGATCAAGGCTGATGCCTTTAACAAAAGATCAACCAAAGTGTATGGTTGAGTATAAGAATAAAAAAATAATAGATTATGAAATCGAAGCTTTAAAATCAGCAGGTATAAATGAAATAGCTGTTGTGGGTGGATATTTAAACGATGTGCTAAAAAATTATCTTAATAAATATGATATTGAGCATTTTTTTATTAATTCAAAATATGATAAAACCAATATGGTTCATACTTTTTTTTGCGCTAAAGATTTTATGTTAAAATGCATCGAAGAAAAACAAGATTTGATTATTTCTTATGCGGATATTGTTTATTTTCAAGATTGTGTGCAAAAGCTTATAAATGCCAAAGAAGAACTTGCTATAGTAGTTGATAAGTCTTGGTGTAAGCTTTGGAGCAAACGCTTTGTAAATCCTTTAGAAGATGCTGAAACATTAAAGATGACAAATGGTTATATTATAGAACTTGGAAAAAAAGCTAATGCCTATGATGAGATAGAAGCTCAATATATAGGACTTTTTAAATTTTCTTATCAATTTCTTTCCAAAGTTATTACTTTTTATGAAATGCTTGACCGAGATATTTTGTATGATAATAAAAATTTTGAAAATATGTACATGACAAGTTTTTTGCAAGCTTTAATTGAAAAATACAACAACGCAAAAGCAGTGGAAATTGATGGCAATTGGTGTGAAATTGATTTTATGAGTGATTTAGAGGTGCAAATTGATAAATAGCCCTTATATCATTTGGCTTACTGGTTTAGCTGGAAGCGGAAAAACAACTATAGGTCAAGCTTTGTATGAAAAATTAAAGCTAAAATATAAAAATCTTATTTATCTTGATGGAGATGAGTTAAGAGAAATATTAGGACATTATGCATACGATAAACAAGGTCGCATAGATATGGCTTTAAAAAGAGCTAAATTTGCAAAATTTTTAAACGATCAAGGTATGATAGTTATTGTCACTACGATTTCAATGTTTAATGAGATTTATGATTATAATAGAAAGCAATTAAAAAATTATTATGAAATTTATATAGAATGCGATATGCATGAATTAATACAAAGAGATCAAAAAGGGCTTTATACTAAGGCTTTAAATAAAGAAATTGATAATGTAGTCGGTGTTGATATAGAATTTGATAAACCAGAGGCTGATTTAGTGATCAATAATTCTTGTCGAAATAATTTAGAAGAAAAAGTTGAACTTATAATAAAGAAATTGGCATTGTGAAGTATTACTCAACATCAAAAAAACTTATCGCTAATGCTAGGAATTTTTACAGTATTTTTTTATATAAGAGAAATTTAAAAGTCAACAAAGATGAACTTTTCCTTGGCTGGGGACGCAAAAAATCAGGTTTAAAAGCTATGAATTTAGCAAAAAAACATAAGGCTAAATTCACACTTTTAGAAGATGGATTTATTCGCTCATTAAACTTAGGGGTTGAAAATAGTCCAAGTTTTTCTATGGTTAAAGATGATATAGGCATTTATTATGATGCAACAACGCCTTCAAAGCTTGAAAATCTTTTAAATACTTATGAATTTAAAGACGAAGAAATCAAGCAAGCTAAAAAAGCTATAGAGCTTATCAAAAAATATAAAATTAGCAAGTATAATAACAATCTTGATATCCCAGATGATTATTTTCAAAAAGATGAAAAAAGGGTTTTAATCATCACTCAAACGGCCAATGATGCTTCGCTTGAATTCGGGCTTGCTAAAGATTTTAAAACTGTTGATATGATAAAAGATGCTATAAAAGAAAATCATGATTCTAAAATTTATATAAAAATCCATCCTGATGTTTTAAGCGGTAAAAAACAAAGTGATTTAGATATAAATTCCTTACCTAAAGAATGTATTTTAATCACTGAAAATTTTAATCCTATAGCCTTGCTTGAGTTTTTTGATAAAGTTTATACCAAAACTTCTGGTATGGGTTTTGAAGCTTTGATGCAAGAATGTGAGTGTATTTGTTATGGCATGCCTTTTTATGCAGGTTGGGGTTTAACAAAAGATAAATTAGAGTGTAAAAGAAGGATGCAAAAAAGAAGTTTAGAAGAAGTTTTCTATGCTGCTTATATACTTTATAGCGAGTATTTTAATCCTTATTTAAATCAAAAAAGTAATATTTTTGATACTATTCAAACTTTAGCAAAATATAAAGATATAGAAAAGGCAAATTCTAATAGACTTTTTATGCTAGGCTTTACCTTATGGAAAAGGCATTTTATCAAGCCTTTTTTTAAGGCCAAAGATAATAAAATTATTTTTTTAAATTCTTTAAAATCTTTAGCTAGATATAAACTTAAAGAAAATGATAAATTTTTCATTTGGGGTAAAAGGATAGATTATAACGCTCTTAAAACTACTCTTATAAAAAAAGCGCAAGATGAGAATTTGCTTCATTTTACTCCTAAAATTTCTTTAGTTGAAGATGGATTTATTCGCTCAATCTCTTTAGGTTCTGATCTTACGCGCCCTTTTTCTTTAATCGTTGATGATAAAGGACTTTACATAGATCCAAATAAACCAAGTAAACTAGAAGAGCTTTTGCAAAACGAAATTTTTGATGAAAATATGCTAAATAGAGCAAAAAATATTATAAAAATCTTACTTGAGAACCGCTTTTCAAAATATAATGGCTTAAAGCATGAAAATTTAAAAATCAATGCCAAAACAGGACAAAAAATTATTTTAATCCCTGCTCAAGTTGAAGATGATGCTTCGATGATTTTAGGGGGTTTTGGCTTATCTACTCTTGATTTACTTAAGGAGGTGCGTTCTAAAAATCAAGATGCTTATATCATCTTTAAACCCCATCCTGATGTGTTAAGCGGCAACCGTGTGGGTTTAAAAGATGAAACACGCATCTTGGAATTTTGTGATGAGATTGTAAAAGATTGCAGTATTGATAGTGCTATAAAAATTGCTGATGAAATTCACACTATTACTTCTACAAGTGGTTTTGATGCTCTTTTAAGAGCTAAAAAAGTTTTTACTTACGGCATGCCTTTTTATGCGGGCTGGGGTTTAACAAAAGATAAATATAAATGCGAAAGAAGAACAAGAAAACTAAGCCTAGAAGAGCTTGTAGCAGGTGCTTTGATAGCATATCCAAGATATATAAATCCTAAAACAAAAACTTTATGTGAAATTGAAGTTTGTTTAGATATAATGCTAAATTTACAAAAAGCTTATTTTTCAAAAAAACATATAAAATTGGCAATAGATTTTAAAACTTTTATGCTTAGAAAAATAAGAAGATTTTATGAATTTTTAGCAAAGAAATGAGATTTAGCACTAAAATTAAAAAAGAATTTAGCGGTAAAAATGTTTTACTCTTGCAAGGGCCTGTGGGAAATTTTTTTCATCATCTTGCAATGAAAATGAAAAAAAACCAAACCAAAGTTTTTAAACTCAATTTTAACGGTGGAGATTTTTTTTTCTATCCTAGTGGAACAAGGTGTAAATGTGATGAAAAAGATCTTGAAAATTTCTATAGAGATTTTTTTCAAAGCAAAAAAATCGATGCTATTTTAATGTATAATGATTGTCGTATTATACATGCTAAGGCTATTAAAGTGGCTAAAGAATTAGGAATTGAAATATGGATTTTTGAAGAAGGATATTTAAGACCTTATTGTATTACTTTGGAAAAAGATGGGGTGAATGCAAATTCTTCTTTACCGCGTGATAAAAATTTTTATCTTTCTCAAAATATTTTTACCCAAGAAAGCATAAAAGAAATTCCAGGTGGATTTAAATTTATGGCTTTTGATGCTTTTTTGTATTGGTTGTTTGCTTTTATTTTGGCTCCATTTTTTAACAACAAACTTCATCATCGCACTTTATATCCTTTTGAATTTTTATTTTGGTTTAGATCTTTATATAGAAAATATCTTTATAAGATTACAGAAAAAAAACTAAATGAAAAGATTTATAATTTAGAAAAAAAGTACTTTTTGGCGATTTTACAAGTTTATAGCGATACGCAAATTAAATATCATTACAAAAAAAGCATAGAGCACTTTATAGAAGAAACCATACTTTCTTTTGCAAACCATGCAAGAGCTAAATCTTATCTAGTTTTTAAACACCATCCTATGGATAGGGGTTATAAGAATTATTCTAAACTCATAAATGATTTAAGTCAAAAATATCATGTAGAAGGAAGGGTTTTATATGTTCATGATACCCACTTGCCAGTTCTTTTAAGAAAGGCTTTAGGTTGTATTACTATAAATTCAACAGTAGGTCTTAGTGCTATTTTAGAAGGCTGTCCGACTAAGGTTTGTGGCAATGCTTTTTATGATTTTGAAGGCTTATCTTATCCAAAAAAACTTCAATTTTTTTGGCGTGAAGCTCATGCTTATAAACCCAATCCTGTTTTGGTGTGTAATTTTAAGAAATATCTTTTACAAACTAATCAATTCAACGGCAATTTTTATAAAAATTTCTTTTTAGACAAATAAGACTAAAAAGCTTTGATTAAGAGAGCTTTTAAAGCAAAGTTGTTATAATTAAAAGTAAAAAGAAATATTGTATGGATAGGGAAGTATTTTATATAGCAGGATATGATCCTAAAAGTTATAGATTTTATTATGATTTATTTAAAAAAAACCTAAAAGATTATTCTCATGCTTTTAACATTAAGACTGATTTAAGTAAAATTGAAAAAAATGAGCAATTTCCTTTTTTTAAAATTTCTTGCGAGGGAGTGCAAACTAAATATCATTTTTTAACATGGAATGATATTGTTAAGAAAAATTGGTCAGAAAATTATAAAGATGCCTTAGCAGATTGTTATAGTTTTTTTAGAATTTATACTATCACAGGACTTTTTATCAAATTTGGCAAAGAGTCGATTTATCAACTTATCACAGGTTATTATCCTTTTTTTTATGTGTTATTTTCTTTACTATTTTCTTTGGTTTTAGCTTTTGGAAGTTTTGTTTTTTTGCAAAATTATATGCATTTTTCTTTAGCTATCATCATAGGATGTTTTTTAGGATTTTTGCTAAATCATTTTTTATTTAAATTAGGTAAGAAATTAGCTGTATTTTGGATAGCAAGAATTTGTGCTTTTTGTGCTACTTGGCAAGATAAAAAAATAGGCACTATGCAAGAAAGAATCAAGCTTTTTGCAAATACTATAGTAGATAAGCTAAAACAAAACGAAAGCAAACAAGATTATGAGCTTATTTTAGTAGCGCATAGTGTTGGAACTATAGTTTGTATAGAAGTTTTGGAGTGTATTTTAAGACAAAATTTAGATTTATCTTTACTTCGTAAATTAAAAATTCTTACTTTAGGAGAATGCATACCTTTAGTGAGTTATCAAAAAAAAGCAGATGAATTTAGAAAGAAGCTTGAATTTGTTTCAAGGTTTGATTTAAAATGGTATGATTACACATCGATTATTGATGGAGCATGTTTTCCTCAAGTGGATTTTTTCCGCACGAGTGGTGTAAATGCTAAATTTACACCCCCATTTTTAAGTGCTAAATTTCACACTTTATATGAAAAACATGAGTATAAAAAAATAAAAAGAGATAAAAACAAAGCGCACTTTTTATATCTTTATAGTATTAGTGTTAAAGGTGATTATGATTTTTTTTCTTTTATTATAATGCCTAAATTTTTAGAAGAAAAGGTAAAAATATGAGTGAATGTCCCTTTTTTCCAAAACCTTATAAAAATAAGGCTTCTACACTTTTAACTTTTTTGTTAAAACGTAGATCTTGGCTTGATGGGCTTTATGAGCGTAGTTATAAAATGCAAACAGGCTATGTGAAGATGCCAAATTTTGATCTTTATGTCATAAATGACACTAAAGAAGTTAAAAGAATGATGGTTGATGAGGTTAGAGAATTTCCTAAAAGTGCATTTTTGCATGAGCTTTTAAGTCCGCTTTTAGGAGAGAGTATTTTTACTACAAATGGTGAAGTTTGGAAAAAGCAAAGAGAGCTTTTGCGTCCAAGTTTTGAAATGACTCGTATCAATAAAGTGTTTAATCTTATGAGTGAAGCTGTGGCAGATATGATGGATCGTTTTAGCAAGTATCCAAATCATGCTGTTATTGAAGTAGATGAAGCTATGACTTTTATTACCGCTGATGTGATTTTTCGCACCATTATGTCTTCAAAACTCGATGAGGAAAAAGGTAAAAAAATCTTAAATGCCTTTGTGACTTTTCAAGAGCAAAGTGTGCATACAGCCATGCGTCGTATGTTTCGTTTTCCAAAATGGCTTTCTTATGTTTTAGGAGATCGTAAGCGTGCTAAGGCCGGAGATGTGATCAGACAGGTTTTAAGTGACATCATAAAACCAAGATATGATATGGCAGATAATGCAGAATTTGAAGATATTTTAGGATCTTTGCTTTTGGTAGTGGATGCGGATACAAATAAGCGTTTTTCTTTTGAGGAAATTTTAGATCAAGTGGCTATGCTTTTTTTAGCAGGACATGAAACCACGGCAAGTTCTTTGACATGGACGCTTTATTTGCTTAGTCTTTATCCTAAGGAGCAAGAAAAAGCTTATGAGGAGATTACTCAGGTTTTACAGGGTGGAGCCATTGAAATTTCGCATCTAAGACAGTTTAAATACTTAACAAATATTTTTAAAGAATCTTTAAGACTTTATCCTCCTGTTGGATTTTTTGCAAGAGAGGCAAAAAAAGATACTCAAGTTAGAGATAAGCTTATTAAAAAAGGTTCTGGGGTGGTGATTGCTCCTTGGCTGATACACAGACATGAAGAATTTTGGACAAATCCACATGGATTTAATCCTTCTCGTTTTGAGGGAGAATACAAAAAAGATGCTTATTTGCCTTTTGGGGTAGGGGAAAGAATTTGTATAGGACAAGGTTTTGCTATGCAAGAAGCGATTTTGATTTTGGCTAATATTTTAAAAACTTACAAATTAGAACTTGAAGAAGGTTTTGTACCTGATGTAGTAGGGCGTTTAACAGTGCGTTCGGCTAATGGTATGAGGATAAAATTTAGCAAAAGAAAGCTATGAAAAGAGTTAGAACTAAAATTCGCGCCAATTTTCGTCGTCGTGTAAAACGCACCTTAAAAGGAAGCTTAAAAGAAAAATTAGCAGGGACTATTCTGCTTTGCGCTATAGTACCTTTAGCAGTTTTAGGATATCTTTTTATTGTGATTATAGGAACTTTTTTTAATACTGCACGAGCAAGACAGGGTGTTAGAGCCTTAGATCATTTTGTAAATGCAAGCTTGTTTAATGGCTATGCTTGGGAGAGCGTTTCTTCTCATGCGTGGCGTGAAAGAAATCGCAAAAAATGGGCAAGGATTGTTATAAAAATCACAGATTTTTTTCAAAAAGATCATTGTAAAAGAGCAAATAAAAGAGAACAACCTGTGGTGGATTTCATACTTTCAAGAAATTTAGACAAGCAAACTATAGGAAAATAATCAAACTATAGCCACTATGGCTATAGCAAAACCATTATCATGAGAAATGCTTAGAGAAGTTTGAGTGATATTAAAATCTTTTGTAATTTTTTGAGAATATTTTAATTTAGGCGCGTTTTTTTCATCTTTTGATATTTCAATATCAAAAAAACTGCATAATTCACAAATTCCAACACCCAAAGCCTTGCTAGCGGCTTCTTTAGCAGCCCAAAGACCTGCTAGAGTTGCTGGATTTTTAATGAGTATTTGTTCTTTTGGGCTTAGAAATTTATCCAAAAAATTTTTGCCATGTCTAGAATGAATTTTTTCTATCCTAGAAATGGCGATGATATCACAGCCTACACGCATCAAGAAACTACAAAATCCGTAAAATAAACATTTTTAATAAAGCCATCGGTTAAAATTTCATTGATTTTTCCAACTAGCTCATCTTTTAAACGTTCTTTGCCTTTTTGTGTACTTACTTCTTCAAAAGTTTTAGCTGTTAATGTACGAATAATAATATCACGGATCACTGGAACTTTTTTGTCAAGTTCAGGTTTTAAAAGTTCACTATTTTGTTCTAGTTCTATAGTGCATTTTACATATCTTGAGCCGCTATCGCTAAGTAAATTTAGGGTAAAAGGATCAAGTGGATACATAGGACCTATATTGGCAAAATCACTACCTCGCTGGGTAGGAGCTGAAACTTTAGGTTTATCGGCTTTTGCTTCTTCTTTTGGAGCTTCTTTGACTTCGCTTTCATCACTTGAACTGCTTGAAATAAGCCAAGCAATCACTCCCATAATACTAAGAAGTAAAACAAAAAGTAAAATAACAATAATAATTACAAGTGAACCGCCTTTTTTCTTTTTCGTTTCTTCGTTTTCTAATTCTTCATCCATAAATTTTCCTTCATTTAGTGAAATTAATGTAAAATTGTAGCAAAAATTTCTTTTCTATCCAAATTTGCTTTAGAAAAACGATAAATTTAGGTCAAAGAAGAGATGAATTTGAAGGAAAAAAATGTTAGATGTGATTTTTAGAGAATATGATATAAGAGGACTTTATGGCAAAGAACTAAATGAAAAAAGTGTTAAGGCTATAGGTTTTTGCTTAGGACAAACCATGCTAAATAAAGGCTGTAAAAATGTAAGTGTGGGTTATGATGCAAGATATAGTGCAAATGAACTTTTTAATTATCTAGTGAGTGGACTTAACAAAGCGGGAATAAAAATCTATGATATAGGGCTTGTACCAACTCCATTGGGATATTTTAGTCTTTATGAGGGCTTGAAATTTGATGCAAATGTTATGATAACAGGCTCTCATAACCCAAAAGATTATAATGGTTTTAAAATCACTATCAATAAAGAAAGTTTTTTTGGCGTGGAATTAAAAGAGTTTTCAAAAGAAGTTTATAAGCATTTAGATGATGATATTGAAGAAAATTTAGAAGTAGAAAAATACGATATTTTAAGCCTTTATGTGAAATTTATGTGCGAGCAATTTAGCTTTTTAAAGGATTTTAATTATAAATTTGGCGTTGATTGCACAAATGGTGCGGCTGGAGTGGTGATAGAGCCTTTAATTAAAGCTTTAAATTTAAAAGCTCATGTAATGTTTGCAGAGCCTGATGGACAGTTTCCAAACCATGCTCCAGATCCTACAGAAGAAGAAAATTTAAGTGCGATTAGAGAGTTTTTAAATCAAAATCAAGATTATTCTTTAGCTTTTGCTTTTGATGGGGATGCTGATAGAATGGTTGCTTTGAGTAAAACTCATGTATTTTGTGGGGATGAGCTTTGTTATTTGTTTGCTAAAAATATTCCTAGTCCACGCATTTTAGGCGAGGTAAAATGTTCTAAAAATCTTTTTGATGAAGTGGCTAAATTTGGAACTATTTTTATGGGAAAAACAGGACATTCTAATATCAAAAAAATGATGAAAGAAAAAGATATTGATTTAGCTGCTGAAGTGAGTGGGCATATTTTCTTTAAACATAGATATTTTGGTTATGATGATGGAATTTACGCATTTTTAAGAGCCTTAGAACTTGTTTATAAAGGTTTTGATTTAGAAAGTATGATTAAAGCTTTACCAAAACTTTATACTACGCCTGAAATTAAAATTCCTGTAAATGAAGAAGAAAAATTTAAACTTGTGGAAGAATTTCAAAAAGAGATTGAAAAAGGAGCTTTAAAAGGTGTTAAAAGTCTTTGTGAAATCGATGGAGCTAGGATAGATTTTGGCGATGGATGGGCTTTGCTTCGTGCATCTAACACCAGCCCTTATCTTATCACACGCTTTGAAGCAACTTCTTTAGAAAGAGCAAAAGAGCTTGAAAGTATGGTATTTGCTTTATTTGATGATATAAAAGCTAGGCCTAAGAATTGATGAGATAATATTTCGCGATTTAAATTTATTTTAAAAAGGAATTAAAAATGAAAAAAATACTTGTTCTACTTTCGTTGTGCGCCTTTGCTTTTGGTACAAGTGAATGTGATAGAAAAATCGATCGTATCAATAAAGAAATCAGTTTTTCTAAAGCACATAATGATACAGCTAGAACTTTAAGCTTAGAGCTTGCTTTAAAACAAGTACAAAATGATTGTGCTAAAGATCCTATGTTTTATGATAAAAAGTTAGAAGCTAAAAAACTTAAAGAACAAGAAGTGGAAAAAATCGAAAAAGAACTTGATGCTTTAAAAGAACAAAAAGATTATATGAGTAAGGCTGAGTATAAAGCTAAAAAAGAAGCTTTAAAAGAACAAAAAGAGAAGATCAAAAAAGAAATTAAAGAATATATCGATAATCTCTAAAAATTAAAAGGCTAATTAAATTTTAGCCTTTTTAAACCCTACCTTTTTTAAGATTTTCTAATAATTCTTCTATATTATAAATTCCTCTGTGTTCTGGTGTTAAAAGATGGATTAAAATATCACCAAGATCAATCACGCTCCATTCTTCACTACTATCTATGTTTAAAAATTCCTCACCTTTGGCTTTAAGTTGTGTTTTAAGCTCATCGATCAAAGATAGAGCGTGTCTTTCTCCTAAAGTAGCTGCGATAATGACATATTTTACAAAGTATTCTTGCTCGCTCATGTCAATGGTTTTGATATCTTCAGCTTTTTTTTCATCTAAAATTTTAACGATTAAATCTATTCTTTCTTGCATTATTTTCCTTTAATTTTTGAAATTGTATCAATTTTTTTGTAATTTTTCATAATATTTTTTTACTTCATCTTTAATTTCTTCGCAAACTTCATTTGTATTTAAAGTATTGCGTATGAAAGAAGAAGCGATTTTTTTATCGGTTTTTAAATCTTTAAAATTCTTAGGAATTTCTATATCATTGCGATTGGCAATAACAAATTCTACTAAAGAATTAAGTTTTTCAAAATCATGCCAAAGATGAAGTTTTTCTAAATGATCTGCGCCGATTAAAAGATAAAATTTACTAGGATTATAAAGCTTATAAAGATACTTAACGCTTTCTATACTAGGAACAGGGCGTTTTTGCTTGGTTTCAAAATCACAAATTTCAACTTTTGGCAAATGTCCCCAAAGTTTTTTAACCCATAAAAATCTTTGCTTTTCATCAGCACTAAAACTTTGTTTAAAAGGGTTGATATAAGTAGGCATAATAATAAGCTTATCAATATCTAATTTTTCCAAAGCCTCTAAAACAACGCTATTGTGTCCATTATGTGGTGGATCAAAACTGCCACCAAAAAGTGCTATCTTCATTAAATTTTTAACCTTTTTTTTGTAGAATATTAACATTATATTTTGCAAAAGGAAATTAAATGGCTGTAAAAGTTGCTATAAATGGTTTTGGACGCATAGGCAGATGTGTTGCAAGAATCATCTTAGAAAGAAATGATATTGAGCTTGTGGCGATAAATGATACTACGGATATTGAACTTACAAAATACCTTTTTAAATACGATACAGTACATGGTGAATTTAAAGGCAGTGTTGATAGTGAAGGCGATGATTTAGTGGTAAATGGTAAAAAAATCAAAGTATTTAAAAGTCGCAATGTAAAAGATCTTGACTTTGCAAAACACGGCGCACAAATTGTTTTAGAGTGTACAGGAGCGCATTTAACTATGGCAAAATGTCAAGAATTTATAGATATGGGAGTACAAAAAGTGATCATGAGTGCTCCTGCAAAAGATGATACTCCTACTTATGTTTTAGGGGTAAATTCAGAACTTTACAAGGGTGAAAGCATTATTTCTAATGCAAGTTGTACAACAAATTGTTTAGGTCCTGTTTGTCGTGTTTTACAAGATAATTTTGGCATAGAAAAAGGACTTATGACAACAATACATGCTTATACAAATGGACAAAGTATTATTGATGCTAAAGCTAAAGATAAACGCCGTTCTCGTGCTGCAGCGCAAAATATCATTCCAACTTCTACAGGCGCAGCAAAAGCTATGAAACTTGTTATGCCTGAACTTAATGGCAAGCTTCATGGACAAAGTATGCGTGTGCCAGTGATTGATGTATCAAGCGTGGATTTAACTGCACAACTAAGCCGTAAAGTCAGCAAAGATGAAATCAATGAAGCTTTTAGAAAAGCTGCAACTACAAATTTAAAAGGCATTTTAATGGTAGATGATGATGAAAGAGTTTCAAGCGATTTTATCACTTGTTCTTATGGAGCTATTGTAGCAAGTGATTTAACTCAAGTGATTGCGGATGATTTTATCAAGGTAATTGCTTGGTATGATAATGAATGGGGCTATTCAAGTCGTCTAGTAGATATGGCAGTATATATTGCAAATAAGGCTTAATCATGAGTGATATTATTTCTATAAAAGACATTGATTTAGCTAAGAAAAAAGTTTTTATAAGATGTGATTTTAATGTTCCTCAAGATGATTTTTTAAATATCACTGATGATAGACGCATAAGATCAGCTATTCCTACGATAAGATATTGTTTGGATAATGGTTGTAGTGTGATTTTAGCCTCTCATTTAGGGCGTCCAAAAGAAATTAGCTCTAAATATTCTTTAGAACCTGTGGCTAAGCGTCTTGCTAGACTTTTAGATAAAGAAATTATTATGGCAAAAGATGTTATCGGCGAAGATGCAAAAACCAAAGCTATGAATTTAAAAGCGGGTGAAATTTTACTTCTTGAAAATTTGCGTTTTGAAAAAGGCGAAACTAAAAATGATGAAAATTTAGCCAAAGAACTTGCTTCTATGGTTCAAGTTTATATCAATGATGCTTTTGGAGTATGCCATAGAGCACATTCTAGTGTAGAGGCGATTACTAAATTTTTTGATGAAAAACACAAAGGCGCAGGATTTTTACTCCAAAAAGAAATTGATTTTGCAAGCAATCTTATCAAACATCCAGCACGTCCTTTTGTCGCTGTTGTTGGAGGTTCAAAGGTAAGCGGAAAACTTCAAGCATTGACAAATTTATTACCAAAGGTAGATAAATTAATCATAGGCGGAGGTATGGCATTTACTTTTTTAAAAGCCTTAGGTTATGATATAGGAAATTCACTTTTAGAAGAAGAGCTTTTAGAAGAAGCTAATAAAATTCTTACCAAGGGTAAAAATTTAGGAGTAAAAATTTATCTTCCAGTAGATGTTGTAGCCGCTCCTGCGTGTTCACAAGATGCACCGATGAAATTTGTTCCAGCGCAAGAAATTCCAAATGGTTGGATGGGTTTAGATATAGGACCTGCAAGTGTGAGACTTTTTAAAGAGGTGATTTCTGATGCGCAAACGATTTGGTGGAATGGACCTATGGGTGTTTTTGAAATTGATAAATTTTCAAAAGGTAGTATTAAAATGAGTCATTATATCAGCGAAGGACATGCAACTTCTGTTGTTGGCGGTGGCGATACGGCTGATGTGGTTGCGCGTGCAGGTGATGCAGATGAGATGACTTTTATTTCCACTGGAGGTGGTGCTTCTCTTGAACTTATAGAGGGTAAAGAACTTCCAGGTGTAAAAGCTTTAAGATCTAAGGAAAATGAATGATCTTTGCTGCAAATTTAAAATGCAATCACACAAGGGCAAGCTTTAAAATTTATGCTGAAATTTTAAATAAAACTATGGGGGCAAAATGCGATGATATTATCGTTTTCCCACCTAGTGTAGCATTTTTAGAAAATGAAAATAACTTCATACAAGGAGCGCAAAATTTTTATCCTTGTGTTAATGGTGCTTTTACAGGCGAGCTTGGAAAAGAACATTTGGACGAATTTGGGATCAAATGTGTTTTAATCGGGCATTCTGAAAGAAGAGCTTTAGGAGATGAAGCACTTATTAAGGCTAAATTTGATTTTGCTAAAGAGCATGGCTATAAAATTGTTTTTTGTATAGGTGAAAATTTAGATACAAAAAATTTAGGCAAGACTTTAGAGTTTTTAAAAAAACAACTTGAAATTATTGATTTAAATTATGAAAAACTCATCATTGCTTATGAGCCTATTTATTCTATAGGAACGGGAGTGAGCGCACAAGCTACAGATATTGCTAAAGTGCTTGAATTTTTAGCGAGTTTAACTAGGGTACCTTTGCTTTATGGTGGAAGTGTGAATGAAAATAATATCAAAGAAATTTTAAGTGTAAAACATTGTGGAGGAGTTTTGATAGGCTCTGCAGCTTTAAAAGTAGAAAATTTTATAAAATTAATCAAAGGATAAAAGATGATTATGAAGGGTAAAAAAGGCCTTATTGTAGGGGTTGCAAATAATAAATCTATCGCTTATGGCATAGCAAAAGCATGTTTTGATCAAGGAGCCGAGCTTGCTTTTACTTTTTTAAATGATGCTTTAAAAAAACGCGTAGAACCTATAGCACAAGAGTTTAATTCTAATTTTGTTTATGAGCTTGATGTAAACAATAATGAGCATTTAGATTCTATCGCTGAAAAAATCAAAAAAGATTTAGGCGAGATTGATTTTGTAGTGCATGCGGTTGCTTTTGCTCCAAAAGAAGCTTTAGAAAATTCTTTTTTAGAAACTTCAAAAGAAGCTTTTGATATAGCTATGCAAACTTCTGTGTATTCTTTACTTTCTTTAACACGTGCGGTTTTACCTATTTTAAAAGATAAGGGTTCGATTTTGACTTTAAGTTATCTTGGAGGGGTTAAATATGTGCCTCATTATAATGTTATGGGTGTAGCAAAAGCTGCACTTGAAAGTTCTGTGCGTTATTTGGCAAGAGATTTAGGGGTAAAAGGAATCCGTGTTAATGCTATTTCAGCAGGTCCTATTAAAACTTTAGCAGCAAGTGGAATAGGGGATTTTAGAATGATTTTAAAATACAATGAAATCAATTCTCCTTTAAAACGCAATGTTAGTATAGAAGATGTAGGAAATTCGGCTATGTATTTACTTAGCGATTTAGCAAATGGTGTTACAGGTGAAATACATTATGTCGATGCAGGATATAACATCATGGGTATGGGTGATGTTGAAAAAAATGAAGAAGGGCAAACTGTTCTTTGTTGGGATAATCAAAAAGGATAAAAAATGACAAAGCTTAGCAATGAAGAATTAAAAAATATACTTGAAGGTCGCATTAAAAAACTTGAAAATTCCATTTTAAAAGAGGATAAGGTTGTCAATGAAGAAAGTGTAAAAATTCTTGCTAAGCATTTATCTTTAGGCAATGAAATTCCAGCTCTTGCTCAAAGATTTTTTCAAATCGCACCTAAAACAAAGTTAGTATGGCTTCATCTTTGTGAATGTACAGGGTGTAGTGAGAGTTTGTTGCGTTCTGAGTTGCCAAGTTTTGATGAGCTTATTTTTGATTTTTTTTCTTTAGAATATCATGAAACTTTAATGGCAGCAAATGGCACTAAAGCTGAAGAGCTTTTAGAGCATGTTTTAGAAGAAGATTTTATTTTAGCGGTTGAAGGTGGTGTTGCAGCCATTGATACCTTTTTTCTTACTATAGGAGCACAAGGAGAGAGTGGCTATGAAATTTTAGAAAAACTAGCCGCTAAAGCCAAGGCTATCTTTGCAGTGGGTACTTGTTCAAGTTATGGTGGTATTCAAGCTGCTTATCCAAATCCTAGTAAAACCTGTGGTATTAGTGAAGTCTTAAGTCAAAAAGTAGTAAATATCCCAGGTTGTCCTCCAAGTGATGTAAATATCATTGCGACTTTAAGTTTTTTTGCTTTATTTGGAGTTTTACCTGAACTTGATGAGCAAAATCGTCCTGTGTGGGCTTATGGTAAATGTTTGCATGATATGTGTGAAAGAAAGGCAAAATTTGAAAGTGGGATTTTTGCTGAACATTTTGACGATGAGGCTGCAAAGAATGGAGCTTGTTTATTTAAGGTAGGTTGTAAAGGACCTTATACTTACAACAACTGTCCTAAAGTGAAATTCAATGCTAAAACTTCTTGGCCAGTGGCCGCAGGACATGGTTGTATAGCCTGTAGTGAGAAAAATTTTTGGGATGAGTTTGGGAATTATGAAAAGCCTATGGCAAATATTTTTTCTTACGCTAAACTTTGTAATGAAGAGTTAAAACAAGAATTTTTTCTAGAAGAGCAAATTAAAATTTTAGAACAAATAGATTTTGAATTTGAAAGCAATATAAAACTTATTTTACAAAATATAGCTAAAAATAAATTAGGTGCTTTGCTTGTAGAAAATTATAAAAAATCTTTTGAAAAAAACTATGCTTTTATAGAACAAAATTTTGATGAAAATCCTATGCCTTCAAAAGATTTTTGGAAATATCTTGAGATAAGCTTTATTTTGGTTAAAGGCGAGTTTTTAAAAGATAAGAATGATTTTTTAATTGCGGCAAAAAATTACGCTTTTAAACATGCAAGTCCTTATGATTTTAAGTTGAATATGAACGCTGAAAAACCAAAGCTTGATGTGAGTAAATCTTTTCGTATGACTTTAATCTATCTTTGCGGTGGGCTTGATTTTGAAGGTATTGCTTATAGTATTTTAAAAGCTTTTGAAGATAATATTATTAAAATTTCATCATTAAAAGCAAGTTAGTTTAATAAAATTTTAGCAATATGAAGTCCTATAAAAGCTACTATATAAGCACTTGTGCAGGTAAAAAGAAAGAGAAAGAGAGTATATTTTAGCTTTCCACTTTCTTTTGAAAAAACTATAGTTGCTGCAAAGCAGGGATTATAAATCATTACAAATAAAATAAAAGCCACTGCACTTGGTATAGGTATGTTTTTAGCGATAATTCCTTTTAAATCATTATTTGTTTCATCTACATCTTTTCCTAGTGAATAAAGTACTCCCATAGTTGAAATCATTACTTCTTTAGCGGCCAAACCACTGATTAAAGATACACTTAATTTCCAATCTAACTCAAGGGGTTTAAAAATAGGTTCTATGCCTTTGCCAAATTGTCCTAAATAACTTTGTTCTATAGCTCTTTCTTGAGCATTAAAATCATTTAAATTTTCTTCACTTTTTGGAAAATTACTAACAAACCATATGAGCAAAGAGGCCAAAAGTATGAAAGTTCCTGCTTTTTTAAGATACATTTTGGCTTTATTATAAACCATAAACCAAACTAAATGCCAATTTGGCATACGATATTTTGGCATTTCCATAACAAAAGGTTCATCAAGTCCACGAAATGCTGTCATTCTTAAAAATTTTGCAGCACAAAGTCCTAAAATCGCACCTAAAATATAAATTCCAAAAAGATAATTTCCTGCTTTTTCACTTGGAAAAAAAGCGCCGATAAAAAGCACATATACAGGAAGTCTTGCCCCGCAACTCATAAAATTGATCACAAAAAGAGTTAAAAGTCTATCTCTTTTGTTCTTAAGAGTGCGTGTAGCCATAAAAGCAGGTACTGAACAACCAAAACCAGTGATTAGTGGAATAAAACTTTTGCCATGTAAACCAAATTTATGTAAAATCCCATCAAGTAAAAAAGCTACTCTTGACATATAGCCTGTGGTTTCTAAAAGAGCTATGCCTAAAAATAAAATCATTATATTAGGCAAAAAAAGTATCACAGCACCAACACCTGCGATAATCCCATCAGCCAAAGCTGAAGCGATGAAGGTATTAGAAATATTGTTTTTAACAAATTCACCTAAGGCATTAAAGCCTGATTCTATATAATCCATAGGAATTTGTCCTAAGCTAAAGGTGAGTTGAAATAAAAGCCACATTAAAAATAAAAATATAGGTAAGCCAAAGAATTTATGGATAAGTAAGGCATCGATTTTTTTGGTTAAATTTCTCTCTTCTTTTTTATGTGTGATAATTTTTTTTGAAAGTTCATTAATAAAATATAATAAATCTTCTTTTTCTGGAGTTTTTTCGCAAAGCGGAGTGTAAAATTGAGATCTTGGAATAAATTTACTTTCAAATAAAATAATAATTTTTTGCAGCAAAAGTTCTAAATTTTCTTTTGTTTTTGCTGAAATTTCAACAACTTGACTTTGAAATTCTTGGCTTAAAATAGAAGTGTCAAGCTCTATACCTTCTTTTTTGGCTTCATCGCACATATTTAAAGCTAAAAGCATTTTTTTATTAAGGCTTAAAAGTTCTGCACTAAGGATAAGATTGCGTTCTAAATTAGTAGCATCTAAAACATTAACAATAACATCATAGTCATTTTGATTTAAAAAATGACGTGTGATTTTTTCTTCTTCGCTATATCCATCTAAAGAATAAGTTCCTGGTAAATCAATGACTTCAAATTCATAGTTTTTGTAAAAAGTTTTTGCACTTGCTTTTTCTATAGTAACTCCGCTAAAATTTCCTACTTTCATATTGGCTTTGCAAAGCGCATTAATAAGAAGACTTTTGCCTACATTAGGCTGACCTACAAGGGCTATTTTGATTTTTTTCATATAAGATTCACTTCTATGGTTTTAGCTTCATCAGATCTTAGGATAACACAACTTGTATCAAGTTCTACCATTATGGTGGCATTTTTTAAAGAGGAGTGAATTTTTTTCAAGTTTTTATTTTTAATAAATCCAAAGCTTAAAAGTCTATTTTTGAGTTCTTTGTGAGCGTTTAAATTGACAATAATAGCCTTTTGTCCATCTTTTAACTCGTTTAAAGTCATTGTAATTCCTAAATTAATAATAAATATTATAATAAAAAAGTGTAATGAAATTATCCTTCTTGTAAAAAGAAGGATAAATATTTAAAAAGAAAAGTGGTTTAAATTTTCTAGATTGATGATTTGATCTAGAATTTTGTTAGCTTTAGCATTATCAAGGTAAATTTGTGCATTGGCTAAAAATTTAGCTTTTAATTCTTCAAAACTTAGTGGATTATCAAAATTACCTTTATTGATAAAAACATCTTTTTGGATTATGCGTCCATCTTGCAAACTGGCTTCTAAATGCCCTGGAAAATATTTTGGAAAGCCTTGAGATTTCCTTTTTTCGTAACTGATTTTTTTAGCAAATTCTAGTACTTCTTCACGCTTTAAATTTTTATAAGATTCAAGAGTGATTTTACCATCAAAGAATCCAAGAGCCATTAAAAAAGGCATGGAAAATTTAGCTTCATAAGCACTATTTGGAGTGTATTTTGCTTCCAAAGGATCGCAGATAAAAGAAATAGGAACTTCATCTATAAAACAATGAATACTTTTAATTTCATCAGCTTTTAAACCATCATTTTTTAAAGCAATAGCACAATCAATAAGCCCATGAGCAAAATGACAACTTGGATAAGGCTTGATTGAAACTTGCATAGTTTGCCAAATTTCTCCCAAGGCTTTGCTAAGTTCTGTTTTATCGCATTCTTCTTCTATGCCAAAACATTTAAAGATATTATCCCTACCTTCAAAAATACTCAAAGGCCCACTCATATTGTTTTTGGCAAAATGAGCTACCATAATGCCGTTTTTAACAGTATTGGCAATATGTAAAACTTTTGAATTAGATCCATTGGATAAAAACTCATTAATCCCACTTGCAAAACTTCCTGCAAGTCCTAAAGCATTGATGATTTGTTCTTTGTTAAGATCTAGTAAGATTGCACTTGCACTCACGCTTCCAAAAATTCCTGCAATAGCAGTAGTATGAAAACCACGCTTATGAAAAGTGCCTTTGCTTGCAATGCCTACTCTAGCTGCAATTTCCCAGCCTATTATAAAAGCTTTGATGATTTTTTTCGCATCTTTGCTAACATGAAAACCATAACTTAAACAAAGTGGAGTTAAAATCGCACTTGCATGCAAAATCGCTTCTGTATGCGTATCATCAAAATCTAATGCATGAGAAGCAATGCCATCTAGCATAGCTGCATATATAGGATCTAATTTTTGATCATTTACCCAAATAGGAGTATTTTTTTCTGTGCTTAAATTTTCAAAAGCTTTAAAAGCATTTAAAACACATTCTTCTTTGCTTGCTGCTATAGCTGTTCCAAGGCTATCAAGCATAAGCTCTTTAGCCCTTTGAACAACTGTATTAGGGATATTTTCATATTTAAGATTGAAAATAAAATCCGCTAAAATTTCACTATAGAACATGATTTTTCCTATTTTAAGATAGCGCTATTTTTGATTTTTGCTAAAAATTCATCTACAAGTTTTGGTGCATATCCTACATAGGTTGTTGCATCAAGTAAAGCATCAATTTCTTTTTCTTTCAATACCTTAGATACTCTTTTATCTGCAAGTAAAACTTCTTTAAAAGTTTTTTGTTTTTCTATACCTAGCATAGCATTTTCATAAACAATTTCATGGGCATGTTGTTTTCCATAATGATCGCTTAATGCAAACATAACACGCTCGGCTAAAACAAAACCATTAAGAGTATTTAAATTTTTAAGCATTTTATCTTTTTTTACTTCTAAATCGCTAAGAGCGAATTTCATATTTGCTAAAACCACAGAAAGCATTAAAAACATTTCAGGTAAAAGCTTCCATTCCATTTTCCAAACTTGACCATCTCTTTCATGTTCATGTCTTTCAATATCGCTTAAAATGGCTAAATTTGCTTTAAAGGCATTGCTTACTGTAACTGCATTTTCGCTTACTGCAGGATTTCTTTTGTGTGGCATAGTGCTTGATCCTACTTGTCCTTTGCCAAAAGGTTCAGCAACTTCATCAATTTCATTATGCGAAAGGATTAAAATTTCATGAGCGATTTTGTTAAAGGTTGCGTTGATATTACCTAGCACAAAACCAAGCTCTATAAAGCGATCACGTGCAGGTTGCCAAGAAATATTAGGCACATCAAGTCCTAAATTTTCTAAAGTGAGTTTTTCTACCTCATTGCACTCATCACTTAAACTCGCTTTGGTTCCTACAGCACCTACTATACTACCTACATAAAGTCTTTTTTCAAGCTCAAGTATTCTTTCAAAATGACGCTCAAGTTCGCTTAACCAAATAGCCACTTTATGTCCAAAAGTAATAGGCAAAGCCTGAAGTGCTAAAGTTCTTCCCATCATAGCGGTGTTTTTATGGGTTTTAGCTAGTTTCGCTAAGGCTTTTGCGATAGCTTTTAATTCGCTTTTTATAAGAGTCATTGCTTCTTTAAATTGTAAAACCAGTCCTGTATCGATGATATCTTGAGTGGTTACTCCAAAATGTACATATTCGCCTAAATTATTATCGCAAGCTTTTTCTAATCCTCTTACAGTAGGAACTAAAGGGTGTTTGGTCTTTTTAAATTCAGCAAAGATAAAGTCCATATCCATAAATTTATAATGAGCTTTTTTTGCGATCTCATCAGCTGCTTTTTTAGGGATAATTTTAAGTTTTGCTTGTGCTTTTGCTAAAGCTGCTTCAACATCGAGCCATTTTTGTATGCGGTTTTGTTCGCAAAAAATAGCACGCATTTCCTGCGTGCTCCATGAGTCTGCTAGTAATCTATGATCAAATACGCTAATTCCTGTCATCTTATCTCCTTATTTTTTAATACTATCAAAAGCTTGTGTTAAATCAGCAATTAAATCTTTAGTATCTTCAAGACCTATATGAAATCTTACAAATGGTCCTCTTGCGCTTAGGTCTGTTGCAGTTCTAGGTGGAGTAGTTACGGTGGCTAAGCTTTCATATCCACCCCAGCTAGCACCAATTGAAAAGTATTCTAGTTTATCTACAAATTTAATAGCATCATCTTTGCTATAACCTTTTGCAAATTCTATGGTAATCATACCATTTGCACCTTTATGATCACGCATGAAAATTTCATGATTTGGGTGGGATTTGAGTTTTGGATAGAAAATTGTTTTAATTTCTTTTCTGCTTTGTAAAAACTCTACAATTTCATCAGCACTTTTTTCATGGGCTTTCATTCTTACATCTAGTGTTCTCATACCACGAAGTACTAAGTAAGCATCATCAGGACTTGTTGTAAAGCCTAAAGCTTCTGGAAGTTTGTCAAAATTTTTCCATTCTTTTTCGTTGATTACTACTATACCCATGGTTACATCAGAGTGTCCGCTAAGATATTTTGTAGCGGCGATAACTGAAATATCCACTCCAAGTTCTAAAGGATTTAGAAAATATCCACTAGAATAAGTATTGTCAATAGCTACAGGGATATTATGCGCATGGGCAATTTTGCAAAGTTTTGGTAAATCTATGATTTCATAAAGTATAGAACCTGGACTTTCACATAGGATAAGCTTGGTATTAGGTTTGATTTTTTCTTCTACATCACTTGCATCAGCTTTTAAAAAATCAATTTCAACTCCCATTTTGTCTAAAAATAATTCGCAAATCGTTCTTACAGGCCCATAAATTGCATCGGTGATTAAAAAATGTGCATCTTTGCTTGCATAATTTAAAAGTACCATAGCTAATGCTGCAAGTCCTGTTGGGAAAAGTTGTGCTCTATAGCCACCCTCTAGAGTGCAAATAAGTTTTTCAAGTTCAAAATTGATTGTTGTTCCTCTAGCCCCATAGCTTAAAACACGATCTGTTTTTCTTAATTCTCTGTATTTTTGCCAAGTTGCGTGATCTTTAAAAAGTATGGTTGATGCACGCATAAGTGTAGGATTAACTGATCTTACTTCAGCACTTTGATCGCCTCTGCCACAATGAATAAGTTTAGTTTTTGAGTTCATTTTTTCTCCTTTTTAAAGATAGATATAAGTCATAATAACATTTACAATAGCCGCTACAAGCATAGGAATAGCTGTTCTTTTAACCACGGCAAAAGGACTTACTTTTGCAATAGCTGAGATAGCTAAAATCGCTGGTGCAATAGGACTAACACATCTTCCAAAGCCTGTCATAATTTGAATTGGTGCTATCATGGTGATAGTTTCAACTCCAAAGTGTTTTGCTATATTTGGGATAAGTGGAGCAAAGCTAAAAAATGCCGCATTTCCTGAACCCATTAAGAAAGCACAAACTGCAAGCAAGATTGAAACGGCGATAATAATAGCCAAAACTCCAAATCCTGCATTTTTGCAAAATTCTATTAAAGTATCTACAAAACCTACAGATAAAAGACCGCTTGCAAATACTTGACCACAAACGATGAGTGAAACTGTGATAACAAATAAATGTCCCATTCCTTTAAAGAAAATCATAATAGAATTAAGAGTTTCTACTATACTTTTATAGCGTATCATTTCAAAAATAATAGCCACAAAAGTTGAAATCACCATTGCTACTGGAACATTCATTTTAATGGCAGTGCTAGCAGCTGCTTTAACTTCTTCAGCACTACTTATTCCCATTAAAACTAAGATGCTATCAAGCACGGAACTAAATCCCAGGATTAAAACCAAAGGAATTATAGGTAAAATCGCATAAATTCTAGGAGGCTTTTTAAGTTCTTTTTCTTTACCTTCATTTTCATTTAGTTCTTTTTCAATTTCTTGTGCATTGAAGACAAAATTATCTTTTTTATCAAAAAATTTATTGCAAAGATATATCGCAATACCTACAGCTATAATGATAGGCAAGGTTGTAGGGAGTTGATAATGAACAAAATAAATTGCAGGATCAACTTCAGCTACTTTTGACGCCATGATCACATTTCCACTTCCAGGTCCATGATCGATATATTGACAAATCGCAATCACACTTAAGGCAGAAAGTTTTGAAACACCAGAGCGTACAAGTATAGGATACATAGTAACCATAAGTAAAAGTGCCAAGCCTGCGTGAGAAGGGATGAAAAGAACTAAAAATTGCACGATAAAATAAGCAACTATGAGTAAAACATAAGGAGATTTTACGGCTTTTAAAGGTTTTTCAAAAACTTTAAAAAGTGCATAAGAAGCCCCTACATGATCCATATAAGCAGAAAAACCTGCTATAGTCATAAGTGTAAGTCCAAGCCCTGCTAATGTACTTGACATGGTTTGATTGAAAACTTGAAAAATATCAAAAAAACCTAAATTTAAAGAACCTTTAGCGACAATGTGTGGAGAAAGTCCAAAAATAGCAGCTAAGGAAAGTAAAAGTAAACCACTTAAAAGCAATGCCATGTGAGCATTGATTTTTTTATAAAGCATAAAAACAAGTAAAAAAACACTAAATAAAGAAAAAACAATACCTAGCATGTTTTATCCTTTTTGAGCGATGATCTCTATCTCTACTTTAGCTTTTTTTGGCAGATCTTTTACTGCAAAAGCACTTCTTGCTGGATAAGGAGCTTTAAAAAATTCAGCATAAATTTCATTAAATGCTACAAAATCATTAATATCAGCTAAAAAGCAAGTGGTTTTAATCACTTTATCATAACTGATACCATTTTCTTCCAAGATAGCACCGATATTTTTTAAAGATTGTTTGGTTTGTTCTTTGATATCAGAGCTTTCTATTTCTCCTGAAGCAGGGTTGATAGGAAGTTGTCCTGATATAAATAAAAGTCCATTTACTTCTCTGTAAGCTGAGTATGGACCAATGGCCTTTGGATAGTTTGACATGAATTCTCCTTTGTTAAATATAGATTAAACAGAATGCATTTTATCACTACAATAATAATTTGTCAATAGTTTATTATCATAATAATAAAATTTTATTTTTAAGAAATGTTTTAAAGTATAAAGAGTAGAATTTAATATCGTATTAATTTTTTATTGAAGGCAGTTTTATGGATGAGGGACAAAAACAACAATTTATAAAGTTGACATATTTTTTAGGAGAAGTTTTAGGTGAGCAATATGAGATAGTTTTTCATGTAATTACTGAAGATGGGGCCTATATTGCAGCAATTGCTAACAGTCACATTAGTGGGAGAAGTTTAGATTCTCCCTTGACTGCTTTTGCAAGTGAGCTTATACAAAATAAAAAATATTTAGAAAAAGATTTTTTATGTGATTATAAGGCTCTTGTTGGAAAATCAAAATTAATTAGAGGATCTACTTTTTTTATTAAAAATCATGATAAATTAGTAGGTATTTTGTGTATCAATCATGATACTAGCATTATAAGAGATTTAATATGCAAGATGATTGATTTAGAAAAAATTGGAGATATGGGTGATATTTTAGGAAATATTAGTTTTTCTCAAAATGATTCAAGCATAGAAACATTAAGTCACTCGATAGAGGATATTTTAGTTCAAAGTGTAGATTCTAGTTATTTAAATTCTGATTATCAATTAAGTATTACTCAAAAAGAAGAAATTGCTGAAAAGCTATATGAAAAAGGTATTTTTAATATAAAAGGAGCGGTTCCTATCGTAGCAAAATTTTTAAAAATTTCAGAACCTAGTGTTTATAGGTATCTGAAGAAATTTAAAAAATAACTAAAATTTTTTGATAAATTTTAGTATTTTTAGGCTCATTTTCTTTAAAAAATTATTTTTAGATTTTTTGAGTAAAAATTCTGCCACATCTTTGCGTCCAAACATAATAGCAAAAGTATAAGGTGTCATTCCTAAACCATTGTTTTCGTCAATATTTGCTCCATATTTAACTAAAAGTTCACACATAGGTAAGTATCCTTTAAAACAAACTCCCGCTAATGGGGTTTGTCCACGATCGTTTTTTTCATCTACTTTTGCACCTTTTTCTAAAAGCATTTTAGCGCTTTCATAAGAATTATTATAAGCTGCAAGCATAAGCAAGCTATCGCCTTTATGAGTTTTTAAATTTACATTTAAACCTGCTTCTATCATGATTTTAAGATTTTCATATTCATTATTTCTTGCAAAATTAAAAGCCATTTTACAAAGTTCTTCAAATCTTTTTTCTTCTTCTAAACTAAGAGTTGTCATTGTTTTTCCTTAATTATTATAATCTTTAGTTTGCCACCAAAAGTGGCAAGTAAAAATTATTTTTCTAAAGCTTTTTTAATTCCTTTTGCATAATCAGGTGAAATTTTTTCAAAATGTTCTAAAGCTCTAGTGATAATTTTTTCATCAACTCCCTCCATAGAAGCGGCAATATTATGAAAAAGTTGAGTTTTTTGATCATCATTCATAAGATTAAATAAAGCTCTTGGTTGAGTATAAAAGTCATTATCTAGTGGAGCATATCTTTGTACTACGCCTTCTAAGACTAAATCAGGTTCAAGATAGCTTTTGTCTTCTTTTGGGCTATTATCATAGCTGTTTGGTTCATAATAAGCTGCATCATTTTTATAACTATCAAAATTCATAGCACCAGCGACATTGTAAGTATTCACTTCGCTTTTTGCACGATTTACGGGCAAAAGATGATAATTAGTTCCTATTCTATATCTTTGTGCATCAGGATATGAAAAAATTCTAGCTTGCAACATTTTATCAGGGCTAAAGCCAATTCCAGGAACGATATTGCTTGGACTAAAGGCAGCTTGTTCAACTTCATTAAAATAATTTTGAGGATTTTTGTTTAGAATCATTTCGCCTATATCCATCAAAGGCACAAGACTATGAGGCCAAATTTTTGTTAAATCAAAAGGATTAAATCCAAGTTTTTCTATATCTTTTTCAGCAAGAATTTGAACTTGAACTTTCCATTTTGGAAAATCTTTATTTTCTATAGCATTATAGAGATCTCTTTGATGACTTTCTCTATCTTTTGCTATAAGCTCGGCAGCTTCTTGGTTGGTAAGATTTTTAATCCCTTGTTGGGTTTTAAAATGGAATTTCACCCAAAATCTTTCATTTTTATCATTAATAAAACTATAAGTATGGCTTCCAAATCCATGCATATGACGATAACTTGCAGGAATTCCTCTATCACTCATAAGAATGGTTACTTGATGTAAGCTTTCAGGACATAAACTCCAAAAATCCCAAGCAGCATTATTGCTTCTTAAATGTGTTCTTGGATCTCTTTTTTGAGTATGGATAAAATCAGGGAATTTATAAGCATCACGGATAAAAAAAGTTGGAGTATTATTTCCTACTAAATCCCAGTTTCCTTCTTTGGTGTAAAATTTAATAGCAAAACCTCTCACATCGCGTTCAGCATCTGCTGCACCTGCTTCACCTGCTACTGTTGAAAAGCGTAAAAATAATGGAGTAACTTCGCCTTTTTGAAAAATTTTAGCTTTGGTATAAGCACTTAAGTCTGCTGTAATTTTTATTTCGCCATAAGCTCCACTTCCCTTAGCATGAACGGTTCTTTCTGGAATTCTTTCTCTATTTTGATGAGCAAGTTTTTCAAGCAAAAGATAATCTTGCATAAGTAAAGGTCCTTTTGCGCCTGCGCTTAATGAATTTTGGTTATCGGCTATAATGTTTCCAAAATCGTTAGTCAATTTTTTCATTGTTTTCTCCTAAATAATAAATTTTATTAATTAGCAAATTATATCTATTAAAAATTAAAATTAACTGAATAATTGCATTTTATTGATAATAAATTTCAAAATAAATTTAGTTTTTTTATATTATAATAATAATTATCAAAATATATTTTAAAAATCACAAAGGAGAATTTATGTCAGTTTTGGTTATTGGTGCAGATGAAATCACTCCTATTAGAGCTGTTTTACATGATTTAGGTGCTAAAAAAATAGAACACTGGGATGCGCGTAATGAAAATAGAGTTAATCGCAAGCCGATTCCTTGTGATACAGAATGTATAGTAATGTTAACAAGCTTTTTAAATCATAATACTATGAAAAAAATCAAAAATGAAGCTAAAAAGCGTAAAATTCCATTAGTTTGTGCAAAAAGAAGTGTAAGTTGTGTGTATTGTGAATATTGTAAAATTTTTAATCTTAATAAAGAATTTTCTTGCTATAAAGGTTAAAGATGTTATTTGGATTTGATGATAAGCAAGAATTTATACCGCAAATTTATCGCTATTTAAACAATCAAGAGCTTATGTTGACTTTTTTAACTCAATATAATGCGAGCGTTGATAGCGCTCTAAAAATTCCTCTTTTATATGCAAAAAATACCAAGAGTTTAAAAATGATATTTGGAAATTTTTTACATGATATAATGCATGTTTCATTTGGTAAGATTCAAAATATAAATATCAAGCTTAATGCATACGCTTTTTACTTTCAAAAAAGAAAAAGCTTAATTTTTAATACTAAAATATCTAAGAATATCGATCTTTTAAGACTTTTAAGAATTTATCTTTATGGCATTTGTTTTGATGCACAAATTTTATTTAGCTCTTATGTTTATGATAAGGTTTCTTTTCAAAATAATGGAAAAAATATCGATCAAGATGGTGATCTTATTATAATAGATAAGAAATTTGCAATTTTGCCACTTTGCAAAGAGATTAATACACATAATTTAAAAATTGAAAATGAAATTCATGGATTATTGAATTTAATAAAAGAAAACAATTTTGAAAAATTTTATATTGTTTGTCCGCGTAACAAACATTTCACACATTTTATTGAAATAAAACATTTTTTGTATGATTTAAACAAAACTATGTTAAAATTAGTTCCGTATAAAATATCAAATCAAATTATAAGGAGAAAATAATGTCAGTAGCAGTAATCTATGGTAGTGCTATGGGAAATACAGAAGGAGCGGCTAATACAATTGCTTCAAAACTTGGAATTAGCGATGTTTTTAATATCTCAGATATTGATGCAGCTAAAATGAATTCTTACGATAAATTAATTTGTGGAACTTCAACTTGGGGAAGTGGTGATTTGCAAGATGATTGGGATGGTTTTGATTTTTCAGGGCTTAGTCTTGGTGGAAAAACTGTAGCTGTATTTGGTATGGGTGATAGTGAAAGTTATTCTGACACTTTTTGTGGTGGCATGGGTAAATTAGCTCAAAATTTAAAAGATGCAGGTGCAAATTTGGTAGGAGAAGTTTCAACTGATGGTTATACATTTGAAGCAAGCGATGCGGTTGTAGATGGTAAATTTGTTGGACTTGCTCTTGACAATGATAATCAAGAAGATCAAACAGAATCAAGAATTGATGCTTGGGTAGAACAAATCAAACCTTATTTTGCTTAATAATTCTTAAAATCAAGAGTTTTTATACTCTTGATTGTCTTTTCTTAAAAATAAAAAAACTCACTATTTGATTTATAATTTTATTTTCTAAAGATAATTGACAGCGTTCTTTATTTCCAAGATAAGCTGTTCTTGCAAGAAGACTTGTTTTTTGAGAATTGTGATTTTTAGAGTTGATTTGTAAATTAACTTGCATAGTATAGTAGTTTTCTACCATCCATTCTCCATCACTTTCCAAAGGATCAAAATCATAAAAAAATCTTGCTGAAGTTGTGATTTTTTGAGCATAAGAATGCTTTTTCATATCTACAAGATTGATTAAAATTTCATAATCTGCATTCTCTTTTACTTCTTTTAAGCCTAAATTTTTAAGTTTTAAAGCCAAATCTCTATCCAAAGTAGTTTGAAGTTGACTAGGATTTTGAAAGGAAATTTTAAAACTTTGTTGTTTTTGTGATCTGATAAAAATGCCTTCATTGCTTGTTTGAATAAAGCTTTGTATGAAAGTTGCATCGGTGCAAGCACTCATAAAGAGTGCTATAAAAAAGCTTAAAATTAAAGCAAATTTAGACATTAGGTTTATTTAATAATAGTTGGAGTAGCGCTAAGACCTAATGAGCGATATTTTTCATATAAGGAAAAAACTTCTTTTAATTCTGCATCACTTACTTTTGGATAATTTTTGATATTTGCATCATAGTATTTGTTTAAAATTGCGATTTTTTCTTTATCATTTTTTGCTTTTTTTGCTTCTTTGTAGATTAGAGCGGATTTTTCAAAAGCAGATTTTCCATGTACTGGAGTTAAAATATAATTAACTTGATAGTTTTTAAGTTCATCATCAATTTGAGCTAAAAGTTCTCTACAATAAGGGCATTCAGGATCTGAAAAAACATAAATTGCAGGTTTATTTTTATCTCCCAAAGCTATTACCATGGTTTCTTTTTGTGCTACAGCTTTAGCATTTTTTGTAAAATTTTCTCTTGCTTCTTGAAATTTTTTCATTTCATATTCTTGAGCATAAGAAATTCCCGTTTTCAAGTCGATAAGATCAGGGGTAATAAGACTATCTTTTGTAAAAAGAATGTTTTCTTGTTTTTGTCCATTTAATTCAACGCTTACAATAACACTTTCAAAACCCGTATTACCAACCTTTTGACGATTTGATACACTAACGGTAGCATTTGGAAATTGTGCTTTAATGCTTTTTGAATAAAAATCACTAATTTCTGAATTACTTGCAGCAAACAAAGATGCTGAACAGGCAAGAATTAAACTTAATTTTTTCATAGTTTATAAATCCTTTAAATAAATTATGTTTAATTCTATAATGATTTTCTAAATGCTTGTTAAAAATCTTTTTTCAGCTTCTTTGCTTACTTGAGGAAATTTGTCTAAGTATTCTAAATAAGCAATAGCATATTTTCTTGAAAGATTAAAATATTCTTTCATACTTTGCACATCAAGACTTTGATTTTTTAATAAATTTAAACATTCTTGCATAAGTTTTTCAAGAGCTTGTTTTTCTATAAAAAGATTGTGTGAAAGTCTTACAACCAAACCTTTTTGGGTAAGTTTTTTGAGTATATTATCTCCGCTTTTTCTGTCAAGTTCTAAAAAATCATAAAGATTATAAGGAGCTTCGGGTTTAATACCTTGTTTTTTTAAAATTTCATATAATTGATTATTATTTTTTTCTTGAAGTTTTTCAAAATCTATGCCTTTTTTAAAATAAATTCCATTTTGAAAATCCAATAAATTTGACATCTCTTTAAGCCCGAGTTCGCAAAAATTTTCACTTGCCCAAGTAATCCTTAAAGCTAAAGAATGTGCTGAAAGCATGGCATAAGGATTTTTTTCAAGTATGAATTTGATGAAATTTTTAATTTCTTCTAGACTTTGTAAATGATATACATTAAGATTTTTTTCATCAACAAATACTTGATTTAATTTTTTTGCTAATTTCAATGCTTTTTGATGAGAGAGTTTAAATCTTTGATAGCTTGAAAGCAAACCAAAACCATATTTATGTGCGTCTTTTAAGAAAGAAAAAGCCGCTTTAAAATCTTTATTTTTCAAAAACATTAAAAATTTATTTTTTTGTTCTTTTTTTAAAGGTTCACTTAAAGGATTTAAAATCTTACCACCGCCTATAACACGATTGTTTTGCAATAAAATAAAAGCCTCATCAAAACTTAAAAATACATTTTTATCAAAACTAAAATGCACAAAAAATTCATCATTTTCTAGTTTTTTTAATATATTTATTTTGCATTCTATTTGTCTTGAACCCACACAAAAAATCATTTTGCTATTTTGTAAATTTTTTGCTCTAACTAAAGCATCGCATTCTTTAAAGGCTTTAAAATAACCTTTTTTACTTAGTAAATAACCTTTTTTCAACTCTTTATAATCACAATTTAAACTCAAAGCCACACGGTTACAAGCTTTGATTTGCTCTAGATTAGTATCGTGGTTTTGTATATTTTTAACAATGAGTTCTTTTTGAGTGTCTAAACAGATGATTTTTTCATTTAAAGTGATGCTTCCTTCATTAAGACTGCCTGTAACGACAGTTCCTATGCCTTTTAGAGAAAAAACTCTATCGATATAATAATGAAAAATCAGTTCTTCATCGTTTTCTTTGTTTTCTATGGTATAAAGATAATTTTTTAATTCTTCTATGCCTTGATTATTTTTTATACTGGTGTGAAATACTTTTAAAATGGGATAATCTAAATTTTTTAACTCTTCTAAAATTTCTACACTTTTTTGCTCTATATTTTCACAAAGATCGCATTTGCTAAGTACTAAAATGATATTTTTAATATCAAGAATTTTTAAAATTTCTAAATGTTCTAAACTTTGTTCTTTTAAACCCTTGTTAATATCTACGACAAATAAACAAACACTAAAGCCAAAAGCTCCACTTACCATAGTTTTAACCAAATCTTTATGCCCTGGAACATCGATAAAAGAAATGTTTTTATCTTTTAATTTAAGATTTGAAAAACTTAAATTAATGGTGATTTGTCTTTCTTGTTCTTCTTTTAAACTATCGCCTTCAAAACCATTTAAAGCTTTAATGAGTGAAGTTTTTCCATGATCAATATGTCCTGCGGTTCCTATAATAACAGATTTCATAAGTTTTCCATTTGATTGATTGTAAGAATAAGTTTTTGAAGTTCATTTTCTCGTATAGTTCTAAAATCAAGAACAAATTCATCATTTTCAATGCGTCCTATGATATTTTCTTTTCTAAATCGAGTTTGTAGTTTTAAAGCATCTCCTTGAAAAGTTAGTATATAAGTATCTAAACTTTTATCAGGCATAGAACCTCCTCCTACTAAACTTTTGCTTTTTTTAAGTTGGGTTTGAAATTTTAATTCTTTTTGCACTCTTAAAGCTTTTTTCTCTATAAAGGATAAGTCATCATTTAAAAGTTTTAAGGTAATAATTTTTTCATAATCTTTTTGTAAATAAGCTTTTAAGCTTTCGTTTAAAAAAGATAGGGTTAATTTATCCACTCTTAGCATTCTTAAAAGTTGATTTTGTTTAAGTTTTTCTATGAGTTCTTTTTTTCCAAGTATAATGCCCGCTTGTACGCTGCCAAAAAGTTTATCTCCACTAAAACTTAAAATATCACATTCTTGCACGAGTTTTCTGATTTTAGGTTCATTTTTAATCAGCTTTTCATTTAAATTTTCACACCAACCAGAACCTAGATCATAATAACTCAAAAGCCCTTTTTCTTTTGCTAGTTCATGTAGATCTTTTATATTTACTTCACTGTGAAAACCCATAAGAGCGAAATTAGACTTATGGGTTTTTAAAATTAGAGCGGTATTTTCACTGATGGCTTGTTCATAGTCTTTTAAGTGTGTTTTGTTACTAGTTCCAACTTCGCAAAGCTTTACACCTGCAGCTTTTATCACTTCAGGCACACGAAAACTTCCGCCAATTTCTACAAGTTCTCCTCTTGAGCTTATGACTTCTTTATCATAACAAAGAGAATTAAGTACTAAAAAAACTGCTGCAGCGTTGTTATTGACCACTAAAGCATCTTCACATTCAAAAAGCATTTTAAGTTTTTCTAGTACCAAAGCATAGCGAGAGCCTCTTTTTCCATTTTCTAAATCAAACTCTACATTAGAATAATTACAAATTATATCTTTACACGCTTCATAAAGTTCTTCATGGATTACACTTCTGCCAAGGTTTGTGTGTATAACTACTCCGCTTGCATTAATCACACTTTGTAAATCTTTGCGATAAAAAGTTTTGATTTCTTTTTTGATTTCTAAAAGTAGTTTATCTTTAGAAATTTCATCTTGGGAAAAATTTTCTTTTAGTTTTGCGACAACTTTTTTACAAAAAAATGCTTTGATATAAAAAGGATAGGATATTAAACTCTCATCTTCAATAAGAGTGTTAATTTGTGGAAAAGTTCTAAATTTGTTCATCTTAAGCCTTAAGAAAATATTTGGTTATTTTAACATAGAATTTATAAAATGATGTTTTAAAGAGATTAAGGAAGACAATGCAAGATTTTGTTTATATAAAAAATGATGTTTTAATCCCTTTGCCCGATGCTATTGAAATTTTAGATCAGGCAAATGATAAAGAAGCATTAGTTTGCAATGATAAAAATCAAAAAGCACAAATTTATGCCCCTGAGATTAATTTTTATCTTAAAAATTCTCAAGATGAAATTTTAGAGCAAAGTAAAAATGTTTTAACGCTTTATGAAGCAAGAGCTAGCGTTTATGATTTGGGGCTTGATTTAGAACAAAGCAAAGAAGTGCAAAATCGTTTGATTTTAGTAGATAGCGATACTCAAACCGTAGAGTTTTTAAAAGAACATGGATTTAAGGTTATTGCTTTAAGTAGTGCAGAAATTTTAGCTGTTTTTGGAAGTGTAGGGGAGCTTTGTGCTGTGGTTAAAAATCAAGGCGAAGAAGTGGAAATAGATTTTGATTTTTTACTTTTTAAAGCTGAGGATTTAAGCGTTGTGCGTAAAGATTTTACAAGACAAAGTGGATGTTATAATCTTTTAAATTTTGAAAATCTTGAAGTATTGCTTGAGTTTTTACAAAGCAAAAGTCCAAAATATCATTATAAAACTTATATTAGCTATAATGCTAGTGTGTGCCAATACCACGAAAGACGCAGTGAGCATTGTGCAAAATGTGCTGAAATTTGTCCTACTGTGGCGATTTTAAAAGATGATGAAAACAAACATTTGGAATTTTCTCAAGTGGATTGTTTGGGTTGTGGAGGATGTATTAGTGTGTGTCCTAGTGGATCGCTTGATTATGCTCCTATGCCAAGAGAAAGTTTTTTTACCCTTTGTGAGTTTTATAAAGATAAAAAAATTTTAATCATTCCTAAAAAAATGTCTTTAGAAAATTTAAATCTTGCTTTACCAAAAGATGTTTTACCCTTTATGATAGAGGGTGAAAAATGGCTTTCTTCTATGCATTTTTTAACGCTTTTGCAAAATAGTGGAGCAAATTTAGTTTTTTATACAGATTTTGTATCTCGTGGTAGTAACGAGGCTATTGTACTTTTAAATACTTTTTTTGAGAGGAAATTTCAAAAAAAAGCTATTTTTGTTGCTAAAGATGAAAAAGAATTGCAAAATGTTTTAAAAGAACAAGAATTCATACAAGATTTAAAATATGATTTTCATAATAACACCTTAACTACAAGAGAAAATTTTGCCAAAAGAATGCAAGAAATGATAAAAAATGAAGATTTTGGCAGTATAGAAAGTGGCGAATGGTTGCGTTATGGTAAGGTAAAAATCAATCCTAACACCTGCACGCTTTGTCTTTCTTGCGTGGGTGCCTGTAATGTAGGAGCTTTAATTGCTGATAAACAAGAAAATGCTTTGAAATTTAATGCTTCTCTTTGTACGACTTGTGGGTATTGTGAGTTAAGTTGTGCCGAAAAAGATACTTTAAAATTAGTTCGTAGTGGAATGGAGTTTAGAGCTTCTTATTTTGAATATCAAACCATGGCAAAAGATGAGCTTTTTGCCTGTATAGAATGTGGTAAAGAATTTGCCACCAAAAAAGCTGTAGAAAAAATAGCCAATTTAATGAAGCCTAAATTTGGTAATGATGAGAATAAAATCAAAACACTTTATTGCTGTGCAGATTGCAAGGCAAAAGTGATGATAAAAGCAATGGGTTTTGCGGGGCAAAATTAGATTTAGATCTTAATTTTGCCTTCTAATTCTTCTTTATTTGTAAGTTTGCTATCAAATTTAACAACAAGATTTTTAGAGTTTTTATAAATATCTACAACCCCTAAATTTTCACTAAAAGTACTGAAATTTAAAGGCGTTTCTAAAGGTAGATAAAGGTTTTTAAAATCAGCTGGATTTTTTAAGAAAAATAATGCCACAAGCCAAATTAGAGCTAAAATTACTAAAATAATAGCCAAAAGATTTAAGGCATCTAGATGTAAAAATATCCCTCCGATAATACCACCTATAAAACTTCCACCATATCCAAAAGCATTAAACAACCCTAATGTTGCACCTTTTTCATGAACTTTACAAAATTTTGATGCACAACTTTGCATAATAGGTTCGTGTAAATTAAAACCTATAAAAAAAATCACAACTGCTATGATAAAAAAATCTATAGAATTACTAAAAGCAAAAAAAAGATAAGAAAGTATGAAAAAAACAATTCCTAAGAGTAAAATTTGTTTAGCTAAACCTCTTTTTTCGCCTAAACTTCCAGCAAAGCCCATAGCGATAAAACCTGCTACCATAGAAGCGCTATAAACAATCCAAAGTTTATCAGAAGCAAAACCTAAATGTTTTACTAGAATGATAGGAATGCTTAAAAATGCTATACTCATAAGCATTTTTTGCATGAAACTAGTAAGATTCATAAGGGCTAAATTTTTTTGTTTAATAAGATGAAAAAAAGGAGTTTTTTCATTTTCATGAGTGATTTTGTTTTCTTTAGGTACAACGGTATAAAGTAAAATTATACATAAAAGAGACAAAGCCGCACTAAGATCAAAAAGGCTAGATAAACCCCATTTTGCACTCATTAAAGGAGAGATCACCATAGAAGCTGCAAAACTAAGTCCTATAAAAGAGCCCATAACCGCCATGGCTTTACCGCGATTTTCTTCTGTAATAAAATCGCTTATCATAGCCGTAGCTACTGCTCCAATAGCTCCTGCGCCTTGAAGCATTCTTCCTAAAAGCATGGTGTAAATATTTTCTGCAAAAGAGCAGATTAAAGAGCCTATTATAAAAATAATCAGTCCAATGAGCATGGTTTTTTTACGACCAATTTTATCACTTAAAATTCCAAAAGGCATCTGTAAAATCATTTGAGTTAAGGCATAAACACCTACTAAAAGTCCGACTAAAAATTCATTAGCACCTTCAAGTTTTAAAGCATAAAGACTTAAAACTGGCAAAACTATAAAAAGCCCAAAAAATCTTGTTCCAACTATGAAAGATAAGGGTAAGACATTATTTAGCATTATCAATTTCCTATTAAATTTGAAATTTAAATTAGGATAATTTTACTATGAAATGGATTAAGCATTGATTAACATCGTTTTATCATTTGATATTTAAAAGCTATGCACAAGGATAAATTTTATAAAATCATATTTTTGTTTTGATATTATTTTGGAGCTTTTGTTATGAAGATTATCCTAGCTACGAGCAATAAGCATAAGGTTTTAGAACTTAAAGAAATTTTGAAAGATTTTGAAATTCATGCCTTTGATGAAGTTTTAATGCCTTTTGAGATTGAAGAAAATGGAAAAACTTTTAAAGAAAACGCCTTGATTAAAGCAAGAGCGGTTTTTAATGCTTTGGATGAAAAGCAAAAAAAAGATTTTATCGCTTTAAGTGATGATAGTGGCATTTGTGTAGATGTTTTAGAAGGAAATCCAGGAATTTATTCTGCTCGATTTAGTGGTCAAGGTGATGATAAAAGTAACCGTGATAAACTTGTCAATGAAATGGTAAAAAAAGGTTTTAAACAAAGTAAGGCATATTATGTTGCTGCTATTGCTATGGTAGGTTTGATGGGGGAATTTAGTACGCATGGAACCATGCATGGAAAAGTAATAGATACAGAAAAAGGTGAAAATGGTTTTGGTTATGATAGCCTTTTTATTCCAAAGGGTTTTGATAAAACCTTAGCCCAACTTAGCGTGGATGAGAAGAATAATATCTCTCATCGTTTTAAAGCTTTAGAGCTTGCAAAAATCATTTTAAAGATTTTAAATAAAGGATAAAAATGAAAAATTTTTTAAAATATATAGCTATTATTGTTTTAATATATGCTCTTTATGTTGGTTTGGAAACTTGGTTTTCTTAGAATAAATAGTGATTAAAAAGCTTGGTAACAAGAACAAACTTCCACTTAAAAGCAAAATCATTACAAAAACGGTTAAAATTCCAAAATAAATTGTTGGAATAAAATTGCTACTCATCATCACGCTAAAGCCTAAAACTATGCTAATTGTGGTATAATAAAGTGCCGAACCTATACTAAGGTGAGAAATCATAATGGCTTCTTCTAGGCTTTTGTTTTTAATTTCTTCCCTAAAACGATAAATATAATGTATAGCATCATCAACGCCTATGCCTATAGCAATAGCAGCTATAGTAATACTCATCATATCCAAAGGAATACCTAAAAGTCCCATAAGAGCAAAAACCACACTTAAAGGAATAACATTTACCAATATAGCCGCAACTGAAAATTTTAAATCTCTAAAAACAATGATAAAAAGTATGAAAATAGCTAAAATTACAAATATAAGAGTATCAAATTGCGATGAAAAAAGACTTTGGAGCATATTATTATAAAGCACCATTATGCCTGTGATTTGAACTTCTACTCCATCGTTTTTTACAAGCTCGTTGAGCTGTTTTTTAAGATCTATTAAAAACTCATTACGTCTTAAATTCGGATCAGAATCAATAATACGCATACTAAATCTTAACTCGTTATTTTCTATGCTTACAAAAGGTGAAAGCAAGTCTTGTTTAAATTTAGCAGGTAAATTCTCATTTAAAAACGCAAGGGCAAAATCATCTAACTCTTTTCCATCGTTGATATTTTTCCCTAGGGTTAAAAGACTATTAAGACTTAAAACCGAGCCTACAAATTCTTTGTTTTCTAAAAATTCATGAACTTTTTTTGCAATACGTGTTTTTTTAGAGTCAAACCAATAAGTTTCTTGTGTGGCTAAATTTTCAAATTCACTTTCAAAACTATCAAGGGTATCACTTGTATTTTGATCGTTTTTATTATTTGGAAAACGAATGATCACTTCTAAAGGCAAGGTTCCACCTAGATTTTTATCAATAACCAAAAGTCCTTTTTTGATTTCACTACCATCTTTGAAATAATTGACAAAAGAATTTTCAACTCTGAGTTTTGAAATGCCTATTAAAGCTAAGATTATAGCAAGAACTGAAATTCCATAAATCATGCGACGCTTTTTAGGATCAAGAGCGGTTTTGGCACAAAAGGCTAAAAGATTAAATTTAAACTCTTTTTTATGATAATTTTTTGGTTTTAAAAGAATCAAGATACTTGCTAAAAACAAATAACTAAAGATAAGAGCTAAACCTATGCCTATACTCATCATAATGCCAAGTTTTATGATAGGTTCGATATTTGATAGGATTAAAGAAAAAAATCCTATCATCGTTGTAACAATGGCATAAAGGCTAGGATTTGCTTTGGCTAGTAAGGTTTCAAGCACTATGCGCTCAACTTTAGCTTTGGGATGATTTTGGGTGCTTTCGATAAAATGCGTGATCAAATGAACAACTACACTTAAGGTGATAATTAAAACCAAAGCAACGTAATTTGATGAAATAACCGTGATTTGAAAATTTAAAAGCGCAAAAACTCCACTAGCCGCACTTAAGCTTATAAAACAAATAAAAAGAGGTAAAAAAACAAAGCGCCATGAGCGGAAAAAATAATAAAGTGCAAGTCCTAGTAAAAATACAAGAGAAACACCATAAAGCACAAGATCAGATTTTATATAAGCTATCATATCATCAGCGATCATGCTTACGCCACCAAGGTAGAGCGTATCTTTATTTTTTTCATAATTTCGAACTATGCTTTTAATAGTATCTAGACTTTGTTTCGTGATAACTTTTTGCTTGTCTTGATGTTCTTTTATGGCAAGACGAATTTGATCTTTTTCTTTTTCATCGGTAGCAAGATCGCGTTTTTCTATAAGATTATTATAAACTGTATCAGGCTTTAAGTAAATAATAAGCCCTGTTACTTTTCCATCTTTTGAGATGATATTATTTTTATAAAAGGGACTATTTAAAATTTCATTTTGGGCTTTTGTGCGGTTTATATCTTGGCTTTCTATATTTGGGATATTTTTTAAAAGTTCTTTTAAATCCGTATTTTGCGAACTTTGAAGCAAAGGGGCATTGATGATACTAAAAACGCGTTCTACTAAAGGGGCTTTTTCTAATTCTTCATGAAGTTTTTTTAATTTGGCTAAATTTTCATTTGAAAAAGGTTTTTCATCATAGGGTTTGAAGGCTAAAAGTAAAAAATTATCACTTTTATAATGTTTTGAAATTTCTCTAAAAGTTTTTAAATCTGCATCATCTTCTAAAAGTAAACTTTCAGCACTTGCATCTACGCTAAGCTTAAAAGCAAAAAAGCTTAAAAACAGGCATATAAACAACGTTCCAAAAAAAGTACTTTTTGGACGAGAAATAAAAAACTTTAAAAGCTTTGCAAACATTATTCTATGACAATACTTTCAAGTTTTTGAAGTAGGGCATCAAAGCCTTGGTTGGCTAAAATATCTCCAAATTGTGATCTATAAGTTTGTACTATACTCACACCTAAAACATCTACATCATAAATAAGCCAGTTGTTATTATCATTGTAAAATTTGAAAATGATATTTTTTTCTTCCCCATCTACTACCATAGAAGTGGTTAAAAAATAGCGTTTTTCATTTTTTAACTCACCATTTTTGACCTTTAAAACCTGATCTTTATAAAGACTGAGTTTATCGGTAAAACTTTTTTTAAGACTTGTTTCAAAGGCTGTGGTAAATTTTTCTTGTTCTTTTGGGGTTAATTTAGAATAATTTTTCGAAAGACTCAGTTTTGCCATGAGTTTATAATCAATTATGCTATCAAAAAGTTTAAAAATTCCATTAGCAGCTTGTTTTTTATCTTCTTTACTATCTTGTAAAAGTTTTAAGCTTGCATCAATGTTTTTTTGCATAGTGCTAGAAATTTCATCTAGTTGTAAGGCAAAAGCATTAAAAAATAAAGTCAAGATTAAAAATATTTTTTTCATTAATTTCCTTTATTTGCTAAGTTCATTGCGTCTTTGCTCGTAAGCATCACGCAAGAATGGATATAAATTAGGCGTGTTGTGATAAATTTCATCAATTTCATCAAGCCTAAAACTAAGTTCATTACCAAATCCATAAGCACTTATAGCTATACTTGCCCAAGTAGGATCAATGTAAGCGGTAAAACTTGCATACCAAGTTGCAGGTAAAGTAAGAGTGTCTCTAAGATTACTAGGGCCGAGTATAGGTAAGACAATATGAAAACCGCTTCCTACACCCCAGTGAGCCAAAACGGTTCCTAAGTCCGCGGGATGTTTTTTAAGACCCATTTTTGATGCCACATCCATAAGTCCACCAAAACCCATGATGGTATTGGCGGTAAATCTTTTAAATTCTTCTCCAGCTTCTTCAAATTTAAACTGCAAAACATTGCCTACAAAACGCAAAGGAGCAAGTAAATTATCAAAGAAATTTCTTACTCCTAATCTTATAAATTCAGGAGTGATGGCGTTATAGCCCTTAAGAACGGGACGAAGACCATAATCATACAAAGCCACATTAAAGCTTGTCATAGCTTTGTTATATCCTGAAAGTGGATCATTTACTTGATGATTTTGGTATTCTTGTTCAAAATCATCTAAATTTTGTTCTTTAGCAAAAGCAAAAATAGTAAAAAAAATTAAAATAAAAGATATAAATTTTATTCTCAAGCAAAAACTCCTAAAAATTTTAAAAGTAAGATTATAGCAAATTTTTAATCAAGATTTATATCCCAGTAAAAATCTACCCATTCAGTAGCTTCTTTTACTTTGAAATCAGGCTCTAGAAGAGCGGTTTTTTTGTAAAAAATGGTCGCAATTTTAAGTTCGATATGAGGAAATTTTTCAAGCAAAACTTTTTTTATTTCTGTTAAACTTTCTCCACTATCTACTATATCATCAATGAGTAAAATTTTTTTGTGCTTGCTTAAATCAGGAATGTTAAAAATTTCAATAGTATCAAGTTTTTTCGTATCATCGTAATGAATTGAGTTTAAAGCAAAAAGCTGACGCGTTTTTAAAGCCACTGCTAAAGAGTGTCCTAAACTCATCCCTCCTCTTGCTATAGCTAAAAGTGCATCGGGGTTAAAATCTTCTTTAATTTTTTTAGCAAGAATTTTTACATCTTCTTTAAATTCTTCATAAGAGTAAAATATCATTATATATCCTTATTTATTGTAGTGTCATAAGTAAAAAATTACCCAAAGATAATAAACTTAAAACTATAATGCCAAGATTGATTTTATTCCATTCGCGTTTAAAAATTCTTACAAGTAAATAAGAAAGAAAACCAAAAGCAAAACCTGTGGTGATGGAGTAAGTAAAAGGCATCATGATAATAGTAAAAAAGCTTGCTACAGCTATAGCACTATCTTTAAAATCTATATTTTTAACTTCCATAAACATTAAAATTCCAACCATTACAAGTACGGGGTATATTGCGTTTGCAGGAATGGCTTTAAAAAGTGGCAGTAAAAAAAGTGTAAAAGCAAAACAAATAGCTACAACTAAAGCTGTAAGTCCTGTTCTTCCACCGCTTTCAACCCCTGTAGTGCTTTCTACAAAAGCTGTAACTGTAGAAGTGCCTGTCATAGCTCCTAAAGCCGATCCTGTTGCATCTGCCATTAAGGTTTTGCTTAGTTTTTTTTCTCCATTTTTTGGATCATCAAAAATCTTTCCTCTTTCACCCACACCTGTGATAGTTCCTATACTATCAAAAAGTTGAGTGATAAAAAAAGTAAGAATTATAGGTATCATAGTAATATTTAAGGCACTTTTGATATCAAGTTGTAAAAAGATGGCTCCTAGGCCATTTTCCATGCTAAAATTTGGCAAAGAAAAGATTTGCACAGGAAAACTTGCATTGTCTAAATGGAAAATCCAAGCGATAATAGAGCTTACTAATACCCCCAAAATAAAAGCTCCGCGAAGTTTTATAGCCCAAAAAAAGATGATTAAAGCTAGAGTGAAAATTCCAAAAAGCACATGAGGGCTTTTGAAATTTCCTATGCTTACTAAAGTATCTTTATTATGCATGATCACACCCATTTGACTTAAGCCTAAAAAAGCTATAAAACAACCTATACCCGCACAAATTGCAAGGCGTAAATCTTTTGGGATATTGCGGATTACCCAAAGGCGAAAATGCGTAAAAGAAAGTATGAGAAAAATAATACTTGAAATAAAAACAGCTCCTAAGGCACTTTGCCAAGCTATGTTTTGACCTAAACAAACCGCAAAGGTAAAATAAGCATTTAAACCCATTCCTACACTCATAGCTACAGGAGTATTGGCAAAAAAAGCATTAAAAGCACTTGCAACTATGGTGATTAAAGCTGTTGCGGTGATTAAAGCTTCTATGGGCATTCCTGTATTTCCTACTATGCTAGAATTTACGGGGATAATGTAAACCATAGCCAAAAAAGTAGTAAGCCCTGCTATAACTTCGGTTTTAAAACTCGTATTGTTTTCTTTGAGTTTAAAAAAGTCCATTTTTTCTCCTTAGTAGGTTTTTAGCTCGTTATATAAACTATCGCGTTCTACAGGAATAAGATTTGAAGTTTTTATCATATCGATAAAAGTTTTTAAACTTGTGCCTTTAGCAGATTTTGCACCACCTGCACTTTGTATGCTTTCTTTTTCTATGGTACCGTCTAAATCATTAGCTCCAAATTCTTGTGCTACCATGGCTAAATTTAAAGTCATTGTTGCCCAGTAAGCTTTGATATTTTTAATACTATCAAGCACTAAACGAGCAATGGCAATGGTTTTTAAAATTTCTTCACTATCCATGATTTTATCAGTTTGTATAAAGCTATTATCCCTTTGCCAAACTAGAGGGATAAAAGCATTAAATCCACCAGTTTGATCTTGAAGATCACGCAATCTTAACATATGATCGATCCTGTGATGTCTTTCTTCTATATGTCCAAAAAGCATGGTAGCATTACTTTGTTTGCCTTTTTCATGCCAAAGTTTATGAATTTTAAGCCAATTTTCACTGCTAACTTTTCCATGACAAATTTTCTTACGCACTTCTTCATCAAAAATTTCAGCCCCACCCCCAGGCATAGAATCAACGCCGTATTCAAGCATTTTTTCTATCACTTCTTCATAGCTCATTTTAAAACGACGATGCAAAAAATCAATCTCAGCAGCAGTCATAGCTTTTACATGAAGATTAGGATATTTTTCTTTTATCATTTTAAAAATTTCTAAATACCACTGCCAAGTTGTATCTTTGTTGTGAGCTGAAACGATATGTACTTCTTTAGTTTCTCGTTTTACAGTTTCATCGACAATTTTCATAATCTCTTCATGAGTCATCAAATAAGGATTAGGATTTTTTCGGTGCGCTGAAAAGGCGCAAAATTTACAGGTATCTGCACAGATATTAGTTGGGTTGATATGACGATTGATATTAAAATAGACTTTTTTTCCGTGAAGTTTGGTGCGTTTTTTGTGAGCGTATTTACCTAAGGTAAAAAGATCTAGATCCCAAAGTGCATTGGCTTCTTCTTGGTTTAATCTTTCTTCATTTTCTAGTTTGGTAATTAAATTTTTCATTTTAATTTTACTCTTTTGCTGTTTTTAAATAAAGCATTATAATTTTTGCTTACTGAAAAAGAGTTTATAGAAAAAGCCAAAATAAAAGATATTTTTGTTAAGATTATTATTAAAATATTAAAATTTAAAGAGAGTAGAAATTTTGTTAAATAAAGAATTAGAAATTTTTAAAAAAAATCTTAGTTCCTATACCCAAAGTTGTAGAAAATTTTTTCTTAAGCAAGGGGCATTTAGCTTATATCATTCTAAAAATATGGATAATTTCATAAAAAAAGCTTATGATATAGTTCTTAAAGATTATTTTGATGATTTTTCACCTCCAAGTGATAATATCCCTTTTTGTGTTTTAGCAAGCAAAGCATATGCAAATAATAGTCTTTGTTTTAATGAAAGTATTTCTTTGATTTTTGTTTATAAAGATATTAAGGCTTTTCATTTAAAACCTATGATTAAGGCTTTTATCGAAATTTTAAATGATGCGCATTTGCAAATTGACTCTGTTATCTTAGAATTTAACGGACTTTATAATGCTAGCAATGAGCTTAAGACTTCTATAATACAAACTCGTTTCATATGTGGTTCTAGGATTTTATTTAAAGGGATTAAGACAAAATTTGAGAGTATTTTAAAAGAAAATAAAAATGATTTTGCCAAGCTTTTGCTAGAAAATTTTAAAGAATTTGATATTCCATTTATAAAGCAGGAATTTAATATCTTAAAAGATTTTGGCGGACTAAATCATTTAAGATCCTTAGAGAGTTTGCTTGTTCTTTTTAAGACTTCTCCAAAAAATTATGCTTTAAATTTTATAGATGAAAAAAATTTAAGCGAGTTGCGTTTAGCTGGAGATTTTTTACTTTCTTTAAAATCAGCGATGAATTTATTAAGTGCTAAAGATGAGGATGAGTTTTTACTTATTAATGTTCATGATTTGAGTGAATTAATGTATAAAAAAGCTAAAAAACATTTTGGAGCAAATGAGTTGTTGGTTCAAAAGGCTTTGCAAAGTATGCATACTATAGGTTTTTATACGCACTTTCTAGCAAAGCAAATTCAAGATGGATTAAATCATACTCTTAAACAAGAATATAAATTTAAAACTCTTGTGGAAGTTTTAGAATACTTATTAAAACTTGAAGATAAACAGGTTATTTTCGATCTTAACTTGGTTTTTGCCCTAAGAAGATTGAAATACGGTAAAAAAGATATAGAAAAAGCTTTAATACTTTTTGAGAAAATTTTTTATAAAAGGCATAGTTTTTGTGTTTTAAAGCTTTTGCTTGATAGTGGAATTTTAAAAGATTTATGCAAGCCTTTTTGGACAGTTCGTTTTTTAAGCGATGAAGAAGGAAATTATAGTTTTGATGAGCAAGTTTTTCTTATGTTAAGTGAATTTGAAAAATACGAAGATGAGCTTGAGATACTCCAAAAACTTAAAACCGATGAAAAAATGATTTTAAAGCTTGTGATACTTTTAAGCGCTATAGAAAGTGAAAATGAAATTTCTTTAGCAGGCATATATAGAGCGTATTGCTCTAAATTTGATTTAAAGAATGAAATTTTAGAATGGGGTCTTAAGATATTTAAAAACAATAATGCCTTAAAAGATCTTGCAGAAAAAGAAGATATATACAATCCTATTGTTGTAAGTAGCTTGGTTTCTAAGCTAGAAAATTTAGAAAATTTAGAGCTTTTATACACTTTAACTTGGCTAAAGGCTAAGGCTTTAAATTATAATGCTTTTTATTTTAGAGTTCTTGATAAACTTTTAGAAAATGCAAAACAAGGTTTTGAAGATGAAAATCTACTTGAAGAAAGCACAAGAAGAGTAAAAAAAGAATTAACACTTAAAAGAAGTAAGATTTTTTTAGAGCAAGATGAAATTTTGCAAGATAAAATCATACATATCAAATCAAATCTTTTTATTATAAAAAATACTTTTGAAGATATTGTTATGATTTCTAAATTAGCCAAAGAAAATGATTTTAAATTTTGGTTTAGTAATGAAACAAATCTTAGTTTGCAAATTGTTGCACCACTTCATTTTAATATTGCCATTATTTTAAGTTCTTTAACAAATTTAAATCTTATTTTCATGAATTTTTTTGAACTTTTTGATGATAAAATTTATTTAAGATTTGAATATGATAATATTATCAGTGATGAGCAAAAACTAAAACTTTGGGAGCTTTTAAATTCAAATCTTTCTGGTTTTAATTTGAAAAAAATTAAAAAGCCAATCATTAAAAAAGATGAGTTAAAATTAGACTTAAATTATTCTAAAATGTATGCCAAATTAGGTCTTAATACTAAAGATCAGCAGGGTTTAATGGCGTATTTGATGAATGTTTTTAATGAACTTGAACTTGTTTTATGTGCAGCAAAAATTCAAACCATAAGACAAAGGACGCGTAATATTTTTATTTTTCAAAAGAATGAAAAATTAGAACATAGCGAGCAAAAGTTAGTTAATTTATTAATAAGTGAGTAAAAAAATGTGTGGAATCGTAGGCTATATAGGAAATAATGAAAAAAAACAAATTATACTAAATGGACTTAAAGAATTAGAATATCGTGGCTATGATAGTGCGGGTATGGCAGTGATGCAAGAAGGAGAACTTAGTTTTTTTAAAGCTGTAGGAAAACTTGAAAATTTGGCGAATAAATGCACAGATTTTGAAAGTCAAGGTTATGGTTTTGCTATAGGTCATACAAGATGGGCAACTCATGGTAAGCCTACTGAAATCAACGCACATCCTCATTTAGGACAGTATTCTTGTGTGATTCACAATGGTATTATAGAAAATTATAAAGAAATCAAAGATAAACTTGAAAAAGAAGGCGTGAGTTTTTTAAGTCAAACAGATACTGAAGTTATTGTCCAGCTTTTTGAATTTTATGCAAGAAATTTGGGAGTTTTTGAAGCTTGGCAAAAAACCATCAAAGAACTTCGCGGTGCTTTTGCTACTTTGTTAGTAACAAAAAAAGATCCCGATCATGTGTATTTTGCAAAAAATGCTGCTCCTTTGATTATCGGTAAAAATGCAAATAAAGAATGGTATTTTTCTTCAGGTGATGCACCTTTGATAGGAAGTTGTGATGAGGTAATGTATCTTGAAGATTTAAGCTTGGGATACGCGAGTAAAGATGAGCTTGTCGTTTATGAAAATGATGTTTTAAAATCACTTTGTTTTTCTAAGCTTTCAGGCGATAAGGCTTATGCAAAAAAAGACGGATTTCGCTTTTTTATGGAAAAAGAAATTTATGAACAAAGTCGCGTGATGAGTGAAGTTTTAATGGGGCGTATTCAAGGCGATGAAGTCGTTTTTGATGAGTTAAACAATGAAGATTTAAGTCAAGTAGATGAAATCACGCTTTGTGCTTGTGGAACAAGCTATCATGCTGCAATGGCAAGTGCTTATTTGTTTGAAAGAATTGCTAAAGTTAAAGCTAAAGTAGAAATTGCAAGTGAATTTCGCTACCGTGAAGCAATTGTAAAAAAAGATTCTTTATTTATCGTTATTTCTCAAAGTGGAGAAACAGCAGATACTTTAGAGGCTTTAAAGATTGCAAAAGAGCAGGGTGCTAAGACTTTTGCAATTTGTAATGTGGATAATTCTAATATAGTGCGTTTAGCACACCTAAGTCTTTTAACTCGTGCAGGTATAGAAAAAGGAGTTGCTTCAACCAAAGCTTTTGCCACTCAAGTTTTAACACTTTGGATGCTTGCTATTTTTATGGCACAAAAAAGAAAATTAAATGTTTCTGCTGAAATTAAAGCACTTTTACATACTCCAAATTGCGTGAGTGTAAAACAAGCTTTACATGAAAAAATTCATCGTTTATCTAAGCGTTATTTAGATGGACACGGCTTTTTCTTTATAGGTAGAGATGTGTTTTATCCTTTGGCCTTAGAAGGAGCTTTGAAACTTAAAGAATTATCTTATCTTCATGCTGAAGGTTATCCCGCAGGAGAGATGAAACATGGCCCTATTGCTTTGGCTGATTCTAAGCTTTATACTATAGCTTTAATGCCAAAGCACATGCTTTATGAAAAAACAAAATCAAATGTTGAAGAGCTTATTGCTAGGGATTCTACAGTGCTTAGCATTTCACCTTTAGAATTTGATTTAAGTGATGATTTTATCAAAACCAATGAGCAAGATCATTATATGTGTGAATTTTTTGAAATGATGGTCATTACTCAACTTTTGGCGATGGAAATTTCCATAAGACTTGGCAATGATGTGGATATGCCAAGAAATTTGGCTAAAAGCGTAACAGTGGAATAATCCGTGCAGTTTAAACAAACTGCACATAACTTCAAAATGCTACAAAAAATATAAATAAATTTTAAATTATAAGCTAACTTTATGCTTATTTTTGTTTAAATAATTCTAACAATATTTCTAGAAAGGAAACACTATGGAATACAGAGTTGAACACGATACTATGGGTGAAGTTAAGGTCCCAAATGACAAATATTGGGGAGCTCAAACTGAAAGAAGTTTTGAAAATTTCAAAATCGGTTGTGAGAAAATGCCAAAGGTTTTAATCTATGCTTTTGCAAATCTTAAAAAATCTTTAGCTTTAGTCAATAACAAACTCGGAAAACTTGATGATGCTAAGAAAAATGCTATAGTTCAAGCTTGCGATGAGATTATCGCAGGTAAATTTGATGATAATTTTCCACTTGCGATTTGGCAAACAGGTTCAGGCACACAAAGCAATATGAATATGAATGAAGTTATTGCAAATCGTGCCACTGAAATCATGGGCGGAGATTTTCGCAAAGAAAAGCTTGTGCATCCAAATGATCATGTCAATATGAGTCAAAGTTCAAATGATACTTTTCCAACAGCTATGAGTATCGTTGCAGTTGAGCAAGTAGAGAAAAAGCTTATCCCTGCACTTGATGAGCTTATTGCAACTTTTGAAAAAAAAGTAAAAGAATTTGATGGTATTATCAAGATAGGACGCACGCATTTACAAGATGCTACACCACTTACTCTAGCACAAGAATTTAGCGGATATCTTTCTATGCTTTTACATTCAAAAGAGCAAATCATCGCCTCTTTACCAACTTTAAGAGAACTTGCCATAGGAGGAACTGCAGTAGGAACAGGGCTTAATGCACATCCAGAATTAAGCCAAAAAGTAAGTGAAGAGCTAACTCAACTTATAGGTACAAAATTTGTTTCAAGTCCAAATAAATTTCATGCTTTAACAAGTCATGATGCGATCAATTTCACTCATGGTGCGATGAAGGGTTTGGCTGCAAATTTAATGAAAATTGCAAATGATATAAGATGGTTAGCTTCAGGTCCAAGATGCGGTCTTGGTGAGCTTATCATCCCTGAAAATGAGCCAGGAAGTTCGATTATGCCAGGTAAGGTAAATCCTACCCAGTGTGAAGCTGTTACTATGGTTGCTGTACAAGTGATGGGAAATGATGCAGCTATTGGTTTTGCAGCAAGTCAAGGAAATTTTGAGCTTAATGTGTTTAAGCCTGTGATTATTTATAATTTCTTGCAAAGTCTTGATTTGTTAGCTGATTCTATGCATTCATTCAATATCCATTGTGCTGTAGGTATAGAACCAAATCGTGCAAAAATCGATCATAATCTTCATAATTCTTTAATGCTAGTTACCGCTCTAAATCCACATATAGGTTATGAAAATGCTGCTAAAGTAGCCAAAAATGCTCATAAAAAAGGTATTTCTTTAAAAGAAAGTGCTATGGAGCTTGGTTTGGTTAGTGAAGAAGATTTCAATAAATTTGTTGATCCTACTAAAATGATAGGCCCAAAAGCCTAGAACATAAAACTTGCCTTTTTTAAGGCAAGTTAAATTAAATTCTTATCTTTTAAAATCACATACATTCTTAAAGTTGATACAAAAAAGGTTAAAATCGCAGGACCTAGTATAATACCCCAAAAACCAAAGGTAGAAATTCCTGCTATCATAGCCAAGAAAATTAAAAGTTCGTTGATTTTGGTAGGGGTTTTTACAAGTTTTTTGTTGATCCATTTGATGATTAAAGGCTTGATTAAAGTATCTGCTATAAAAGAAATTACAATTACAGAATAAATAAAAATAACAAGAGCTGAGTTAAGATTGTTTGAAGCAAATTCATAAAGACTTACAGGCGCATAAATTAAAGCTCCTCCTATAGCAGGTATGAGAGAACTTACAGCAAAAATTACTCCCATTAAAATTCCATCATAACCATAAAACATTGTGATTAAACCAAAGAGTGCACCTTGAAATATTGCTACAATTACCATAGAGTAAAGCACAACAGCCATAACATTACCCACTTCACTTAAAACATCATCGAGTTCTTTTTTGTCAATAGGAATGATGGATTTAAGATAGATAACAAGCTCGGTTCCATACAGATTTGCAAAGAAATAAAACACGCAAATTAAAACCATATCTATAAGAAATTTAGCCCCTGATTTTGTAAAACTTGAAGCATAGCTTAGAATTTGTTTGGAAATGCTATTTAAATCTATAGAAGCTAAAAATTCTTTGATTTTAGGTTCTAAAAAATTAAAGCTTTCAGGCAAGGTAAATTGATAGTTTTTGACATAATCAAGAGTTTGTGTGACTAAATTAATATCAAAATTTTTTAAAGCTTTGGCAAGTTCTATCATAGCATAAACAAAAGGTGCAAAGAAAAGCAAAACCATACAAGCTGTTGTAAGAATGGAAGCTAAAAATTTATGTCCTTTAGTGAGATTTAAAAATTTTGCATTAATATTTGAGGTAGCTACCGCCATTAAACTAGCAATGATAATTACAAGTAAAAAACCTTTAAAAAGATAAAGCAAAAGAAATAAAATGACTAAAATAAAGCTTATAAGAAAGAATTTTCCATTTTGCAAAATTTACTCCTCAAATAAAGTTTTTTCATAGTTTAGTTTTAAAGCACTATAGCTTTTTGTGCTTGCTATACGCCCTTTTGCAGTGCGTTCTATATAGCCATTAGCTAGTAAATAAGGCTCGATTACATCTTCTATGGTATTTTCATCTTCGCTTAAAGCCGCAGCAATGCTTGCAAGTCCTATAGGTTTTTGCTTAGCAGCGGTTAAAAGTTCAAGATATCTTAAATCCATCGCATCAAAACCAAGCTCATTAACCCCTAAAGAATTTAAGGCCTCATTAGCCCTTTTTTCTGTGATAATCTCTTCATCATTAACATCGGCAAAATCTCTAACTCTTTTTAAAAGCCTTAAGGCTATCCTTGGGGTTGAACGACTTCTTTTAGCGATCTCAAGTGCGGCTTTTTCTTCGCAAGTTTTATTAAGCTTTAAAGCTGCTTTTTGCAAGATGAGAGCAAGTTCGCTATCTTTGTAAAATTCTAATCTAAATTGCATACCAAAACGATCACGCAAAGGATTGCTAAGCATACCTGCGCGTGTTGTAGCTCCTATAAGGGTAAATTTTGGTAAATCGATTTTTATAGTTTGAGCAGCTGGACCACTACCTATGATAATATCAAGGCGGTAATCCTCCATCGCAGGGTAAAGTACTTCTTCGATAGCAGGGCTTAAGCGGTGAATTTCATCGATAAAAAGTATATCCCCTTCGCTAAGATTGGTTAAAATGGCTGCTAAATCTCCGCTTTTTTCTATCATAGGAGCGGCGGTTGTTTTGATATTTGCACCCATTTCATAGGAGATGATATTAGCTAGTGTTGTTTTTCCAAGTCCTGCAGGACCACTAAAAAGTATATGATCTAAACATTCGTTGCGTTTTTTGGCTGCAGTTATAAAGACATTTAAATTTTTTTTAATGCTTTCTTGACCTATATAACCATCAAAATTTGAAGGACGCAACGAAGTTTCGTAAGTTTCGTCAAAGGAGTATTTTTCTATTTCTACTATTCTATCCATATCTTTACTTATATTTTGGAAAAATTAAAATAAGATTTTAGCTAAAATTTGCTAGAATTTACATTAAACTTTAATGATTATGGTTTGAAAATGGGAATTTTAACAAAATTAGAATTAGATTATGAGATTGATGATATAGAAAAATTTTTACAATTTTTTAGAACCATGTGTGATAGGTTTGAACCTTTAATCATCAAGCTTGGAAGCGATAGCGTGCGTTATAAAGAGGCCATAAAAGAGCTTGAAACTTTAGCACATAATACTGCTTGGGCAGCAAGACGCTTAAATCTTGAAGAAGTGACTGATTTTTGTGTATTTTGTGAAGAGATGATGGCACAAGCAAATCGCTTTAATGGCCCTGCTAGCGATGAATTTACAGATTGGATGCTTTTGATGAGTGATCAGTTTGAAAAATATTGTCGTTCATATGAAAATGATGATTCTGTTTTAGCGGTTTTTAATCCTTTAATTGTTAATGTTCCAAATATTATTTCTAAATAAGGGAGCGACTTGGCTTCGACAGGAGTAAGTCTGCTTAGATGGCATGTCGCTTTGGGCAAAGCGTAAAAAGCCCAAATAAAATTAAACGCAAACAACGTTAAATTTGCTCCTGCTTACGCTAAAGCTGCGTAAGTTCAGTTGAGCCTGAAATTTAAGTCATACTATCTAGCTTAATTTTCGGTCATCTTTGATAGTGTAGCCTTGCGTTTGACAAGCGTTGAGGTGAAATAAAGTCTTAGCCTTGCTTTTAAGTTTTGAAAGGTGAGCGAAGTAGGGTGAAGTAGTCATCTTTGCTAAGCATGTAGAGGTCTTTGTGGGGTTATTTTTGGACAGGGGTTCGATTCCCCTCGCTTCCACCATCACGCTAATTTTAAGTAAATCATAAGTTTATTTTAAATTTTTAGAATTTTTTATATGAAGTTAAGATCGATTTATTACCCTTAAAACTTTGATATATTAGGTTTTATAATTTTTCATTAAAAATTTATAGTTTTATTTTTAAGCTTATTTTTAGGGGGGGGGGTATAATTTTTCCTTCAGTTTAAATTTATTGAAGGAGAAACTTATGAAGAAAAATGCTTCGAGCAAGATATTGCTAAGCTTAGGTGTAGCAACTTTGCTTTATTCGGGTGCTTTTGCGCAAGAAATCGATCTTACAGGGTCTTCAGATATAGGAAATTATTTTGAAGAAAATGGTAAGGATATTAATCTCAAAAATCCTGATAATTACAAAGGAAAAGATTTAAGTATCAAAATGGGCATTGGGGATTTACCAAGCGATGGTTATGACACTGCTGATCATCGATTGAACATTGATATCGGTAAAGACCATACTTTAAGCTTTACATATAATAACAAAGGAGAACCTGCATATGTAACAAATCTAAACGCTACTGCTAAAAAAGTTGAAACAACAGATATAATTTTACAAGCTTTTGCACCTTCGGTGATTAATGGAGATTTAACTATGACTAGCTCAGGAGGTGAAGCCATTACTCAAGATGAAGAAAAAGGTTCGGGTATAATTCTTTATAATGGAGCAGGTGAAACACAAAGTGCTAATGGTAACTTAACTATAAATGGAAATTTTACTGCCGATAAAACCCTTTTTGCTACTTATGGAAATTTTGTTAAGGTAAATGGAACTGCAAATCTTAAAAATTCAAATTTTGGACTTATCAAACGCTCTTATACAGACTTAGAAGCAAATAATGTAGTAATGGTTCAAGCTAAAGATTTCAATAAAGATATTTTAAAAGCAAATAATAACGCAGGTGCATTACTTGTAAAATTTTTAAATGATTATGTTTCAACTGATCTTCATGGCAAAGATGTTACAGAAACAGGAGCTGTTATAGATATTAGCGATGAAGATGAATACGGCGATGGAAAAAGGCTTAGTAGATTATAAACTTAGCGTTCAAAACTGCGGTGGCAATAAATGCTTGGTAGTTAATGGAGGTGCTACTGCAGCAGCTAAAGATAAACTCACGCAACTTAAAGTAGATATAAATGCTATCGATAAATTACTTAAAAATGATTTTGATTCCGATGAAGCTGAAGAATGGGCAAAAGTTAAAAAAGCCCTACAAGAACAAAAAACTGAACTTGAAAAACTTCAACAAGAAGCTATAAACAACGGCGGTAAAATCGATGATGAAAAATACCTTGATTTAGTAAATAAAAACTTAAATTTAAATCTTAGTGCTAATGATAAAGCTTCTATCCTAGCTCTTCGTTCTATCACAGAACAATTAGGAAGTATAGGAGCAGATTTAGCAAGTAGAGAAGGTGTAAAACTAGCCCTACAAATCAAAAAAGACACAGACAATACAGGTAAATCTGTATCTAATCTCAATTCAGCTTCTAGTGCAGTAAATACCACTATGAATATTTCTAATGATGTTTCTATAGGTTCTCGTGTAGCAATGTTAAACAATCCTTTTGGAACTTATGCTTCTAAAATGAATGGCCTTAAATTTGCTGCTTTAGATAGTGATATGAGACCAAGCTATGTAAATGAATATACCAATAGTGTTTGGGCTAATGCTTTTGGTGGTGTTAACATTATCGATGGAGATAGTGGTGCAATGTATGGTGCTACCGTGGGAGTAGATAAACAAGCTAATGATGATGTTTTATGGGGTGCTTATTTTACTTATGCAAACGCTAAAATCAAAGACAATAATTTAGAACAAAAAAGTGATAACTTCCAATTAGGTATGTATTCTACTGTCAATATAGCTCCACAATGGGAACTTAATCTTAAAGCTTATGCTCAAGTTTCTCCAACTAAACAAGACAATATTCAAACAGATGGTGCATATAACTCAGATTATACAAGCAAATTCTTAGGACTTAGCGCTAATGCAGGTCGTGTGTTTGATCTTAGTGATAATACTTTATTTATTAAACCTTTTGCGGGAGTAAATTATTATTTTAGTTATACTCCATCTCATACAGAAAATGGTGCTATTGCTAAAGATATTGATTCTATGAAAAACAATTCTGTAAGTGTTGAAGTGGGTGCCGAATTTAGAAAATATATGAATGAAAACTCTTATATTTTTGTAACTCCAAAAATAGAACAATTTGTTATCAATAGTGGTGATGATTACACAGCTAACCTAGCTGTAAATAATGCTTTCTTTACTAGTGTAGAAGCTAACAACAAGAAAAAAACATACGGACAAATTATCGTAGGGGGTAATGTAGATTTTACAAATCAACTCAGTATGAATCTTGGCTTTGGTGCTAAACAAATACTAGCAGGTAAAGTAGATAATAAAAATGAAACTTACTTAAGTGGTCAAGCAGGACTTAAGTATAAATTTTAATCTTAAAAATCATTTCTAAATCTTTTTATAGTTTAGAAATGATTGTTTATTTCTATGGGAAATCTCCTAGGGCTTTATCTTAAAGCCCTTTTTTATAACAAACAAGTAAATAAGTCTTTAGAGTAAAAACCCTAAAAACTTTTAGTTTTCTTTGAAAAGTTTGGAAGCTAAGTGCGTTGCGCGACTTTGATCTGTATCTTTTTTAAGTGTTTTATAAATTTTACTTACATATTCTTCTAAGGTTTGTTGAGAATCTATGATTTTTTCAGAAGAAGGAATTTTTTCATACTCTCCATTGTTTTTAAGCTCATAAGCTAAAACATTATCGCTAAGTTGCAAGCGTAAAAATTGAGCTAATTTAGCTTTGCTTCTTTCATCATATATAGGAGTCATAAGCTCTAAACGGCGTTCTAAATTTCTTGGCATCCAATCTGCACTCGATATAAAATAATTTGGCTCACTATGTTTAAAATAAAATACTCTAGCATGTTCTAAGTATTTTCCTATGATGCTTCTAACGCGTATGTTTTTGCTATATTCTTCATCAGGTTTTAAGCAACAAATTCCGCGTATGATAAGATCGATTTGCACTCCTTCCATACTTGCTTCATAAAGCGCTTGTATGATATCACTATCCACAAGAGAATTCATTTTAGCTACAATCACACCTTCATTTTTCTTGCTTGTTTCAATGCGTATCATTTCTAAAACTTTTTCTTTGATTTGATTTGGGCTCATTGAAAGAGTTTGAAGGCGACGATTTTTACTAAATCCCGATAAGATGTGAAAAAAGCTTGTCGTATCTCTTGCAAATTCTGCTTTGCTTGTAAAATAACTCACATCAGTATAGATTTTAGCACTGCTTGCATTATAATTTCCTGTGCTTAAATGCATATAAAATTTAAGTTTATCTCCTTGTTTGCGTATGACTTGAGAAACCTTAGCGTGGACTTTAAAACCTGTAATGCCATAAATAACATGAGCTCCGGCATTTTCTAAAGCTTTCGCCCAATGAAGATTATTTTCTTCATCAAAGCGTGCTTTTAATTCTACCATCACAGTTACTTGTTTTCCATCACTTGCAGCATCAATTAAAGCTTGAACTATATTGGAATTTTTTTCAACTCTATAAAGTGTCATTCTTATGGAAATTACTTCAGGATCTTTGCTTGCTTCTTTGATAAATTTATAAACTGGATCAAAACTTTCAAAAGGTTGTATGATGAGTATATCTTCTTTTTCTACAGCATCAAAAATAGATAAATTCTCATCAAAAGGTGGTAAAGTTTTAGGCGTGTAAAGTGGGCTTAAAAGATGCGTAAAGGTTTTATTTCCTGCGATTTGCCAAAGGCTAGGGAGATTGAGTAAAATAGAATATTCATAAACATCTTTATGAAAAATTTTCATGTGAGTATTAAGAAATTCTACGATTTGCTCATCTGCATCTTTTTGAATTTGCAATCTTACAAAAGCTCCTTTTCTACGAAGTTTTAAGCCTTGTTCTAAAATCATCATAAAATCATCAGCTTCTTCCTCTTCTATTACCATATCTGCATTTCTAGTCACTCTAAATGCTGCTGAAGCTAAGAGTTTATAGCCTGGAAAAATTTCTTCTGCGTGTTGATGGACTATACTTTCTATAGGAACATAAATATTTGCACTTACTTCATAAAAACGAGGTAAAACTCTTGGAATTCTAATCATTCCAAATTTTACAAGTTCAGGATGCGCTTTATCGCAAATTTTAACCGCTAGTGAAAAAGATAAGTTGTTTAAATGCGGAAAAGGGTGAGTAGCATCAACAGCTATTGGAACAATAACAGGAAAAATATTGGAGAAAAAATACTCATCACATTTTTGTTTTAAATTTTCATCTAAATTCTCATAATGTTTTATGAAAAGATTTTCTTTTTCTAATTCACTTGTGATTTCATTAAAATAACGCTCCAAAAGTTCTTTTTCTTGGTGTAAATATTTGCGTATGGCTTTTAATTGTTGTAACGGGGTCATTTCATCGCTACTGCTTGCATTAACTCCAGCTGAAAAAAGTTGTTTTAAGCCTGCGACGCGTATCATATAAAATTCATCTAAATTAGTGCAATATATAGCTATAAATTTTAATTTTTCTAACAAGGGTAAATTTTTAGAACATTGGTCTAAAACACGAGAATTAAAGCGAAGCCAAGAAAGTTCGCGATTGATAAACATATCAGGACTTGTTTGCATTAATTTTTCCTTTTTTAGTTGTATTTTATCATTTATTTTGAAATTATTGAATAAAAGTTTTAAATTTTTTAGGTTAATTAAGAGTAAATATATCTTTAAAATTATATTAAATTCATCTATGTTAGAATCACAAAATTTATTTCTGGGAAATTCTGTGACATTGTTGTTTCATTGAAGATTTTAAGAAATGATAATTTTAAGGAGGAAAATTTTGAAGAAAACTTCGAATCTTTTTACTATTTTTCTTGTTTTGCTTTTTGTTTTCTTTGCGGTCGGGTTTTATACCTTTTATAACGCTAAGGGTACATCTTATTTAAGCAATGCAAGTGAATCTTGTAATAACTGCCATATTATGAATGAAGTTTATAACGAATACATGGCAGGGCCACACTCTCAAAAAGTCAAAGGCGAACCAAGAGCAACTTGCGTGGATTGCCATTTGCCACATAATTTTGTAGCTAAGTGGATAGCTAAGGCTCAAAGTGGTTTAGGGCATGCTTATGCTTTTACTTTTAAACTTGATGAGTTGCCTACAAATTTGAGTGCGACTGAAAAAAGCAGAAAAATGGTGCAAGAAAACTGCATACGCTGTCATGCAGATTTTGCTCAAACAGCTATCAATGCTACAACAAATCCACATGCAGACAAGTCATTAAATTGTGCTTCTTGTCATAAAGATGTTGGACATAAACACGGAATTTAATAAGGAGAAGATGAATGAAAAAAAATATTTTACGCTTAGGTATTGTCGTTTTGGTTTTACTTATAGCGGGGGTTTTATGGCTAAATAATGATATCAATCAAAAAAAAGAAGATGAAGCAAATAAAAATGCCATTGCAGTAAATGCTGATTTTTCTTTGCTTAGTGATGATGATCCAAATTTTGAAAAATGGGGTAAGGTTTTTCCAGAGCAACTAAAAATGTATTTAACGGTTGAAAAAGAAGAGCCTAAGGCTACTGAATTTGGTGGTAATTTAGCTTATTCAAAATTGATTCGCTTTCCTCAATTAACCATACTTTGGGCAGGATATCCTTTTAGCCTTGATTTCAATGAAGAAAGAGGGCATTTTTGGGTTCAAGTAGATCAAATGAAAACAGCAAGAAACAACAAAGATTTTCTTAATGCTCATGGACTTGCTGCTTTTAAAGGTCAACCTGCAGCTTGTATGAATTGTCATAGTGGATGGACTCCATGGCTTATAAAAAATGTTGCTAAAGGGGATTTTACTGCTTTTAACTCTACAAATTATTGGACTATGATTAAAAATATCCCAGCCGTTGATGGTATAGTAGAAAATTCACCTGAACATGCAGGCCCACATGGTGGTAAAAGAATGGGTGTAACTTGTGCAGATTGTCACAATCCAAATGATATGAGTTTAAGACTTACTCGTCCAGCAGCTATTAATGCTTTAGTTTCTAGAGGATATGAAAAAGATCCAGTACAAGGCGTAAAAGCTACAAGAGAAGAAATGAGAACTTTAGTTTGCTCTCAATGCCATGTTGAATACTATTTTAAACCAACAGGGGAAAAGGTAAAAGTAATGGGTGAAACTATTGTAGATGATAGTTCTAAAAAATGGTGGAATGGAACTCAGAAAAATTATGATGAGTATGAATTTTGGAGAGATGGCAATAAAGCTAAAGAGATTGAAACCGATGGTATAGTTTTAACTTTTCCTTGGGGTGAGTGGAAAAAAGGACAACCATTTAGAATTGAAATGCTAGATGATTATTATGATAAAGTTCGTGGAGTATTTGGAGCTGATTTTACTCATAAATTAACAGGAGCGCAAATTATTAAAATTCAACATCCAGAAAGTGAACTTTATAGTGGCGGTGTGCATGCTGCAAATGGAGTAAGTTGCGTGGATTGTCATATGCCTTATGTTAGAGAAGGAGCTAAAAAGGTTACTCAACACAATATCACTTCTCCTTTAAGAGATATTAACTCTGCTTGTAAGTCTTGTCATAAACAAAGCGAAGATTATTTAAAAGCTCAAGTGCTTGACATACAAAACAGCGTTACGCATGATCAAAGAACTGCAGAGTATGCAATTGTTAGTTTGATTATGGATACTAAAAAACTACGCGATGAACTAGGCAATATGGAAAAATTCCAAAGCGATGGAAAAGCTGATGCGAAAAAAATTAGCGAAGAACTAAAAGAAGTTTTAGAACTTCATCGTAAAGCTCAAATGAGAGCAGATTTTGTTAATGCTGAAAACTCAACTGGTTTTCATAATCCTCGCGAAGCTTCAAGAATGTTATTGCAAGCTGTTGATATGGCAAGAATGGGACAAACTAAACTTGTAGAAATTGCAGCGGCAAATGGAATTAAAGATTTTAAAACTTCAAATTTAGGTTTTGAAGATATTCAAAAATTTAATCCAGGAGAGCTTTATTATAAAGTAGATGTTAATAATCATAAAGCTGGAGAGCGTTACTATGCAGATGAAAAAGATGTTAATGGCAATCCTCCAAAAGAACTTTTAGAGCATGATAAAGAGCTTGCTCCTTATAATTATCAAGTGATTGATAAAAAATAATTCTTAAGCCCTATAATCATAGGGCTTTTTCTTTTCTTTGTTTTAAAAACTATAAACTTTTTATTTAAAATTCACTTTTGCTTCACTTTGTTTTGTCAAAATATCACAAATTTTGATAATCAAAAAGGAGTTAAAATGATCAATAAAAATAAATTGTTTAGACAGGTTCATATCTATCTTAGTTTGTTCTTCTTGCCTTGCACTTTGCTTTTTGCTTTAACGGGTATAGCATATATTTTTGGTATTAATCAAGATGTGGGCTTAAAAGTTGAACAGTATCAATTGTCAAAAGTTATAGAAAGTGGTAAAGAAAGAGAAGCTTTAATAGAGTTTTTAAAAACAAATGGTTTAAAAGTGCCATCTAATACAGATATCATTAAAAGCAAAGATAAAGGTATAACAATAGGTGGAACTCATTATAGTGCTAATATAACTCAAAATTCTACTAATGAATACAATATTACCTTAAAAACAAGATCTTTGCTTGGAGATATGATTATGCTTCATAAAGATAAGGGTGCTTGGTATTTTTCTGTGCTTAGTGTAGGTTTTGGTATTACTTTATTTATGCTTTATATTTCAGGGCTTATGATTACTTTGTTTGCAAATAAAAAAGATAGAAGTAAACAATTTGCAGTTCTTGGAGTAGGGGTTGTTGTAACTTTGCTTTTGGCTTATCTTAGCCTTTGATTTTTCCTAGCTTTTTAAGCTAGGTATTATTTATTTTTTTGTATAATCACACTTTACTTTTATTGGACAGATGGGTGAGCGGCTGAAACCACACCCCTGCTAAGGGTGCAGATCTTAACGGGTCTCGAGGGTTCAAATCCCTCTCTGTCCGCCACTAAAACTTTCTTGAAAATTCCAAGTATTTATATATCAACATTATATATTTGAAAAAAAAGAATAATCTATAACTATAATAAATAAATATTATTCTAAAATTGGAAAATAATCCATTAGAAAATAAGATATTTTGGAATTATTTAAGAAATTAGATGAAAAAGAATGCTAATATGGAAGTAAGAATTCTAAAAAAATAAAATATAAAATCAATCCCAAAGATTACTTTTATATATGCCTAAAATCACAATTTCATTTTTACTTTTATCGATAAGATAAGGGATAATATAACCTTTAAAAATCAAATCTCTTATATTTTCATTATCAAAAGACAAAGATTTTCTATTTTTATAAGGCATAAAAGAAAGATTTTTACAAATTGAATTAATATCATTAAGAAATTCTTTAGCATAAAAAGAACTATCTAATTTTATAAAATTAACAATATGCCTAAGCTCATTTTTAAATTTAGGAGTTGGAACAATTTCCATTTATTCTAAATCTTTTCTAATATCATTAAAAGTTTCATCAAAATCTAAAGTCTTTAATTTACCTTGCTTGTAAAGTTCTATATCCTTTTTATAACCATCAATTCTTATCTTATGTTCTAAATAACTTAAAGCAAGTTCTAAAACTTCTTTTTCACTTAAATTGTTATCTTTACAATAATTGGTTAAAAAATGTTGTGTTTCTTTTGAAAATTCTAAGTTCATTTGTTACTCCTTTTTAAAGATTTATTATAACATAAAAACATTTTTTATTTAAAAAAAGGGTTCAAATCCCTCTCTGTCCGCCACTAAAACTTTCTTGAAAATCCCAAATATTTTATTAAGTATTAAAGCAAGAGACTAGCCCTTGCGAAGTTGTATTATTTTACAGCATTTTTGATTTCTAAAATCATAGTTTTTAAAGACTCTAGTCCATTTCCACTTGCTAAATACCAGTATTCTGGATCAAGATAGATGATTTTTTTGTTTTGTGCTGCTTTGGTTTTAGCGACAAGCGCATTATCGAGTATGCCTTGAGCGCGTTCTTTGTTGCCTACAATGATATTTCTATCAATAACAAAAATATAATCAGGATTTTTTTCTAGTATAAATTCAGAGTTGATACTTTTGCCGTGTGTGCCTACTTTTATATTCTCATCTACTGCGTTAATCCCTAAAACGTCGTGAATGATCCCAAAGCGAGATTGAGGACCAAAGGCTGAAATTTTGTTAGAATTTGTAAGAATAATAAGAGCTTTTTTATCTTCATCAACTATGCTTTTGGCTTTTTCAATTTCATTTTTAATAGCTGAAATTTTTTCCAAAGCTTCTTTTTCTAAACCATAAAGTTTTGCAACGCTTAAGACATTGTTTTCAAAAGAGCTTAAAAAATTTGTATTATCAAGACCTACAAATAAAGTTGGAGCTATTTCTTTTAATTTGTCATAAAATTTACTTTGGCGTCCAGAAATGATGATAAGATCAGGTTTTAAAGCATTAATGGCTTCAAAATCAACTTGTTGTACTCCACCTACACTAGGCTTGTTTTTAAATTGTTGTAGGTATTTTGGTAAATTTTTAGCAGGAACGCCTGCGACTTTATCGTTTAATTTTAAAGCATCAAAAGTATCTAAAATTCCAAGATCTAAGATCACTACCTTAGAAGGATTTTTAGGGATTTTATTTTCTCCTAGACTATCCTTCACTAAAAAACTATCACCCTCATCACTCATGCTAATAGGCAAAACTTTCACTGTAGCAGTGTTGGTTTTTGTTGTAGAACTTGCGTTGTTTTCATTTGAGTTTGAATTACAAGCTGTTAAGATTAGACTTAAAAAAAATGCAAAAAAAGCAAAAACTAAAGATTTTTTCATATTTTCTCCTTTTTAAAAATAAATACAAATTTTCTTACCATCAATTTGACTTACAGGTATATCCATATCATAAATTTGTTTTAAATTTTCTTGATTGATGATTTCATCTTTTGAGCCTTGTTTTAAAAGCTTCCCATCTTTTAAGGCTATGATTTCATCAGAATAAATCGAAGCAAAATTAATATCATGTAATACAACAGCTATACTTTTGTTAAAGTCTTTGACTAAATTTTTCATTAGTTGCATGATTTGTACACTATGCTTCATATCAAGATTGTTTAAAGGTTCATCAAACATTATAAATTCAGTATCTTGAGCGATGATCATAGCTATAAAAGCTCTTTGTTTTTGTCCTCCGCTTAATGTATCTAAAAATTCATTTTTTAAGTTGCTAAGTCCCATGTATTCTAAAGCTTCATTGATTTTGATTTTATCGTTTGCATTAAGTCTTCCTTGAGAATGCGGAAAACGCCCAAAAGCGACTAATTCTTCAACTTTTAATCTTAAATTGATATTGTTTTGTTGTTTGAGAATGGAAATTTTTTGTGCTAAGATTTGCTCTTTATAGTCTTTTAAATTCATTCCATCGATATAAATTTCTCCACTACTAGGTTTTATTAAACGACTTGCTAGAGCTAAAAGAGTGGATTTTCCAGCGCCATTGGCTCCTATTATAGAAGTGATTTTGCCTTTATGAAAATCAAGGCTAAGATTTGAAATAATGGCTTTATTATCATAAAATTTGGTGATATTTTTTAGTTTAATCATAATTTATTACCCTTTAATACAAGATAGATAAAATATATCCCACCTAAGAAATTAATAACCACGCTTATAGTGGCATTATAATCAAAAACTCTAGAGACAAAAAACACCCCTCCAAGCAAAGCTAAAATGCTAATGAGTATGCAAGCACTTAGTAAAATACTATGCTTTGCAGTTTTAAATAGCTCATAAGTGATATTTACCACCAAAAGCCCTAAAAAGGTTATAGGACCTACAAGTGCGGTGCTAATAGAAGTTAAAATAGCTATGATAATCATCAATTGTTTTGAAATTTTTTGATAATTTATCCCTAAATTTATCGCTAAATCTTTGCCTAAATTTAAAGGATCTAAAAATTTCATATAGCGAAAAATCCATATAAAACTTAAAAAGCTAATAATATAAGCAAGAATTAAAACATCAAAAGCAATATTATCAAAACTAGCAAACATTCTTCCTTGTATTACCATGAATTCATCAGGGTCGATTAGCACTTCAAAAAAAGAGCTTAAAGTGCTAAAAAGTGTTCCAAAAACTAAACCTAAAAGCATGATAAGATAAATACTTCTATCGCTACTAAATAAAATTTTATAAAGTCCTAGTGAAAAAACCACCATACAAACTAGAGTGATTAAAAAATTGATATCGTTTTTATAAACACTTAAATTAGCCGCACCAAAAGAAAAGATAAGAGCACTTTGAAGCAACATATATAAAGAATCTAATCCTATGATAGCAGGGGTTAGAATTTTGTTATTGCATAAAGTTTGAAAAATCACTGTTGAAACAGCGATACAAATAGCTACTATGATAATAGCCGCAATTTGTAAAAAACGACTTTTTAAAGCATACTCATCAAAGCCATTTAAACCCACAAGTATAAAAATCCCTATCATGCCAAGTGTTAAAAAGCTTAAAATTAGCATTTTTTTACGCATAAACTTTCCTTTTTAGCAAAAGAAAGATAAAGATTAAAGATCCTAAAACACCTGTAGTGATGCTTAAAGGCATTTCAAAAGGAAAGATGACAAGTCTTGAAATGATATCGCAAACAAGTAAAAACAAAGCTCCACAAAGTGCTATATAGATAAGATTTTTTCTAAGATTATCACCTAGATAAAGAGCTACTAAATTCGGGATAATTAGCCCTAAAAAAGGGATAATCCCAACGCTTACAATCACTAAACTAGTGATAATGCTTACAATCATCAAGCCTAAAAATAATATCCCATTATAAGAAATTCCAAGATTTAAAGCTATATCTTCACCCATGCCAACTATGGTAATTTTATGAGCTAAAAAATAAGCAAGTATAAAAAGTGGTAAAGAAATGTAGAGCAATTCATAATTTCCCTGCATAACATTTGCCATACTGCCTTGTAGCCAGCCTTGGATATTTTGTATATAATTTAAAGCATAGGCAAAAAAAGTGGTTATAGCACTAATAATGCCTCCAAACATCAAGCCTATCAAAGGTACAAAAATCACATCTTTGAGTTTGATTTTTCTTAAAATTTGGATAAATATAAAAGAACCCAAAAGTGCAAATACAGAAGCAATGGTAGCTTGAGTGAAAAAAGATGCTCCAGAAAAAAATATTAAAGAAATAAGTATGCCAAATTTAGCACAATCCATAGTCCCTGCTGTAGTTGGAGAAACGAATTTATTTTGCGTGAGTTGTTGCATGATAAGCCCACATATACTAAGACTCATTCCTGTAAGTAAAATCGCTATAACTCTAGGAATTCTTGTGAGAGCTATGATTTCTAATTGAGTGGAGTTAAGATTAAGAATATCTTTTACATTGATACTGATAACTCCTATAAATAAACTTATCATTCCAAAGAATAAAAGTAAAGCTATAAGCACTTTTAAACTCAATATATGCTTAAAAAACAAATCTTTCCTTATAGTAATAATAATTATCAAAAATGAAATTGTAATGAAAATTGTTTTAAGAAATGATAAAACTACAAAGGATATTTTAGTAAGAAATCAAAAATCCAGTGGAAAGTCTTTGCAAGTGTTTGTTATAGTCTATAAGGCTTTCTCCATAGCCATTAAAGTATTGTAAATACCAATAAATTCCGTTATTAAAAATATCATATCCTAGATCAACTTGTATAGCGCCTTTGTTATTGTGGAATTTAAGATTGTTTCTTAACATAAGATTGATAAAATAATCATCACCCAAATACGCTAAATTCACATCAAAATTTCCCATATAATGCAAGATGGTAGGATTATCATCATCTTTTTTGCTTTCAGGAATTCTATACCAAAGGCGTGGAACAAATAAAAATTTATTATATAAAATAGTTGTAGATACATAAATTCTATTCCATGAGCGAGATTGCAAATTCTCATCTCCCTTGCCATTGCTTTCATGTAATATACCTACACGTAGATTGTTAAAAAATTCATAATCTTTAAGATACAAAGGAAAATCTATAAAAAATTCTGGCTGATAGTTGGTTTCTCTAAAAGGAGAAGAATGCTTATAAATTTGCCACCAAGAAGTTTGAGTATAGGCTATATAATATTTTTCATCCAATCCTAGCAAATTTTCAAAAAGCCTTTTTTTAATGCTAAGTTGAAATTTAGCTTCACTTTTATTGTGATTTTCTTCTAGAGAGTTAAAACTATAAGCCAAAGGTAGAAAATAATTCATTTTATAAGCACTAATGCCAAGAGGGTTAAAGTATTCATCTTCTTCAAGATAATTTGCCAAAGCAAGACGAGCAAAATCTTGTCTTTCTTCTTTGGCTGCAATAATAGATTTTTCATTTTGAGTAGTTTGTTTAGTTTTATTTTGTTCTTGAGAAATCAAAACAGGTGAATTTTTTAAAGCGAGTTTTTTGTAAATTTCCATAGCTTTTTTATAATCGCCTTGTTTTTCATACTCTAAAGCTTGTTGTAAATCACTAGCCCATATAAAAACACATAAGCTTAAAAATAAAGCAATTTTTCTCATTTTAACTCACTTTTAAATTTTTCATATTCTTCATAAAAATTAAGATTTAAAAAAGCATCTTCATCTTCAAATTCTACAAATTTAGTTTTAATCTCAGAAAATAAAAGTCCTATTTTTTGTTCATTTTTTTCTAAGAATTTTTTACAAGTTTGAGCTAAAGAGCTGTGATAAAAGCCACATAAGGGATGTTTATGTAAAGGGGTTTTAGCTATGATTATTTTATAGTTTTGCTCTAAAAAAGGAAGCATTTTTAAAAGCTCATTTTCACCTATTTTAGGACTATCCACACTTAAAACAAAAACAAATTCATTTTTAAAATTTGAAAGTATAGAGTAAAGCGCAAGCATAGGAGAGTAAACTTCAAATTCTAAAGAATCTTTTATCAAGCTAAAATGGTTTTCAAATTTATCTTCTTTCGCACTCACATAGACATTTTTAAAAATTTTAGAAAATTTCTCTACTTGAAATTGAGTTAAATTTTGATTTTTAAGAATCAATTTGCTTTTATCTTGTCCCATACGACTAGATTTGCCACCACATAAAATCACACAATTTAGCTCATTAAGCTGCACAAATTTCCTTTTTTAATGTAATTCTACCACAAATTCGCCAAAATATTTTATAATTTCTTTTATGAAATACACAGAACTTTTACAATTGCAAACTTTTTTTTCTCAGTTTAAAAAAATCGATTTTATCAAGCGTATCAATGATAATATTTTGGAATTAAGCTTTGATAGAGAAAGATTTATTTTCGATCTTACTCGTGCAATGAGTGCGATTTATACAGCTAAAATTAATGCAAAAAATTATAATGCACCTTTTGATTTTATGCTTAAAAAGTATTTTAGCAATGCTTTTATAAAGGAAGTTAAAGTCCTTGAAGGCAATCGTATTTTATGTTTTAGTGTAAAAGCTAATAAGGCTTATAAAAGCTATGAGAGCAAAATTTATTTTGAATTTACGGGTAAAAATACCAATGTTATTCTTACAGATGAAAAAGATTTGATCATAGAGGCTTTAAGGCACATTGATAAAAGTTATCGTGTCGTAAAACCTAATGTGATTTTAGAGCCTTTAAAGCCTTATAAAATGGATGAAAATTTTGAAGAAATTAAAGACTTTGCAGATTATTTTTCTCGCAAATTTACAAGCATTTATGAGAGTAAAATCAAACAAATAAAAAATTTAAAACTTACACAAGTAGATAAAAAAATACAAAATTTACAAGAACTTTTTTCTAGTTTAGATGAAGAAAATTCTTTACTCTTAAAAGCTTTAGAATACAGAAAAAGGGCTGATGTATTGTTTGCAAATTTGAGTGTTTTAAAAGATTATGAAAGAGAATTTAAGCTTGATGATTTTGAAGGCAAAGAGCTTGAATTTAAGCTTGAATTTAGTCCTAAGCAAAGTGCTAATTTATATTATAAAAATGCTAAAAAATTAGAACAAAAAGCTAAAAATTTAAACATACAAAGACAAAATTTAAAAGAAAAGTTAGATTTTACCTTGAGTTTGAAAGAATTATTGCTTCAAGCTAAGAATGAGATAGAGCTTGAAATTTTACTACCTAAAAAAAATAGCAAAAAAAATCAAGATCATAAACAAGAAGATCTTGTGGCAAATTTTTATTATAATGAGTTTAAAATTTGCGTGGGTAAAAATGAAAAAGGCAATGAATTTTTACTTAAAAATGCTAAAAAAGATGATTTGTGGCTTCATGTAAGGGATATTCCTAGTGCACATACTTTGATTATATCAAACAAGCAAAAAATCAGCCTTGATGTGATAGAATTTGCTGCAAGGCTTTGTGTAAGCTTTTCTAAGTTAAAGAAAGGTTCGTATTGGGTCGATTATACCTTAAAAAATTTTGTTAAGGTTCAGCAAAAGGCGTTTGTAAATTATACAAATTTTAAAAGTATTAATATCACAAAGGATTAAAATGCCAGTTAGCCCATTAGGAAATGTCAATTATATAAATCAAAATATGGCTTATCCAGCTACACAAGCAAGCAATGAGCTTTCAAAAGAAGGTTTTGCAGCTACGCTAAATATGGCTGAATTTAATGAAAAAGAAAAAACTTTGAACAAACTTGAAAAAGTCAATGAGACTCATGAAATCAAAGAAGAGATCAAAGAAAAAGCCGAACAAGAAGAAAAAAAGAAAAAACACAATCAAGAAGCTAAAACCAGCGATGATGGGAAAAATGAAGAAGATGAGTCTAAAGATCCAAATTTTAAAGACGCACAAAGCATTCATCGCTTAGATATTAGTATATAAGGAAAAATATGTTTAATACAACTAGAATTATTTCAGCTCTTGTGATGATAGGGGCTATTATTATTATCGCGTTGATTGATCAATTTTTTATCAATTTTATCGTTTTTGCGGTTTTATTGTATCTATCTTTTAGTGAAGCAAAAAAACTTTTTGCTTTAGAAAATATTTCTATTATCCCTTTGGCTATAGCTTTTATTTTGGGAAGTTTATCGCATAAAGCTTTGCTTTTTGGGATTTTAGCTTTGTTATTAGTCGTTGGATATTTGGTTTATAAAAAGGCTTCCTTAAAACCAGCTCTTATTTATATTTATCCTAGTTTGCCTATTTTAGCACTTTGGCAAGTGTATTTAGATCAGGGTATGTTTGCACTTTTTTGGCTTATCATTATTGTTGCAGCTTGTGATAGTGGGGCGTATTTTATCGGAAAACTTATGGGTAAAACTCCTTTTTCTCCAACAAGTCCAAACAAAACCTTAGAAGGTGTTATAGGCGGCTTGATTTGTGCGAGTATTATTGGAACTATTTTGGGAGTTTTTGTTTATAGTTTTTGGCTTTCTTTACTTTGTTCGTTTTTTGTAGCGGTTTTTGCAGTAATTGGAGATTTGCTTGAGAGTTATTTTAAAAGAGAAGCAGGTGTAAAAGATAGTGGAGATCTTATCCCTGGTCATGGGGGCGTGCTCGATAGAATCGATGCAGTGATCATTACTGCTTTTGTGATGGTTGCTCTTTTATGATACTTTTTGGAAGTACGGGTAGTATAGGAGTAAATGCTCTTAAACTTGCTGCTTTAAAAAACATTCCCATTTCTGCTTTAGCTTGTGGGGATAACATCGCTCTTTTAAATGAGCAAATCGCAAGATTTAAGCCCAAATTTGTTGCCATAAAAGATCCAAAAAACAAGCATTTAGTTAAACATGATAGAGTTTTTATAGGGCAAGAAGGTTTAGAGCAAATTTTAACAGAATGCCAAGACAAACTTTTGCTCAATGCCATTGTAGGTTTTGCAGGACTTAAAAGCACTTTAAAGGCTAAAGAACTTGGCAAAAACATAGCCTTAGCTAACAAGGAAAGCCTTGTAGTGGCGGGGAGTTTTTTAAAAGGAGCTAAATTTTTACCCGTTGATAGTGAGCATGCGGCTTTAAAATTTTTACTCGAAGGTAAAAAAAATATAGCAAAACTTTATATTACAGCAAGCGGCGGAGCTTTTTATAGGTATAAAATCAAAGATTTAAATCAAGTCAGTGTCAAAGATGCTTTAAAACATCCTAATTGGAACATGGGGGCAAAGATCACTATAGATAGTGCGACTATGGCAAATAAGCTTTTTGAGATTATAGAGGCTTATCATTTATATGATTTTAAAGAAATTGATGCTTTAATAGAACCAAGATCTTTAGTACATGCAATATGTGAGTTTAAAAATGGATCTAGCACAGCATATTTTTCAAAAGCAGATATGAAACTAGCTATTTCAGATGCTATATTTGAAAAACAAGATACGCCTATTTTAGAGGCTGTTGATTTTAGCAAAATGCCTGCTTTAAAATTTTATCCAATCAGCACAAAAAAATATCCTATTTTTAAGCTTAAAAATGCATTTTTAAAAGAGCCAAATTTAGGTGTTATCATCAATGCAGCTAATGAAATAGGTGTACAAAATTTCTTAGAAAATAAAAGTAGATTTTTAGATATTGCTAAATGTATTTTTAAAGCCCTTGATCATTTTGGAATACCTAAAATTTCAAGTATAGAAGAAGTTTTTGAGTATGATTTTAAAACAAGAGAGTATTTAAGGAGTTAAAATGAAATTTTTTTTAACAATTTTATTTTTTATAACAAGTATTTTTGCTTTAGAGCTAGACTTTAGTGTAGGAGAAAATGGAAAAAGTCTAGATGATAATAATACGGTTTTAATTTTTGGTGGAATTCAAGGTGATGAGCCTGGTGGATTTCATGCGGCAAGTTTGCTTTTGAGTGATTATAATATCACTAAGGGTAAGATTATAGTGGCTCCAAATTTAGCTTTTGATAGCATTATCAAGCGTTCGCGTGGGAATAATGGGGATTTAAACCGTAAATTTGCAAGTATTAGCCCAAAGGATCCTGATTATAAGAGAGTTCAACGCATTAAAGAGCTTATTTTACTTCCTGAAGTTAGCATGGTGATCAATCTTCACGATGGTTGGGGTTTTTATAAACCCACTTATATTGATGCGATGCAAAATCCTAAGCGTTGGGGAAATTCAAGCGTGATTGATACAAGTGAAATTAATGCAAGCAAATACCCTGATCTTGAAAATATCGCCACTCAAACTGTAAATAGTGTCAATTCTTCACTTGCCGATCCAAAGCATGCTTATTATCTTAAAAACACCAAAACCCAAGAGCTTGGCGATACGGAAATGCTTAAAGCTTTAACTTATTTTGTGATTTCAAATCACAAAGCTGCTTTTGCAAATGAAGCGAGTAAAAATCTACCTGTAAATTTAAGAGCTTATTATCATCTTTTAGCTATTGAAAATTATTTAAAAACTGCAGGAATTGAATTTAGTAGAGATTTTGAACTCACTCCACAAGGAGTTGATAAAGCTATAAATAAAGAGCTTGAAGTAAAACTTTTTGATGATAGAATTTTGCTTTCTTTAAAAAATCCAAGAAAGGTTATCAACTATGTGCCTTTTCCGGTAAATAAAGAGTTAAATTATAACACAAGCAATGAACTTACCGCTGTTATCGCAGAAGGAAATTCTTTTTATATCCAGTATGGCAATCGTTTTCAAACAAGATTATATCCTGAGTATTTAGAATTTAGCGATGCTTTTAATGAAGTAACTTTTCAAGTTGATGGTAATGAAACCTCAGTTTCTTTTGGAACTAAGGTAAAAGTAAAAGAGAATTTTCTTATCCCAAAGATAGCTAATGCGCGTGTAAATATCATAGGCTTTGATCATGGAAAAGATGAAAGTGGTATTTTAGTCCATAAAAAAAATATGCAAACACAATACTCTTTAGATATGGCAGGTAAAATTTATAGAGTGGAATTTTATGAGTTAAGAGGGGCGAATTTGCAACAACTTTTAGAGGTAAATACCAATAGTAAGTTGATCAAAAATGCTAAAAATTTGGATTTAAACACTCTTAAAATGGCAAGATCAAAAGATAAATTCTTAGGTTCTATTTTAGTGGAATTTGAATGAAAAATCTTATCCTAGCTATAGAAAGTTCTTGTGATGATAGTTCTATAGCTATCATTGATAAAAATACTTTAGAGTGTAAATTTCATAAAAAAATTTCCCAAGAATTAGAACATAGTATCTATGGAGGAGTGGTGCCTGAACTTGCTGCAAGACTTCATAGCGAAGCTTTACCAAAGATACTTAAGCAATGCAAAGAGCATTTTAAAAATCTTTGCGCCATAGCTGTGACAAACGAACCTGGGCTTAGTGTTTCTTTGCTTAGTGGAATTTCTATGGCAAAAACCTTAGCAAGTGCTCTAAATTTACCCTTAATCCCTATAAATCATCTTAAAGGTCATATTTATAGTCTTTTTTTGGAAGAAAAAATTTTTTTAGATATGGGAATTTTGCTTGTTAGTGGTGGGCATACTATGGTGCTTTATCTTAAAGATGATGCAAACTTAGAGCTTTTAGCAAGCACAAATGATGATAGCTTTGGAGAAAGTTTTGATAAAGTGGCTAAAATGATGAATTTAGGCTATCCTGGTGGGGTCATCATAGAAAATTTAGCAAAAAATGCCAAACTTAAAAATATCTCTTTTAACATACCTTTAAAGCATTCTAAAGAACTCGCTTATAGCTTTTCAGGGCTTAAAAATGCAGTACGTTTAGAAATTTTAAAACATGAAAATTTAAGTGACGATATAAAAGCAGAAATAGCTTATGCCTTTGAAAATACAGCTTGTGATCATATCATGGATAAATTAGAAAAAATTTTTAATCTTTATAAATTTAAAAATTTTGGCGTTGTAGGCGGAGCTAGTGCAAATCTTAATTTGCGTTCGCGTTTGCAAAATTTATGTCAAAAATATAATGCAAATTTAAAACTAGCTCCTTTAAAATTCTGCTCTGATAATGCTTTGATGATAGCAAGGGCTGCAGTTGATGCTTATGAAAAAAGGAAATTTGCAAGCATAGAAGAAGATATTTTAAGCCCTAAAAATAAAAATTTTTCAAGGATATAGATGAGAAAAGCTTTTACTATATTAGAACTTGTTTTTGTGATCGTTATTTTAGGAATTTTAGCTGCTATTGCTTTACCAAAAATGAGTTCAAGCAAGGATGAAGCTGAAGTTAGTAAGTCTTTAAATAACCTTAAAACTTTGATCAATGATATAAGCATTTATACTTTAAAAAATGACCATTTAAGCTCTATAAAAACGATGAGCAATGTAAGTGGGATTGAAAATGTCGATCTTAGTAATTTTAACGGCATAAAAGAAGTAAATTTTCGTGTAGGCGATGATAAAGAATGCTTAAAACTTGTTTTTATAAATAAGGCTGATTTTATACTCATGGGAATTTCAAGCAATGAGGCAAGTAAAAATGCTATCATCAACGCAGCCAATCAGACTCATGAAGATTTAGAAAATATAGACTTTACAAGCTCTTCTAGCAATAAAGCTTGTGTGATCTTAAGTAAGAATGAAAATTTTAAAAATCTAGCGAGCAAAACTTATCTTTTAATAGGAGGAATGTAATGATAGTGGGTAAAACTTATGAGATTGACTCTTGCGATGATGTAGAACTTGGTATAAAAAGAGAATCAAAGCTTGAATTTAAGCTTTGTTTTGATGATGAAAAAGAAGTAAAAGCTTTAGTGTTTATTATCCCTGGGCTTGGTGGAGATGCGGATGAAAATTACCGTGAACACTTAGCTGAATTTGTAGCAGGCGAATTTAATGTGGCTGTAGCAAGTGTGAATTATCATTGTATTGGTAATCGTCCTCAAACAGGCTCTACTTTTTATTTAGATGATATAGACAAGCTTATTTTAAAAGCAAGTTGTGAAGCTGTGGATATTAAACTTCCTTATGATGTTGATAAAATTCAAGACTATAAACAAATGAGTGAAATTTTTCATTTTATAAATAATCAAATAACCAAAGGCAAGCAAAAAGGTGATTTTGCACCAAATTATTTTTTAAATTTGCATGTGAGTTTGCAACCTACAAAAAATGAGTATCAAAATTTTGGCGTTATGCAGGCTCAAGATCTTTTAAATGTTGCACTTTATCTTAAGAAAAATGCTCCTTTTGATACTATGGGGGGGGGGTATACCAGTTATCATGATAGGTAGTTCTCATGGGGGATATTTAGCACATTTAGCCGCTAAAATTGCTCCTTGGTTGATAGATGGAGTGATAGATAACTCAAGTTATGCTAAATTTCTTTGGAGGCTTGTTGGGTTTGGTAAAGAAGTTGATTTTGAAAAATATTATGGTTGTGCGTTTAGGTTTGCTGAAAATATTAATTTAGGATTATCTGATAAAACTTTCTGGACTATAAATCAAGAGTCTAAAAATTTCTTTTCTCTAGCAAGAAGAATGATAAGATATATCTTAGAACCAATACATCTTGAAATTCAAGCTAATTACGCAAAGCCATGTTATATTAGCTATCACTCTTTTTATGATAAAGAAATAGCTCCACCTGATGAAAAACTAGAACTCTATAAATATTTAAGACAATTTGGGTTTGATGCAGAATTTTATATGATAAAAAATCCAAATCAAATTGATGGTAAATTTATTAAAAATCTAGAACATGGCATGGGAATGTCTATAAAAACTTTGATTTCTAAAGAACTTCCTTTAATGCTAGAAAAAATAAAACAAAATCCAAAAAAAGATTATAAAGAAAAATACATCTCTTATCCTTGTGAGGATTTGTTGTATCAATTTAGCGAAAAAGATGACAAAATATCACTCAAAATAGATAAAATTTAAGGAAAGCTAATGAACCATACTAGAAAAAACATACAAGCTTTATTAAGTGGGGCAAATGAACCTTTGGGAAATAAACTTTTAAATTTCATACAAAATAAAACTTATTCTCGTTTTAATATAGATGAAAATTTAAATATCTATGATAAAACTCATAATGTTTTCATGTATGAAAACTTAGAAGAAGAATTAAATTTTTTCTATCAAAGTATTTTAGAAAAAACTCCTAGATATCCTTTTGTATGTATTTATGGTATAGGCAATGCTTTGCTTATTAAAAACTTAGCTAAACACTATAAACATCTTTTTGTATTTGAAAGTGAGATAGAACTTTTCATTCTAGCTTTAGGTACGCTGGATTTGAGTGAAGAGCTTTATAGTGGAAAAATTTATCTGTTGGATGTTGAGGAAGAGAAAGTTAATATACAGCTTAGTATATTATTTGATCAAAAAGATATGTTTGAATATCTTAGTCTTTATGAAATATTTATGAATTCCTATTATAAAAAATACTTTATAGACAAAATAGCTAAAATTAATGATATAATTTATGATAATATTAATCTTGTCATTAGAAATTTGAATCCAAGCTCTATGGTAGCTTTATCTTGTTATGATAATTTTATACAAAATATCCCTATAATGCTAAAAAATATTCCATTTCAAAAAATCATACAAGAGAGAAAAAATCAATTTCAAAATTGCATTGTTGTAGGAGCAGGACCTAGTCTTGCAAAGCAAATTCCTCTTTTAAAAAAATATCAAGAAAATTTTGTGATTTTTTGTGCAGATGGAGCTTTTCCTCTGCTTTATGAAAATGATATTATTCCCGATTATGTATTAAATTTGGATTTAGAAGAGTATCCATTGGAATTTTTTAAAGATATTGAGCAAGATAAATTAAAGTCAACTTTATTTATTTTAGCTCAAAATACTCATCCGTATGTCGCTAGAATGATTAATAATAAAAATTTGCATTCTTGTATAGTTTTAAATAAGAATTTGGTTTATCAAAAAATGAATTTTTTTAATTTTGGTTATTTAGAAGTTGGAACACATGTTGGACATATGTGTTATACTTTAGCTTTAGCATTAGGATTTAAAAATATCATTATTATAGGCCAAGATTTAGCTTATAATAAAGATGGTGATTCGCATTTTAAGAATTTTGCCTTAGGAAGTACTGTTGATGTTGGTTTGAAACTTCCAAGCATGAAAGTTGTAGCTTATGGTGGAAAAGGCGAAGTTGTAACTCATATTGGATGGAATGATTATAGAAAAAAACTAGAATTACTTTTTTTAAATAATATTCAAACGAATTTTTATAATGCCACAGAAGGAGGAGCTAGAATAGCTTGTACAAAAGAATTAAGTTTTAAAGAGTGTTGCTTAAAATTTGCAAGTTGCAAGAAAAAAATCTTATCTATCCCAAAAAGTCTTACTTTAAATAGAAGTGATAAATTATTTAAAAAAATTCTAGAAATTTTAAGTCAAGATTTAAAAACAATTAATCAAGTTTTAGAAGATGCTAAAGCTTTGCATCATGTCTTAGAAAAAGTTATATCAAGTGAAAATTTGCCTTTGGAGTTTTTATTAAATGTTTATAAAAGTATAGAAAAATTTAATTCTTTTATAGATTCTAATTCTACTTTATATGATGGAATATTAAAAGGAGTTTTATTTTATAGAGGATTTAAGCTTAGTGAAATTATTTTACAAAAAATAAAAGAGGAAGAGAAATATTATTTTTTAGCAATTAAATCCTATAAAGATTGGCTGCTTTTATTTATAGAAAAATTAAATATTAGAAAACAAAGTTTAGAAAAATTATGCATTTAAAATATAAAGATTTTTTTTAAATAAACGATATAGTATTTAACAAGTTCATGGATGAGCTTGAATTTATTTAAAAGGATTTAAAATGGGATTTCGTATTAACACAAATGTCGCAGCATTAAATGCAAAAGCAAATTCAGATCTAAATGCTAAGAGTTTAGATAGTTCATTAGCAAGACTTAGCTCTGGTCTTAGGATTAACTCCGCAGCAGATGATGCTTCAGGGATGGCGATAGCGGATTCTTTGCGTTCACAAGCAAATACTCTAGGTCAAGCTATCTCAAATGGCAATGATGCTTTGGGTATCTTGCAAACTGCCGATAAGGCTATGGATGAGCAACTTAAGATCTTAGATACTATTAAAACTAAGGCTACTCAAGCAGCTCAAGATGGTCAAAGTTTAAAAACAAGAACCATGCTTCAAGCAGATATAAACCGTTTAATGGAAGAACTTGATAATATCGCTAATACAACTTCGTTTAATGGCAAACAACTTTTAAGTGGTGGTTTTACTAATCAAGAATTTCAAATCGGTGCAAGTTCAAATCAAACCGTTAAAGCAACTATAGGTGCAACCCAGTCTTCAAAAATCGGTGTTACAAGATTTGAAACAGGTTCGCAAAGCTTTGCTTCAGGTGTGGTGGGACTTACTATAAAAAATTACAATGGCATAGATGATTTTAAATTTGATAGTGTTGTAATTTCAACCTCTGTTGGAACAGGACTTGGAGCTTTAGCTGAAGAGATTAATAGAAGTGCGGATAAAACAGGAGTTAGAGCAACTTACGATGTAAAAACTGTAGGATCTTTTGCTATAAAAGCAGGAACTACTTCTCAAGATTTTGCTATCAATGGGGTAACTATAGGTAAGGTTGACTATAAAGATGGGGATGAAAATGGCTCTTTGATCTCAGCTATCAATGCGGTTAAAGACACAACCGGAGTTCAAGCTTCTAAAGATGAAAATGGTAAGCTTGTTCTTACTTCAGCTGATGGTAGAGGGATTAAAATCACT
>NZ_RYYH01000001.1:0-336644 GCF_004378995.1 Campylobacter sp. US53 | reverse complement strand
GGCTGTAATGGATATAGCCGAAACTGCTATAACTAATCTTGATCAAATCAGAGCAGACATAGGTTCGGTGCAAAATCAACTTCAAGTTACTATAAATAATATCACTGTAACTCAAGTCAATGTCAAAGCAGCAGAATCAACCATAAGAGATGTAGACTTTGCAAGCGAGAGTGCAAATTTTTCAAAGTATAACATACTTGCACAATCAGGCTCATATGCTATGAGTCAGGCAAATGCTGTACAACAAAATGTTTTAAAACTTTTACAATAATCTTTCTAAAGAGCAAAAAATTTGCTCTTTAGATCAAATTTCTTTTTTCTAATTCATCTTGTAAAGGAATGATAGCTTTTTTTAAGATGATATTTTGAGTGTTGGCAAGATCATAAATGCTTTCAATTAAAGATTCATGAGCATAAAGCCAAGCAAAAAGTTTATTTTGTCTTTCGCTTTCATTTTTAAATTTTTTAAAATATAAAGGAGCTAATAAATTTTCTTCATGATAAAGTGTTGGACCTAAAATTTCAAGTAAAAAATTATAGCGATTAGAATCTAAACGAGTTTTAAATTTATCTAGATTTTGATTGATTTGATCTAGGGTAAGTTTAGAATTTCCTCTTTTTAAAGAAGTTAATTGGTTTTTGATTTTTTTACATTCTTTTAAAAAAGTATCAGCTAAAAGAATTTGTTTTTTGATTTTTGTATAGGCTTTTAGCATCAAGGTGTTTCTTTGAATTTTAGAAAGTTTAGGAATTTTAACAAAAGTTTTTTTTAGTTCTTTTTTAAGTAAAGCTTCACATATTTCTTTAAACGGTTTTTCTATGGCTCCTTCTATCCTAGCTCCACCTTCAGTGCAATTATAAGTTTTTATTTTGTCTTTATTTGATGCTATAAAATTTTCAAAAATTTCTCTAAATATAGTCCAAATTTCAGAGCTTTGAACTGTTCCTTTTCCTCCATAAGCTATAGTCGTATATTTGTTAAAATCTCTTTGATGGTGTCCATCATGGAGTTTTTCATGGATAAAACCTTTTGAATGAGAACTTCCATCTTTTGCGTAAGCTAGATCTTGTCCTATTAAAATAATGTTTTTATAGTTTAGATTGATAGCTAGTTCATAGTTCATATGAGCAACGCTTAAACCACAGCTCATATAGCCAAATTCATTAAGTTCTACTGAGCTAGCAAAAGGCAAAGGTCTAGTAACTAATATATAAGATCTTTTGTTTTTTGCAAGATAAGAAATTGTATTTTTATGCACTAAAGAAGTTACAAGAAAAGTGATTCCTTGATCAAAATCTTTAAAATTATTATTAAAACATTCTGCTGTGATGTCATCTCTTTCCATCATACAAACATAATCAGGCTTTATGTTATGTTTTGCTAGTATTGCATAAGCACTATCAGCACAAAAAATAGTTGCTTTATTTGTATATTGTTTAAGCAAGGGAAGCTGTTTTTCAAGACTAGGCCCTGTAGAAACTATAATGGCTACATTTTCATTTTTGGCATTTCTTCTTTTTTTAAGCAAGGTTTGATAACTTGGATGTGAGATCATTTTTGGGATATTTCTTACAAATTGTTCAATCCCTTGCATAGCATCTTTAGGATCATTTCCTCTTCTAAGACTTATATTTCTAATAGCTTTAGAATTTAGGGTATTTATTTTTAAAATATCTTCCTTGTAATTTTTATAAAAATCAGAATGCAAGTGCAAATTATAAATTTTAAAAAATCGATTAATTGAATTCAAAGAAAAAATATTATCTGCTTTTGCATAAGTCATTTCTGGAGTATGGATTAAAATAAATCTACCTTTTCTTATATCTTCACTAAAGTCTAGTAAATTTAAAACTATAAAAATAATTTCAATTTCTTTTTCAAATATAACTATTCTTTTATGATTTTCATTTTGAAGTAAAGCTTTGTATAAAATTCCATTTCCAAGACCGTAAAAAAATAAAGCCGGATATCTTTCATAATCTTTAAAAAATTCAATTTTTTTCTCCAGCTCACTTAAGGGATTTTTATAAAGTGTTTTTAAATTTCTTTTTTGAATGATATTGATATCTAAATTATCTTTTCCAAAAGTATAGGAAAATTCTCTAAGTTCTTTTATTTTGACTAATTTTTCTTTAAGTTCATCGTATTCCTTGCCATTCATGGCTTTTAAATTTTTGTTAAAAATTGTATTTTGCATTTATTTTCCTTTTGTATTTTTCTAAATTTCTTTGAGTTAATTTATTTTCTAAAGGAGTGATATTTTTTATCAAAGCTTTTTCTTGTGCTTCTATGTGAGTATGAATCATTTTAAAAAATTCTATATGTTCTTTAACCCACAGTAAAGATTTTTTATAAGAATCTTCCGAAGTTTTTGGGTTTAAGATATAAATTTTAGCTATATTAAGTTCAAATTGAGTTAGAATTGGACCTAAAATTTCATATAAGTCTAGCATTTTTTCATCTTCAAGCTTGAATTTTATTTTGTCTATTTCTTGGATAAGATAGTTTAATATTTCTTTACCTTCATCTAAATTTGAAATCAAATTTAGATTTGAAAAACTTTCTTGTATGTGGTTATAAGATTTTAAAAGTTCTTTTTTAAAAGTTTTGCAGTGATTTATACTTTTTATAATCTTGCAATAACATTTTAATAAAAGTTCATTTTGCTTATGACTGCTTAATGGATCTATTTTAGGAAAATTTTTATTTAAATTATTTTTAAGCAAAGTTTCACATATTTCTTTAAAGGGTTTTTCTATAGCTCCTTCTATCCTAGCTCCACCTTCGGTGCAATTATAGGTGTTGCAAAGTTCTAATTGATTAGCCTCATGAATTCTTTTTTCTAAAAAAAATCTAAATAAACTCCAATAAAAAGAGCTTTCCACAAAACCTACTCCTCCATAAGCTATGGTTCTAAAATGTCCAAAGTCTCTTTCATAATGACCTTCATGTTTGTTAAGATTTCTATAATCTTTTGTATGAGAAAACCCATCATTAGAATAAGCTAAATCTTGTCCTATGAAAATAATATTTTTGTGCCTTAAAAATACAGCTAGTCCATAAGCTACATTTGCTACACTATGTCCTTCAGATAGCTCTCCAAAATTTTTAATTTTTAAGTATTTTATAAATTCAGAACCCCTATAAGCTAACATAAAATTCCTATTGTTTTTTTCTAAATTTTTTATAGTTTGAGGATGGGTTAAGTGAGTTGTGATAAATAAAATATCTTTATCAAAATCACCAAAATTATTATTAAAAAATTCTGAGGTTAATAAAATTCTTTCTAAAGATACAACATAATCAGGTTTGATATCATGCTTTGCTAAAATAGGATAAGAAGAATCTGCTGATATGATTGTTGCTTTATTTGCGTATTTTTTCAAAATAGGAAGTTGTTTGGTAAGAGAAGGTCCTGTTGAAACGATAATAGCAGTATCACTAAGATTTTCTCTTTTTTTGAGCAAATCTTGATAAGCAGTATGAGTGATCATTTTAGGAAGATTATAGATAAGTTGCTCTATACCTTGTAGAATATCTTTGGAATCATTACCTTTTAAAAGTACAGCATTTTTAAATTTATCCATAAGATTATTATTTAAATTTAATATTTTTTCTTTATCTTTTTCATAATAATCGCTACTAAGTTCTAGAAAATAAGTTCTTGAAAATTGAAAGAAAGGATTGCTTGAACATAAGTCATAATAATCTTGAAATTCTAAGGAATTAACATCAAGTATTATAAGTTTATTTTCTTTTAATTCTTGTGAAAAATCCACAAGATGAAACATGATCTTGATAATTTCTAATTCTTTTTCAAAAACAACTATATGTTGGTGATTTTTATTTTGAAGCAAGGCTTTAAATAAAATCCCATTTCCAAAACCATAAAAATACAATACAGGATAAAGTAGATATTTATCATTATAAATATTAAGCATGGAGTTTAATTCATCTATAGCATTTTCATAAAGAAAGGTATTATCATTTGTATTTTTTAAATTTATATCAAGATTATCTTTGCCTAAAATAAGTTCAAATTTACTTGATTTAATTTGCTTTAAACTTTCCTTTAAAACGGTATTGTTTAAAGCGTTGATATTTCTATTAAAAAGTTTAATTTGATTTTGATTAAATTTCATAATTTTTCCTTTTATTTATGAAATATCGTCATTTTTGTATTTTTTTAAAGCTTCTTTTATGATTTGGTTTTGAGTATTTAAATACTCAAAGCTTTGTATCCACCATTTTTCTTGACTGGTTAAAAAGTCTTTAATTTTTTCGTTTTGTTCTAGATCATTTAAAACTTCGTAATGAACAATTTCGCATTCATTATGATAATATATAGCTTGAGTGAGCTCATTGAAAAGTTTTAATCTTTTAAAATCCTTAAAAAAAATTAAAAGGTTTTGCTTAATTTTTATTAGAGCTTGTAAATTAAGTTGAGATTTACTAAGTTCAAAGTCAAGTTTTTTTAGTTCATTTTGACATTTTTTTATAAATTTTTCACTTTGTTCGACATTTTTAATTAGCAGTTTTTGAGTTTGTAAAAATTTATTTTTTATCTCATTGTTTTCTAAAATTTTAGGTTTGTCAAAAGGTTTTTCAAGATCTTCTTTAAGCAAGGTTTCGCACACTTCTTTAAAAGGTTTTTCTATAGTCCCTTCTATCCTAGCACCCCCTTGGGTGCAGTTATAGGTATTGATTTTTAATTTTTCTTTTGCCCAAAAAATATCTTTTTCAAATGCTTGTCGGAACAAGTTCCAAGTGAGTTGAGTTCTTACTTGTTTTTCTCCCCCATAAGCAAGCGTATAAACTTCACCGCGTATTTTCTCTCCTTCATTTCCATAGATATGCTCTCTTGGATGAGAGCTTCCATCTTCTGCGTAAGCTAAGTCTTGTCCTATGAAAATGATATTTTCATGCCTTAGACTTGCAGCTAGTTCATAAGCCATATTAGCAACACTTGCTCCAACTCCAATATAACCAAATTCTTTAAGATTTAAAGATACAGCAAAGTGCAAAGGACGATGTGCTAACATATATTCTCTATTATTTCTTTCAAGAAATTCAATAACTTCTTTATGAACCACTGAAGCCAGGATAAACAAAATTCCTTTATCAAATTCTTTAAAATCATTATCAAAACACTTAGATACTATATCGTCTCTTTCTAACATGCAAACATAATCAGGTTTTATATCATGTTTAGCTAAAATAGGATAAGCACTATCAGCACAAAAAATAGTGGCTTTGTTTGCATACTTTTTTAGTAAAGGCAATTGTTTGGTTAAGCTAGGTCCTGTTGAAACAATGATGGCATTTTTAACTTTTTGTTTTCTTGCTTTTAGGAAATTTTGAAAAACACCATGGTTTAAAAGTTTAGGAAGATTATTAAGCATGTGTTTGATACCGATAATAGAATCATAAGGATCATTTCCTTTAGCTAAAACGATAAAGCGAATATTTTCAATAAGCTTTTTGTTAAGTTCTTGTATTTGATGGGCATAGAATTTAAGATAAAAATCGCTATGTACAAAAAGATTAAAAATTTTCACACTTTTTTGTATGTATTCATACATAAAAAGTGTTGTAAGTTGTGCAGTAGTGATATTTGGAGTATGAAAAAGTATTAATTTTTCATTTTTTAATTCTTTACTAAAATCAAAAAGATGTAAAGCTAGGGCTAAAATTTCTAGCTCATCTTCAAAAACGATGATGTGTTTATGGTTTTTATTTTCACATAAGGCTTTGTAAAACATACCATTTCCAAAACCATAGAAAAATAATACTGGATATTTTTTATACTTATTTTGAAAAAGAGTTAAATTTTCTAAAAGCTCTTGTTCGGGATTTTTATAAAGCATGATATCATCTTTTATCAAATTGATTCCACTTTCATTTTGCAGTATTTTAAAATCATTTTTTTCTAAAGCACGTAATTTATACGCTAAAATTTGATCAACTTCAAATAAAGCTTGAGTGTTTTTTAAAAAAAGATCTTTATTCATCTAAAATCACTTTCTTTTAAAGCATCGCCAAATTCTATATCTTTACTAGCCTTTTTTCCTAAAAGTTCTTGATAAAATTTAGGATGTAGTCCAAAAGAAGGACGCACGGATTTTACATTTTCTTCGCTGAAAATTTCACCTTTTTTGATATCTTTGCTTGCGTATAAACTTCTTGCAAAAACACGGTTTTTAAGCGCCTTTCCATCTAAATCTAACTTACCATCGCCTAAAGCACTTTCGGCCTGTCTAACCGCATTTACCATAGCTTTAAATTCATCAAAATCAAGACTAAATTTACTGTCTTCACTTTCTATGCTTTTATCTAACATAAAATGCTTTTCTATCACTCTAGCTCCAAGTGCTACTGCTATAACAGGGGCTAAAAATCCAAAGCTGTGATCACTTAATCCTACTTCAACATTAAATTTTTCTTTTAAACTTACTATGCCTTTTAAATTCATATCTTCTATAGCAGCAGGATAAGCTGAAGTGCATTTTAAAAAGATGAGATCAGAATTTTTTTCTTCTTTAAAAATTTCACAGATTCTAAAAAGCTCTTCTTCTGTAGCAATGCCCGTTGAAACGATAGTAGGTTTTTTTTCTTTGGCGATTAAACGTACGAAATTTTCATCATTGGCTTCAAAAGAAGCGATTTTATAGGCTATAGGATCAAAGCGTTTTAGAAATTCTAAATCTTCTTTGGCAAAAGGACTTGAAAAACAAAGTATGCCTTCATTTTGTGCGGTTTCAAAGATTTGAGAATGCCATTCATAAGGGGTTTTTGCACTTTGATAAAGCTCGTAAAGTTTTCTTTTGTCCCAAAGTCCTCCTTTGATGATAAAATCTTCTTTATCGCTATTTAGTGTGAGGCTATCTGGAGTGTAAGTTTGGATTTTTATCGCATCAGCACCTGCTTTTTTGGCAGCTTTTATACTTTGAAGTGCTATTTCAAGACTTCCTGTGTGATTGGCACTAAGTTCTGCTATGATAAAAACTTTTTTATCTGTGTTAAAATTTCCTATTTGCATGTATTTCTTTCTTTGGTAAATTTCCTGCTAAAAATGATATATAATTATATTATATATTTCTTCAATTTATATATTTATATTATATAAATATTACGACTTTGTTATGATTTTGCTTGGTTTTATTTAAAAAATGCCATAGGGATTTAAATCATAGAATTCATTCATTTTTTAATTTTTATATAATATAAATATATAAAATTATAAAATAAAATTTAATTATAACGATATATATTTAAGACTAATTAAAGGAAATTTATGAAATTTTGCAAAAAATGTGTGATGCCAGATACTAAACCTGATTTACATTTTGATGAAGATGGAGTTTGTGATGCTTGTCATTCTCAAGAAGCTAAAAATAAAAAAATCAATTGGCAAGAAAGAGAAAAAGAATTTTTTGAGCTTATAAAAAAATACAAAAAACATCCTGTTTATGATTGTGTTATCGGAGTAAGTGGCGGAAAAGATTCTACTTTTCAAGTAGTTAAAATGCTTGAACTTGGACTTAATCCTTTGTGTGTGTGTTTTGAGCCTAGTGTACCTACGAAAATAGGGCGCAAAAATTTAGACAATTTAAATCATTTGGGTGTGGATTTGATCCATATCAAGCGTGATCCAAAAGTTTATCAAAAACTTGCTCGTGAAGCTTTTATGAGAACAGGGGATAATGAGTGGCAAAACCATTTGGGAATTTTTACTTCTGTTCCACGCATAGCGGTAAATTTTGGAGTGCCTTTGATCATCTGGGGAGAAAGTCCGCAGATAGAGTATGGCGGTCCTGCGAGTAGTAAAAATAAGAATATTTTAGGTAGAGAGTGGCTTGAAGAATTTGGTGGACTTTTAGGAAATCGTGCTTCTGATATGCTTGGGGTAAATGGTATCACTGAAAAAGATTTATTTTTATATACTTATCCAAGCGATGAAGAACTTCAAAGAGTAGGGGTTACGGGGCTATTTTTAGGGTATTATTTTAAATGGGACTATAAAAAAATTCTTGAAATTTCTAAAAAATATGGTTTTTTAACTCTAGATCATCCTGTTGAGACTACTTATGAAAATTTTGAAAATTTAGATTGTTATTCTAATCATGTGCATGATTATTTAAAATACTGTAAATATGGCTTTGGTAGAGCAACAGATAATGCTTGTTTGGATATTCGTTTAGGTTATATCAGCCGTGAAGAAGGGGTGCGTTTGGTGCAAAAATACGATGGCAAGCTCCCTAAAAAGGCTATTAAAAAATACCTTGAATTCAGTGGTTTTAGCGAGGAAGAATTTCAAAAAATAGTAGATTCTTTTACCAATAAAAAAATCTTTAAACGTGATGAAAATGGCAAATTTATAAGAGATTATGATGGTTCTTTGGTAAGAAAAGACGAGTGTGTTTTAAAATGATAGCGCTCATTGATTACAAGGCAGGAAATTTAAACTCAGTTGCTAAGGCTTTTGAAAAAATAGGAGCTAAAAATTTCATAGCTAAAAATCCAAAAGATTTGCAAAAAGCAGATAAGTTGCTTTTACCTGGAGTGGGATCTTTTAAAGAAGCGATGAAAAATTTAAAAGAGCTTGGTTTTATAGAAGCTTTAAAAGAGCAAGTTTTGGTGCAAAAAAAACCTATTTTAGGCATTTGTTTGGGAATGCAGCTTTTTTTAGAAAGGGGCTATGAAGGTGGAGTTTGCGATGGGCTTGGTTTTATAGAAGGTGAAGTTGTAAAATTTGAAGAGGATTTAAATTTAAAAATCCCACACATGGGTTGGAATGAGCTTGAAATTTTAAAACAAGATCCTCTATATCAAGGCATAGAGAATAGAAGTGATTTTTATTTTGTGCATTCTTTTTATGCGAAATGCAAAGATGAATTTGTAAGTGCTAAAGCACAATATGGGCATAAATTTGTCGCATCTTTGCAAAAAGATCATATTTTTGCGACGCAGTTTCATCCTGAAAAAAGTCAAAATTTGGGCTTAAAACTTTTAGAAAATTTTATAAGGCTTTAAATGTTAAAAACTAGAATTATCCCTTGTGTTTTATTAAAAAATTCTCAACTTGTTAAAAGTATAGAATTTAAAGATTTTCGCACTATAGGGCATTTAACTTCAACAATGAGAATTTATAATGCACGCAATGTTGATGAGCTTATTATCTTAGATATAGAAGCTTCAAAAAGTGGAGAAATAGATTTTGAAAGTATAGAAGATCTTGCTAAAGAATGTTTTATGCCCTTAACTATAGGTGGAGGCATAAAAACTCTTGAAGATATACAAAAGATTTTAAATTTAGGCGCGGATAAAATTTCTATCAATTCTAAGGCCTTAGAAGATAAAGATTTTATAAGTAAAGCGGCAAATCGTTTTGGTTCTCAATGTATAGTTTGTTCTATAGATGTTAAAAGAAAAGGAGATGAATTTTGTGTTTATGATAGAGGAAATTTACTTGAAAAAAATCCTTTAGAACTTGCTTTAGAATATGAAAAAAAAGGAGCTGGAGAGCTTCTTTTAACTTCTGTGGATTTTGAAGGAAAAGCAAAGGGTTATGATTTAGAACTTTTAAAGATCTTTCAAAATAAACTTAAAATTCCTCTTATCATCAATGGAGGACTTAGCAATCCAAGTGATGGAGTTAAAGCTTTAAATTTGGGTGCAGATGCTTTAGCGGGGGCTTATATTTTTCATTTTTCTAAGTACACCCCTAAAGATGTAAAAGAAGAATTAGCTAAGCAAGGTTTTGCAGTGAGATTGCTTTAGGCAAACATAGTAAAAATCTTCATCTTCATCATAAATAGTAAAATGATTTTGTTGATATAATTTTAAAGCTTTGTGATTATTTTTAAAAACATAAGCTTTAAGAGTATCTACTTTTAAAATTTCAAAAGCGTATTTTAGAATTTCATTCATTAAAATTTGTCCTACGCCTTTTAAATCAGGTTTTGCATAAAGTCCAAATTCACAAGATTTAGTTGTGATATTGACAAAATCAATCACACCAATAATCTGCTCATCTTGAAAAACTAAAAAATATTTTTTATTAGAATCTTGATGTAATTTTTTTAAAAATCTTAAATGTTCTTCAAAATCAATTTGTTTTGTTTTCATAAATTGATTGATATCGGGGTGATTACGCCATTTAAAAATCAGTTTTATTTCTTGAGAATTGAGTTCTGTGAAATTTTTAAGTTTTATCAATACCTATACTCCACTTCATAGCCTTTTTTAGCAAGCCAAGTTGCTGTAGGTTCTTGATTTTTAACATAACAAATAGCTTTGAAATTTGCCTTTAAAAGCAAGGCTTCATTGACTAAAGAACTTGCACTGATGATGAGTTTATTGCTTTCATTCATCAATTTTGCAAGATTTTCATGATCGATAAATAATCTAATATTACTATGTAATTTTTCAAATTTTTGTAATTTTTTAAGATTGGGATTAGAAGAGCTAGTTGCAATGCTTATGATTTTTGTTTTAGGCAATTCGCTAGCGATTTGCAAGGAGAGATTTTTTGTATCAGTTCCGCCCATGCAAATAAAAAAATCATATTTTTTTTCTCTATTTTCTTTAGCTTCTTGATAAAATTCTTCTCTGATTAAGGCATAAGAAAAACCACATCTTACTTCGCATTTAAAAGGCACTAAACCTTCATAATCACTTGCTTTTGAGTAAGCATTGACATTGAGTAAAATGTCACAATGATGAGGCTTTATCTCATCATCAAAGCTTAGAATTTTCACCCCTGTTTCAAGCTTGATCAGCTTTTCATCATCTACGCTGATGCCATAGTGATCAATGATAAGAAGTTCAAATTTTTCTTCTTTGATGAGATTGATAAGTTCATAAATGCTTTCACTATCAAGCTCATAAACAGGATAAGGAATTTCATCGATCAAAGAGCCTTCTAAAGGCAAACAAGCAAAACTTACGTCATCATATTGTTTAGCTAAGACTAGGTCGCGTTTAATGTGTCCAAAGCCTATTTGACTGGAGCTATCGCTTCTAAAAAGCACTTTCATAATTTACCTTATAAAGTATTTTTGCAAATTCTAAATCTTGCATGGTGTCTATATCGCAAACTAAATTTCTTGGTAATACAAACGCACTAGAATGAGGTTTAAACATAAAATCTTCTTCAAGCCAAGCCTTGCTTGTGCCAAAATAAAAAGCTCCTGCATCATGATAAGCTTTTATTAAGTCTTGTGAGCGGCTTTTATAATGTTTTTCATCAAACATATAAACCTGATTGTTCTCATTTAGATAAAAAGCCCTTTGTATAGGATACTCAAACTCAGTGGCAGCAAATAAAAACTTGCTTTGATTTTGGATAAATTTTTCATAGGCTTGTTTTAAAATGTCTTTGTTTAACAAAGGAGCAGTAGCATAAAGGCAGCAGACATGATTATAAATTTGACTTTGGCTTTGTAAAATTTCTATAGTATTTTGCACTACAGCAGTGCTTGAAGCATAATCATCGCTTAAATTTTTATCACGCACAAATGGAGCTTTTGCACCGTATTTTAAGGCTACTTCTATGATTTCTTCATCATCGCTTGAAAGTATTACTTCATCAAAAATGCCTGAATTTAAAGCATTTTCTATGCTATAAGCGATTAAAGGTTTACCTAGAAAATCAATGATATTTTTTTTAGGAATTCTTTTTGATCCACCGCGTGCAGGGATTATGCAAAGATTTTTCATAGTTAAGCCTTGTTTTTTGTGTTTTATTTTACTAAAATTTAAGTATAATTGTCTTTAAAATACAATAAAATAATGCAAATAGGGTGGAATAATGCTTATAAACCAAACCTTTGAAATTGATTCTTGTGATGATGTAGAACTAAATATCAAAAGAACCAGTAAGCTTGAATACCGCATCAGTTATGATGATGAAAAAGAGATTAAAGCCATAGTTTTTATAATAGGAGGTTTTGGAGCTAATGCAAATATTTCTTTTTTAGATTTTGATAGAGAATATATCGCTAAAAATTTTGATGTTGTAGCGGTGCATGTTTTTTATCATTGTTTTTGTGCAAGAAAAAGTATTGATCAAAAGTACAATCCAAAGCTTATTCCTAATCAAAATGATTTAGATCGTATCAATGGTATTTTAAAAAATATTAATTTAGGACACTTGTTCGCTAATGAAAATAATTTCGAGCAAATTATTCCTCTTATAGAACAAAGAGCTGGAGAGATTAAACAAGCAGGTTTAGTTGATGAAAGCCAAAAAATAGAACTTTTTTGCGATTTTGTCCCGCCTAATGGAGACTATCAAAACTATGGTATTATGGCAGCTATTGATCATATTAATGCTTTAAAAGATTTAGTTAAACGCTTTCCAAAATTTGCAGATTTACCAAAAATTTATGGGGGGGGTCTTATGGAGGATACTTATCTTTACTCATAGCAAAAATAGCTCCTTGGTATGTGGATGGTGTGATTGATAATTCGGGTGTTTGTTTGCCATTTTTGCCGCATATTTTAGGAAGAGATATGGATCAAGCGGAATTTGTCTTTGAAGGAGATAATCATAGGATTTATCCTTTTGTGCAAAAATATTGGACACGTAAGATAAATTCACCTTTTTATTTTAGTGATGAAAATTATTTAATAAGAGCAATTTTAAATTCAAATCATCTTAAAATTCAAACAAATTATAATGATAACATGATTTTTGTAAGTTATCATAGTCAAAGTGATCAGGGTGCTCCTGCTGAAAATAAAATTCATCTTTATGAGATTTATAAAATTTTAGGATATGATGCTACTTTAAATTTGATAAAAGATGAAAGTGATATAGACGGAAGATTTATAAAAAGTTTAGAACATGGCATGAGAATAACAGATAAAGCTTTATTTAGAAAAGAACTTCCTTTAATGCTTGAGAAATTACAAGGAAGAAATTCTTTAATGCAAGAAAATTCTATCTCTTATCCTTGCAGGGATAAGATATTTGTATTTAAGGATGTAAGAAACAGTTTTAAACTTCAGATTATTTGAATTTTATTTTTTAAAAAAATACAGAAAGTTTATCTAAGATTAAAATAAAACATTAAGAAATTATTTTTCAAAGTCGATAATTTTAATAAAGCTTTTGATTTTACTAAAATCAATTTTTAAACTCATTGCATTAAAAGTAATCCCTGTGCCAAAGCTAGCCATAAAGATTTGTTTTAATCCCCCCCCCCCGCCACTAGCTGTTTTTATTATCTTTTGATTATAGTTTGCTAAATCTAAAACTAGCTTGTTGATGGTTGTATCACCATAATTTTCCAGAGTTTCATCTTGTTTGATTTCTTTAAAACCTAAAAGTTCTAAAAGTTTAGTCTTTATAAAATTATTAGAACTTTGAAGAAAAAACTCGTCTATTTTATTTTTTTCTAATTTAAAATTATTGAAAAAATCATTAAAAAAAATAGGAAAATTTTTATTTAAATGAGAGAATGTTAGATTTCTATCCATATCGATAAAGTCATTTGCTTCTTTAAAACATTTTACAGGAAAGGTTTCTTCTGTGGAGAAATCAGAAAAGATTTCTTGCGAGAATAAAGCTTTTTCTTTTGTATTAGATTTTTCAATTAAAATTGCACTGGCACTATCGCTATTATTAAGATAAGTAACTTTATCATTTTTTGATATTTTTTTACTTTTTACACTCACACAAACTAAAGCGACTTTTTTAATATCTTTATTATCCAAAAGTAGAAAAGATTGAGCTAAACCTTGTAAAAAACCTGAACAAAAAGCGATATTATCATAACATAATGTTTTTTCATTAAGATTTAAATTTTTGTGAATTAAACTTGAAAGTGCTGGGGCTAAAAAATCTGGTGTAAAACTATAAACTAAAAGCACATCCAGCTCGTTTTTTGAAAGTAGTTTTTCTTTAAAAAGTTTTTCTAGTGCTTTACTAGCTAAATCACTTGCAAAAATATTTTCAGGACATACGAAATGATTTTTTATACCAGTATTTTGTTGCAAAATTTTGTATTTGTTTTTATTTAAGTTACATTGTTTTAATTCTTCATCTAAAGAGTGAGAATTTTTTGGTAAAACAATGCTAATAGCTTTAATTATATGTGAGTTTAGTTTTAGTTTCATTTTTCATTTCTTTATTTTAAATTGTTATAAAAATTATAGCGTATTGTAAGTTAATTTTTTAAGGAAGATTAAGTTATAATTCTAAAAATTTTTAAGGATAGTAAAATGACAGCTTATTTGCATATAGGCACTACAAACACGGGAAATCAAGAAAAACAAGGTTTTTTGATGCAAAATGAAGAAAAGCTTTTGGAAAAAGGCTATATTTACCCAAAAAGTCTTAGAGTGGCAAATAGACATTGGGCTTTAGTGGATATGGTTTTAGAATTGGTTCAAAAAGAAGATATTTTAAAAAAAGAGAGTGTTTTAAGTCATATTGCAAATGAAAGACTTCTTAGAACTATAGAAAATTTTAAAAGTGAAAGTGCTTTACATAAAGATAAAAAATTTATTTTTTCAGCTGAGGGTATAGTTTGGGATTTTTCTACCAAAAAACATGTAGAAATTTTAGAAAAGATTATGAGAGAGTTAGGCTTTACTCAAATTTATATTATTGTGTATTTTAGAGATACTTTGGGTTATTTAAACTCACATTGTTCTCAAGATCATAAAAACAATATGGGGTATTATTCTGCTGATTTTGCTCCGCAAGATCATCCTAGAAAATATATTTTTGACTATGAATGGATTTGCAAAACTCATGCTAAGGTATTTGGAGAAGAAAATTTGATAGTAAGACTTCTAAGGGAGGATTATGTAGGAGGGACTTTACTTAAAGATTTTGTTTATCATTTAGGACTTGAATGGGATGAGAGTTTTATTTTAAAACAAACCAAAAATGAAAGTTTTAATCTTTTAGGAATGGAACTTATGTCAAGATTAAACCAAAAAGATTTAAAGCAGGATAATCTTAATTCTTTGCTTTTTATAGCAAGAAGGAAATTTGAAGGCAGTAAAGAAAAAAGATTAAAATTTGCAGTGCAAAAAGATATTGCCAAGGCTTATGTGGATTATTTTGCTTCTTCGCTTGAATGGGTAAAAAACAAATATTTCCCGCATAAAAATTCTCTTTTTACTCCTGTGAATTGGGAAGAATATGAACAAAATTATACTTTAACTCATACACTAAGCAAAGACTGGGATGATGTGGCGGATTTTATAGCACAAATTATTGTTTCTAAAAATGAAATCATCAGTTCTTTAAAAGAACAACTCGAACTTGCAAGGAAAGATTAGTCTTTCATTGCAATTTCAAGCATTTTTTTGATATTTTCAAAACTTTCAAAATTTTCAGGTGTGATAAATTCCGCTTTCAATGGTTTTTTATAAAATTTTTCTATTTCAGCAACCAAAGCCATGATATCAATACTATCGATAAAATCTTCGCTTACCAAATTTTCCATACTTTCATCGATATCTGTTCTTTCTATATTGATAAAAAATTGTTTGATTTCTTGCATTTTCTCTCCTTTGGTTTTTTGAAATTATAAAATATTTATTTAAACAAGTTCTTTTAAAATTTTCCTATCAACTTTACCATTTTGATTGAGTTTAAATTTGTCAATTTTAATAAAATTTTTTGGGATCATATAAGAAGGTAATTTATCTTTTAAAAAAGCTTTAAGATCAATCTCTTTTTCACTTTCATAAAAACAAATAATATCTTCTTTAAAAATACAAGCACTATTTTTTACACTTGCATGAGAATTGATCACGCTTTCTATTTCTCCAAGCTCTATCCTATGTCCCATATATTTGATCTGATTATCCGCTCTTCCATAGCATAAAAGTTCGCCAAATTCATTATAAGAAACAATATCTCCTGTTTTATAGAGTAAATCCAAATAATTATCATGCAAAGGATTTTGTATAAAAGCTTGTTTGCTTTTTTCTTTATCATTATAATACCCTAAAGACAAAGAAGTTCCACGCACGTAAAGCTCCCCTTTAATACCTATTTCTTTAGGACTTATGAAATTCATATTTTCATCAAAAACTAAAAGTTCTGTGTTTTTACATGCTTTGCCTATAGGTAAAAGTTCTTCATCTTTAAAAGTGCGATTGATGATATAAAAAGAACATACATCAGTGATTTCTGTTGGACCATAAAGGTTAGCAAATAAAGCATTGGGTAAGTGTTTACGCCAAATATTTAGCTGTTTATTAGGCATGATTTCGCCACAAAAAAGTATCTTTTTTAAGGCGTTTAAACTAAAATTATTCAAAGCTTCGGTATTTGCAAAATAAATCAGCACTGAAGGCACCCAAAATATAGTGCTTACTTTTTCTTTTTCAAGGCATTCTAAAATTTTATTTGGAAAGGCAAAAAGATGATTAGGTAAAAGGTGTAAAGTTGCTCCTGATTTTACGCTTGAAAAAATATCTAAAATGCTATTGTCAAAATAAAATGGCGCTTGATTGGCTAAAATTTCATTCTCATCAAATTTAAAAGTCTCACATACCCAAAAAGTATAATCAATCACACTCTTATGTGCTATGCTTACTCCTTTAGGAATGCCTGTGCTCCCACTAGTAAAGAAAACATAGAGTAAATTAGTATCTATGTGTTTTTCTTTTGCATTTTTTATTAAACTCTCATCTATATCAAAACTTTCAAAGTCTTGTGTATAAAGCGTAGGCAAATCTAAATTAAAATTTAAATCCTTTGAAGTGATAAAAAGTTTAGGCTTTAAAACTTCTATGACTTTTTCTACTCTTTCTTTAGGACTTTTTTCATCTAAAAGGGTATAAAAATTTCCACTGAGCGCTACTCCAAAAAATGAAATCAAACAATCAATCCCTTTAGGTAAGATGATTAAAACAGGAGCTTGGATAGGATTATCATTTCCTAAAGTTTTTAAAATTTCACTGGCTAGTTTTTTAGAAAAAAGATCAATTTCTTTATAAGTGATTTCTTTTCTTTCTTTAGCAAAAGGTTCAATAAAGGCAGTTTTTTTACTAAAATTTTCAACGCTTTTTTCTAGAAAGTTGTAGATGTGGGTGAGCATGATTTTCCTTTAATTTTTTTAAATCAGTTAATAAACAATAAGCATTTTTTTCTAAAGCTCTTAAAGTTGCGCTTAAATATCTATTTGCATTTATATTTACAATGCTTGAATTGGCAAAATTTTCTATTTTAAAATTATTATCTTGTTGTAGGATTTGAATTTGTTTATAAACATCTAAATCTGAATCCATATTTAAATCTCTTACATAATAATTAATTTTTTTATTTTTATTTATACCATTTTCAAGAGCTATTTTACCTTTAAATTCTTTAAAATATCTATAAGGTACTTGCGCTTTTTCTTCGATGAAATGTGTAAAAGTGTATCCATTGATCTTAGATCCAAAAAGAATTATTTTCCCATTTGTTTTAGAAAGCATATCATAAACACAATTTTGACCAAAACAACTTTTTGTATCTTTTAGAAAAAGTTCTTGATTTTTTCCTTTGATGGCAAAAGAAAAAATAGGATCATTTGTTCTTTTTACCCCCCCCCATAATCTAAAAAATTCATTTAAAATTCCAACTTTGCATTTAGAATGAAATTTATCATAAATTTGATTTTTACAAAAACTATAAGTAAAAGTAGGCATAATTAAAGTACCATTTTTACCTATGACTTCTAAAAATGCTTCAATATAGATACTAAGATGATCTTTTTTAGGTATTAAAGGAATGCCAAAATTAAAAAGTTCTGTATGCACGCAAATAGTATCACCTTTTTGAATTTCTAGTTTTTCTAAAGTTTCTATCAAATCTTTTTTTGTGTAATTTTTATTACCTGCTTTTAAAAATTCAATCATAGATATCTTTCTTATTTATTGAATCGAGTATGGAGTTTTTAATTTTCATTGATCGCTAATCCTTTGAAATTTAAATTTTCTTTAACAATTTATTGTGCAGCAAAGTTAAAGAATGTACTTTTATTCTCATTTATTTTTGTTAGATGCCAAAATTAAGTTAATATTAATTTTTTAGATTATATTAAATTTTTTTATGGAAAATACATCTTAATTTTACTTTTGATTATGGTTTTTGGAATCACAATTATAATCTATATTTGTTTAATATTTTTTAAGTCTAGTTTTAAAATATTATTTTAATTTTAATGTATTTTGGATATAATTTCAGAATTATATTAATAAAAAATGGAAATTTTCATTAATATTTTTTGTTCTTTTGTTGATAGTGATTTTATAAAAATTATTAAGAAGGGATTGGATATGGATAAAAATGAATTTTTAAACGCACTTGCTGAAATTTTGATGGTGGATATAAATGATTTAAAAGAAGAGGCGGAGCTTAATTCTTTTGACGATTTTGATAGCGTGGCTATTTTAGAAATTTCTATTCTTTTTGAAAAAAAATTAGATATAGAAGTATTTCCTATAGAAATAAAAAAAATGAAACAAATAAAAGATTTATTAAAACTCGGAAAATTTATATGATAAATTTAAAAAATAAAAAAATTTCTTATATATGCGGAATTTTACCATCTAAAAAAATTCAAAATATAGATAATCCTAATTTTGATGAAAAAACAAAAAATAAAATTATTCGTCTTTCTGGTATAAAAGAACGTTATATTCTAGATAGAGATAAAAATGAAAATATGCTTAGTCTTTATAAACAAGCCGGAGATCATGTGGTTAAAAAGCAAGGTTGGAATAAAGATGAAATCAAGGGGATTATAGTAGTATCTCAAAACCACGAATATAAATTTCCATCTACCGCTGTATTATTGCAAGAAGAGTTGAGATTATCTAAAGATTGTTTTGCTTATGATATTGTGATGGGTTGTTCTGGTTATGTTTATGGACTTTTTGCTGCCATGAGTCATTTAAGTAAAGAATGTGATAAAATTTTACTTTTTGTTGGCGATCCTATTAATGATTTTGTATATCCTAAAAATAGATCTATTGCTTTTTTGTTTAGTGATGCAGCAAGTTGTACTGCTTTGGAGTATAGTGAAGGATTTAATGCTCAATTTTTATTTGAAACAGATGGATCTGGACGAAATGCTATCATTGTGCCGCATGGCGGTAGTGCTAATTTAATTGATTTTGAATCATTTCAAGAATATCAAGATAGTGATGGAAATACAAATATTAAAACTTGTATGGAAATGAGAGGCTTGGAAGTTTTTAATTTTTCTTATAAAAATGTTTTAAATATGATTTTAAAAATTTTAGAAAAAAATCAATTAGATATTAAAGATATAAGTAAATTTTTTTTACATCAAGCAAATCACTATGCTTTAATGCAAATAAAAGATAAATTAAAAATATCTGATGAGTGTTTTCCAATAAATATAACAAAATATGCTAATACAAGCTGTACTTCCATAGCAATTTTGCTTGCAGAAGAAAAGAATTACCGTCAAGATAATGTTATAATGGCAGGTTTTGGAGTTGGTTTGTCTATAGGAATAGCTTTATTTAATAAGCTTGAGTTTGAAAGTGAATTATTATTTGCAAATTAAATTTTGTATTATTTTAACTTATAATAGGAGTAATTAAAATGAATAAACAAGAAATGTTAAGTGCATTAGAAGAAATTTTAATGCTAGATGATGGAAGTTTAAGCGAAGAAAGTATTTTAGGCGATTATGAGGATTGGGATAGTCTTGCTTATTTGAGTTTAATGACTCTTTTTGATACTAAGTTAAGCATGAATATTAATTCTGAACAAATTTCCACATTAAAAACAGTTAAAGATGTTTTAAAATTAGCTAATATTAATTAAAAGATTTATTATGCAAAGTTTTAGTCAAGCAAAAATTGCACATATTACTTCCATTGTTCCGAGTAAAAAGTGTTTTAATCGCAAAAGTGAGCATTTTAGCGAAAGAGAAATTAATAAAACTTTAAAGCAGATAGGTGTTGAAACGCGCTATATTGTAGATAAAGGTAAAAATGAAAAAATTAGTGATTTATTTTTAAAAGCCGCCAATGAAACATTAAAAGCACTTCAGTGGGATAAAGAAAGTATTGATGCAATTATTGTTGTTTCTCAAAGTAATGAATTTTGTTTTCCAGCTATGGCTTGCTATTTACAAGGAAAATTAGGCTTAAGGCAAAACGATTTGTTTGCTTTTGATGTTAATTTAGGATGTAGTGGCTATGTGTATGGGTTAAATGTTGCTTATAATTATATCTCCAATGGATTAAATCGCATTTTACTTTTAGTTGGAGATGTGTCAACCAATGTTATTGACCCAAATGCAAGAGATGTTGCTTTACTTTTTGGAGATGGTGTTAGTTGCACTGCAATTGAAAATAAAATATCTCAAAGTTATTTTTGCTTTAAAACTTTAGGTGAAGGATATGATTGTATTATAGCTCCTTATGGGGGGGGGGTAATGCAAATGAAGGGTGTGGATGTTTTTGATTTTACATTGAAACATATTCCTTTGGAAATTGATAGAATATTGCAATTTTCATCTTTAACTAAAGAATCTATCTCACAATTTTATTTTCATCAAGCTAATGCTTTTTTATTGACCTATCTGGGAAATAAATTAAATATTCAGGATAAATTACCAATTAATATTAATAATTTCGGCAATACAAGCTCTAATTCAATTCCTTTGTTGATTAGCGATACTAAAAAAAATAAAAATTATCGCAATGTTATACTTATAGGTTTTGGTGTCGGGTTATCTATAGCAACTTGCATATTAGAAACTCTAGATTGTTCTTGTAGTCTTATTTATGAAGGGAATTTGTGAAAAATATGTACAATGATTACCGTGATTGTGATGTTGAAAAGAAAGAATTTGAAAAAATATATAAAAAATTTTGGATTTTTGGTTGTCATAAAGAAGAAATAAAAAACAATAAAGATTATGTAATTTTAAAAATTTATGATTTTGAAATTGTTATTTATAATGATAATGAAGAAATTATTGCTTTTTATAATATTTGTCCACATCGTGGAGCAAGACTTTTAAATATTGAAAATTATGGTTTTTTTAAGGGTAATGGAGAAATAAAATGTCTTTATCACCATTGGAGTTATAAAAATAAAAAGCTTTTAATCCCCAATAGATTAGAATTTGATCAATCTAGACAATTTGATCTTTTCAGACTAAAAATAGATTTTTGTGGAAATTTTATATTTTTTTCACATGATGCAACATGTAGTTTAAAACAACAATTAGAAGGTTTTTATGAGGAATTGGAGAAAATTAGCTATAGTATCGATCGTTTCATAGGTTGTAATTCTCCTATAGATTATAATTCTAATTGGAAGATAGGAGTAGAAAATAGTTTAGAAATTTATCATGTAAATTGTGTCCATCCGGAATCTTTAGGAATATTGCAAATCAAAGATGAGCCCAAATTTATTAATTATAATTCTAAAACATGTGGACAAATTTCGAATGAAAAAATTTATTTAAAATTACAAAAAAGCAGAACAGTTTTTTTGCCAGATAATTATTTTGAAGATAAGTATTTTTCTTATCATCTATTTCCTTTTACTATTATTAGTTCAACTTTTGGATACTCATATTCTATTCAAAATTATTTTCCTAATACTTATAATAAAACTTATTTTATTTCAAGAAATTATATTGCTAAATCAAGGTTAGATACTAAATTGTTTGCTAAAGAAATTATTGCTATGAATAAAAGAATTTTTCAAGAAGATGTACAGGTTACAAATTTAATTCAAGGAAGCAAATTTCTAGATTTAAAAAATTTTTGTTATGCAAAAAATTTAGAAAAAAGAATTTCTTATTTTCATGAGCAATATCAAAGGACAATGAATTAAGGAGATAATTGATGGATAAAGATTTTTCTTTAAAGGATAAAGTTTGTTTAATTATAGGAGCTAGTAGTGGTTTAGGTAGAAAAACTTGTCAAATATTAGATTCTTATGGAGCAAAAGTGATTGCAGTGGCAAGACGAGAAGATAGATTAAAAAAACTCAAACATGAGTGTAAAAATTTAGATTATAAAGTGTATGATTTAAGTGTCCAAATAGGGATTAAGGATTTAATTGATGAAATTGTAACCCAATATGGTAAAATCAATGCTATGGCTTATTTTGCTGGAGTTTCATGTATTAAACCTTTAAGAATGGTGGATATAGAAGAAGCAAAAAAAGTTTTTGATGTAAATTTTTTTAGTTGTCTGGAGCTTTTAAAATGTCTTTATGATAAAAGAAAATCAGAAAATCTCAGCGTTGTTTTAATAAGTGCTGCGTCTTTAAAATTAAGTATGTCTTCTATGAGTATTTATGATTCTTCAAAGGGAGCCTTAAATTCGTTAGCGGTAAGTTTGGTTAAAGATTTTGCTAAATTTGGTTATAGAATCAATAGTATTTTGCCAGCACATATCGATACAGAAATGACAGAAAAAGTTATCTCAATAAGATCAAAAGATTATGAACATGAATTAATAAATTTTTACCCTTTGGGACTTGGAAGAGAAATTGATATTGCCAATTTGTGTACCTTCTTATTGAGTCCATTTAGTGCTTGGATAACCGGTCAAAGCATTGTTGCAGATGGCGGAAGAAGTATTTTTTAAACTTTAAAAATATTTTCATTCTCTTTAAATGTTTTTAATAAATCATTATAAAAATCTCGAGTTTGAATTATAGCTAATATTGCATTAGCGAAGTTTGTTTCCTTGAAATAATTTTTTTGTCTTAAAAAGTGTATTATTTTTTCATCACTTGTAGTAACTCCTTGGTGTCTTACAAAAAAAATAATACTTTTTTCAATTTCATTATTATTTTCATCAAGTATCACACCTTTAAATGTTTTATGATATCTATATGTGATATTTGCACTTTCTTCAGGATAATGCACAAAAGTAAAACAATCTTTATTTCCAAAATTTAAAATTTTTCCATTATTTCGTGTGAGTATTGCATAAGGACTATTTTCATCAAAACATGATTCTTGTTCTTTATTTAAAAACAATTCTTCATTGGCACCTTTTACAGCAAAAGAAAAGATAGGATCATTGGTTCTTTTTACCCCTTTTTGTTTTCTAAAAAATTCATTTAAAGCTCCTACAGTGCATTTGGAATTAAGTTTATCATAAACTTCGTTTTTGCAAAAACTATAAGTAAAAGTTGGCATGATAAGTGTTCCTTCTTTACCAATGACTTCAAATAAACACTCAAGCAAGGCATTTAAAAAATCTTTTATAGGCAATAGTGGAATGCCAAAGCTGTAAATCTCGCTATGAGAACAAATAATATCACCTTTTTGTATACCTAGTCTTATTAAAGCCTCTATTAAATCATCCTGAGAATATATTTTTCCATCATATTTTAAAAGATTTTTCATATTTTCCTCGCTAATTTGTATTCTAAAATCTTTACCAAAAGTTCTTTAAATTCATAAGCTTGTATATTTAAGATATTGGCTATATCAATGATATCATTTTCCCCATCGCAGTAAGCTAGAAAATTACAAGCCAAAGGAATGTCATTGGCAGTGCTAAGAGTATGATATAGTCCTCTTTTGCCAAGATTGGGTTCGCATACTATGGTGTTTTCATATACAGCGTTGATTTCTAGATTTAAAATCATTTCTTGTATGCTTTGAAGTCCACCCATTAAACCTTTTTTGGAGATAAAATTGAGATCATCTTTGCTAGTGTGGTATTGTTCGTATTCTAGGTATCTTGTGCGACATACTCCTACTATACCAAGATTTACAAGCGGAGCATTGTATTGTCTTTCATCACTTCCACGATCTAAAAAACTAAAAGCTTTGAAATTTTCTTTATTTTTAAGCGTATGCAGGGCAACTTTATCGCTTAGAGTGTTTTCTTTAGGTGTATGTATGAGTGAGTAAGCATGATCATCGCCTAAGCAAGAAAGCACAAAGCCTGCTTTAACATGTTTTTTTAAATGCTCTAAATGTTTGTTAAGATAGACTATAGAGCCTATGGTTTCAGGGATGATGACAAAGCGGTAATTATATCTTCTTTCTTTTAAACTCAAAAGCCATTTTGCTAGAAAAATAGCTACCACAGGTCCGCTAAGCTCATTATTTGCCATGGAAGGGTGGCAAAGATAGGTTGAAATTAAAATTTCATCTTTTGAATTTTGCGTACTTGGTAGGATAAAATCAGCATAATCTAAAACCCCATTTTCATCATGTTTCGCATCGATATAGACTTTGTATTTGCCTTTTTTAAGTTTTTTTCTTTCATTGTGTGTGAGACAAAATCCCCAACGCCTTTTATAGTAACTCGTTACGTAAGGAATGGCATCAGGTATTTCTTCTATGGAGTAAAGATGATCTTGAAGCTCTTCTAGTTCGATTTCTTGATCGATGGCTTCGCTATAGTTTAGAAGGTGTAAATTATGCTTTTTAAAATCACAAATTTTTTCTCCCTCTGGAGTGATGATATAGGCTTCTTTAACATTCCATTCATCAGGGACTATCCAGTCAAAAACTTTTGTACCACTTTTTATAGAGTGAAATTTGAGTATACCCCCCCCCAGAGTTTTATTTAAAATTTCTAAGCTATCTCTAAAACCTTGTCCTGTGATACTCCTAGGGATAGGAAAAAGTTCACAAGCTAGTTCATACATAGCCTTTCCAGTTTGGCTAAAATCTTGACTTCTAAAGTCTAGCTTATCCACAATATCCCTTTTTAACTTTTTCAAGAATGCTAAATAAAGTATCTTTTACAAATTTTGCATCTTTTAGATTCATTTCTTGATGACAAGGTATGCTAAGCTCGGCTTTGTAAAAATTATCCACATTTTGGAGTTTTATTTCTCCTAAGAGTTTTTTATAAAAACTAAACTCATAAGTCGGTTTATAATGTACCTGTACGCCAATTCCTACATGAAGTAAGCTTTCAAAAAGTTCTTCTTTTTGACAATAAAATTCAGGAAAAAGTAAAATAGGATACAAATGTCTTGAGCTTTTTTTATAATCTTTGATTTTTATCGTAGAAAAATAAGGATTTTTTTCAAATTCTTTATCATAAAAACTTGCGATTTCTTCTCTTTTTTCAAGATTGTGATCGAGTTTTTTAAGCTGATTTATCCCTAAAGCACAAGCAACATCACTTAAGCGGTAATTATAGCCAAGTTCTACCATATCGCTATCCCAAAGTCTTTTTTTAATTATGCCATGACTTCTTAAAAGTTTGATTTTAGCGATAAGCTCTTCATTATCACTCACCACAGCCCCACCTTCAAAAGTGGTAATAGGCTTAACAGGGTGAAAAGAAAAGATAGAAAGATCGGCTTTTTTCCCCACTTTTTCACTTTTATACAAAGCGCCTAAAGCATGGCTTGCATCATCGATTAAAGGAATATTATATTTTTTAGCAAGGTTTGAAATTTCATCCATTTCAACGCTATTGCCCGCAAAATCCACTACGCTAATAACTCCTATATTTTCACTATCTTTTAAAAGTCTTGCTTCTAGTTTTTTTTCATCAATATTGCCATCGTTTTTAATGTCGATAAACTCTACCTTAGCCCCAGCCATTAAAGCCGCATTAGCTGTAGCAGCGAAGGTTAAAGGAGTGGTTAAAACGATTTTTTCTTGGACGCCTAGTGCTGTGTAGGCAAGATGAAGGGCTGAAGTGGCTGAGTTTAACACACAAGCGTATTTTACATCCACATATTCACAAAGGGCTTCTTCAAATTCATCTACCTTTTTACCCCCTGTTAAAATTTCATCTTTTAAAGCTTTTATAAGTGTATCTATATCACTTTGATCGATGTTTTGATGAGAATAAGTAAGCATTTTAAAAACCTTCGGTGTGATTGATGATTTCTAAAAGTTCTTTTTCACTTGCCCATAAAGGATTATTATCCGAGCTATAAGAAAAACCATCTTTTACTTTTTGTCCTTTTTCACCTAGGGCATTGATACTAAAGTCATTATCTTTATCTACAAATTTAATACTCGGGCTTATAGCATAGTAGTTTTCAAATTCATAGGTTAAATGACTATCATCGCTTGAAATCATGATTTCATGTAGTTTTTCTCCTGCTCTTATACCTATGATTTTATGGCTTAAATTAGGAGCTAAAGCATGGGCTAGATCGGTGATTTTCATAGAAGGAATTTTAGGGATGAAAATTTCTCCTCCATGCATTCTTTCAAAATTACTCAGCACAAATTTTACTCCATCTTCAAGGCTGATCCAAAAACGAGTCATTCTTGTATCAGTGATAGGAAGTTCTTTAGCTCCTTCACTGATGAGTTTTTTAAAAAAAGGCACCACTGATCCTCTTGAGCCTACAACATTGCCATATCTTGTAACACCAAAGCGTGTTTGTTTGTTACCTGCTATATTGTTTGCAGCGACAAAAAGCTTGTCGCTTGCAAGTTTGGTTGCACCGTATAAATTTACAGGATTGCAAGCCTTATCTGTGCTAAGAGCGATACATTTTTTAACCCCATTTTCAAAACAAGCATCGATAACATTTTGCGCACCGTGGATATTGGTTTTTATACATTCCATAGGGTTATATTCAGCAATAGGCACATGCTTCATCGCAGCAGCATGTATAACAAAATCCACATCACGCATAGCAGCACTTAAACGCTCTTTATCTCTTACATCTCCTATAAAATAACGCATACAAGGAGCATTAAAAACGCTTGCCATTTCAAATTGTTTGAGCTCATCACGAGAATAAATGATGATTTTATTAGGTTTATAATTTTCTAGTAAAACCTTAGTATAGGTTTTTCCAAAAGAGCCTGTTCCGCCTGTGATTAAGATATTTTTTTTGTTAAACATTTTGCCTTCCTTTGCTTAAGTTTTTTAAAATTAAAGCAACAAGTGTTCCTATTTTAAAATTCTTGGCAAGGTTATGCCCGTTTGGGCTTGATACTTGCCTTTTTTATCTTTATAAGTGGTGTCGCATTTTTCATCGCCTTGTAAAAACAGCACTTGTGCTATTCCTTCATTGGCATAAATTTTTGCAGGTAAAGGCGTAGTGTTTGAAATTTCTATAGTGATATGTCCTTCAAAACCTGGTTCAAAAGGGGTAACATTGACGATGATGCCACATCTTGCATAAGTGCTTTTGCCAAGACAAATAGCTAAGACATCATCAGGCATTTTAAAATACTCTATAGTTCTAGCTAGGGCAAAAGAATTTGCAGGAACTATACATACATCGCCTTCAAAATCTACCACATTTTCTTCTACGAAATTTTTTGGATCCACTACGGTTGAATTGACATTGGTAAAAATTTTAAACTCACGCCCTACGCGTATATCATAGCCATAACTTGAAAGTCCATAGCTTACCACACCTTTTCCTATATTTGCTTCGCAAAATGGTTCGATCATCTTGTGTTCTAATGCCATTTTTCTTATCCAGTTATCTGCTTTTAAGCCCATTTTTAACCTTTTAATATTTGTAATTTTTTATAATGATTATAACCTAAAAATCTATATTTTTTATGATTTTTTTCTTTTTTAAAGTTAAATTTTAAGTTTTTTTATATAATACAAGATTAAGTTCTTAAATTTTAGGAGAATTTTATGACAAAAGAAGAAATTAAAGAGTTAGTAAACCTTTTTGCTGAAGCAAATATTAGTAAAATTAAGATCAAGGAACAAGACGGTTTTGAAATAGAACTTGAAAGAGATATGTGTTGCGACGTTCCAGCTCCTGTTTGCCCTCCAGTTCCAGCTCCACAACCTATCAATGTAAGTGTTGTAAATGAAGCTCAACCTAGCCAAAATGCAAAATCAAACAAGCCAAGTATAAACAGCCCTATGGTAGGAACTTTCTATCAGGCTCCAAGTCCAGGAGCAGCACCTTTTGTAAAAGTAGGTAGTACGGTTAAAAAAGGCGATACTATAGCTATTATCGAAGCGATGAAAATCATGAATGAAATTGAAGCGGAATTTGATTGCAGGATCGCTGAAATTTTAGTTGCTGATGGCCAGCCTGTAGAATTTGGAATGCCTTTATTTGCGGTGGAGAAATTATAAAATGGAAATTAAAAGCATATTAATTGCTAATCGTGGAGAAATAGCACTACGCGCTTTAAGAACGATTAAAGAAATGGGTAAAAAAGCAATTTGTGTGTATTCTGAAGCAGATAAAGATGCTTTATATTTAAAATACGCTGATGCAAGCATTTGTATAGGAAAAGCAAGAAGTTCTGAAAGTTATTTAAATATCCCAGCTATTATCACAGCAGCTGAAATTGCTGAAGCAGATGCGATTTTTCCAGGATATGGATTTTTAAGTGAAAATCAAAATTTTGTTGAAATTTGTGCTAAACATAACATCAAATTTATAGGTCCTTCTGTAGAAGCTATGAATTTAATGAGTGATAAATCAAAAGCTAAACAAGTAATGCAAAGAGCAGGCGTGCCTGTAATCCCAGGAAGTGATGGGGCTTTAGCAGGAGCTGAAGCAGCTAAAAAACTTGCCAAAGAAATAGGCTATCCTGTGATTTTAAAAGCAGCTGCAGGTGGTGGTGGTCGTGGTATGCGTGTGGTTGAAAATGAAAAAGATCTTGAGAAAGCGTATTGGTCGGCTGAAAGCGAGGCTATGACAGCATTTGGCGATGGAACTATGTATATGGAAAAATATATTCAAAATCCGCGCCATATAGAAGTGCAGGTTATAGGAGATAGTTTTGGTAATGTGATTCATGTGGGTGAAAGAGATTGTTCTATGCAAAGACGCCATCAAAAACTTATCGAAGAATCTCCCGCGATTTTGCTTGATGAAAAAACACGCACTAGGCTTCATGAAACTGCTATTAAGGCAGCCAAAGCTATAGGATATGAAGGTGCGGGAACTTTTGAGTTTTTAGTTGATAAAAATTTAGACTTTTATTTTATAGAAATGAATACACGTTTGCAAGTTGAACACTGTGTAAGTGAAATGGTAAGTGGGATTGATATCATAGAACAAATGATTAAGGTAGCAGAAGGTTATGCCTTACCATCTCAAGAAAGTATTAAATTAAATGGGCATTCTATAGAATGTAGAATCACGGCAGAAGATTCTAAAACTTTCTTGCCAAGTCCAGGCAAGATTACTAAATACATTCCACCCGCAGGACGCAATGTTAGAATGGAAAGTCATTGTTATCAAGACTATAGCGTGCCTCCTTATTATGATTCTATGATAGGTAAGCTTGTAGTTTGGGCAGAAGATCGCAATAAAGCTATTGCAAAAATGAAAGTAGCTTTAGATGAGTTACTTATAAGTGGGATAAAAACAACCAAAGATTTCCATCTTTCTATGATGGAAAATCCTGATTTTATTAACAACAACTACGATACAAATTATCTTGCAAGACATTAAAATTTCCCTATTAAAGGGAAATTTTAATTGTAATTTTTATCTTAAATATTCTATATTGATTTTAGAGCGGAGTTTATCAAAATAATCCTGTATGAAATTTTGTCTTTGTTCGCTTACATAAGCGTTTAAAACTTCATTTTTAACTTGTTCGTATTCAGGAGTTTGTGCTCCATCTTTGCTTTTAACTTCATAAAGTTCATAGCCATTTTTTCCATTTAAAACAGGGGAAAAGCCTCCAACAGGAATTTGCGATAAAAGCCCTAAAAGTCTTGGATCGGCATTGCTTGTGTTTAAAGATGCATTTTGTGGTTTAAGGATTGTTCTTTTTGTATTTTTGATATTTTCTAAAGTTCGAGGATTGTTTGATAAATAAATATTTGCATTAATTTGTGTATAAAAAGTGAATTTATCTTTATTTTGTTCGAAAAATTTTTTTGCTCCATCATCACTAAAATCAGTTTTTGCCATACTTGCGATTTTTTCATAAAGCTTTCTTTTTTCTAAATCTTTTTTTAAATTTGCACGAAATTGTTCATAGCTTTGATTTTTGGATTTTAAATTTGCTTTGAAAGCATTTAAGGTAGTTTTGTTTTGAGTAAGCATTTTATTTATGGCATCGTCAAGCTCTAAATCATTGGCTACAATACCCAGCTGTTTCATTTGTGAAATTTCCATTTTTTCATTGATGAGCACGCCTAAAGCTTGATTTCTATCAATTTTAAGTACTTTCATAGTTTGATCTATATCATAAGTCGTGATAGGCTCTTTGTCTACAACTACAGCTATAGCATTAATGGTATTTGCACTAGCTAAACTTGCAAAAAATGCAAAACTTAATAAAATTTTTTTCATTTCAAACCTTTATTTAAGTATAAATATCGCATTATATCAATAAAAATTTAAGAAAAGGCAAAAAATGCACGAAAAACTTACAACGCGTTTTGCTCCAAGCCCAACAGGGTATTTGCACATAGGTGGACTTAGAACAGCTCTTTATAATTATTTATACGCTAGAAAAAATGGTGGAAATTTTTTACTTCGTATTGAAGATACGGATTTAAAAAGAAATTCCAAAGAAGCTACTAAAGCAATTATCGAAGCTTTTAAATGGTGCGGTTTAGAACATGATGGAGAAGTAACTTACCAATCAGAGCGTTTTGATCTTTATAAAGAATATGTCAAAAAGCTTTTAGATGAAGACAAGGCGTATTATTGTTATATGAGTAAAGAAGAATTAGAAGAATTGCGCGCCAAGCAAGAAGCCGCCAAAGAGCGCCCAAGATATGATGGAAGATATAGAGAATTTAAAGGTACGCCACCTCAGGGTATAGAACCTGTTGTGCGTATTAAAGCGCCTCAAAGCGGCGAGATTGTTTTTGAAGATGGGATTAAAGGCGAGGTAAAATTTAAAGCAGAGGATATAATGGATGATTTTATCATTGCAAGAAGTGATGGAACTCCAACTTATAATTTTACTGTTGTTATTGATGATGCTTTAATGGGGATAAGTGATGTGATTCGTGGGGATGATCATCTTTCAAATACTCCTAAACAAATTGTGCTTTATGAGGCATTGGGTTTTAAAATTCCTAAATTTTTTCATGTGGCTATGATACATGGAGAAGATGGTAAAAAGCTTTCAAAAAGACATGGGGCAACTGATGTTATGGAATACAAAGAAATGGGAATTTTACCTCAAGCTTTGCTTAATTTTCTTGTGCGTTTAGGTTGGAGTCACGGTGATGATGAGGTTTTTTCACTAGAAGATTTGGAAAAACTTTTTGATCCTTATCATATTAATAAAAGCGCATCTTGTTATAATGCCAAAAAGCTTGAATGGTTGAATGCTCATTATATTAAAACTTTACCTTTTGAAGAGATTAACCGTCAGCTTAAAGATCTTGGCTTTGATTTATCTGTTTATGAAAAGGCAGGATTTTTACTTGATTTATTAAGAGAGCGTGCAAAAACCTTGCATGATATTATCAATAGTGCAAAAAGCATAGTTAATGCACCGCAAAATTATGATGAAAATGCAGTGCAAAAATTTATTAACGAAAATAATTTAGAATTGCTCCAAGCATTTGCTAATACACTTAAAGATCAAAAAACAGGTAAAGATTTTGAAGATTTTACAAATGATTTTTTAGAAAAAAAAGAAGCAAAGTTAAAAGATTTGGCTCAGCCTATACGCATAGCTTTAACAGGGAGTGCGGTAAGTCCTAGTATTTTTGAAGTATTAGAATTTTTAGGGCTTGATGAGTGTAAAAAAAGAATAGAAAATTTTTTAAAAGTTAGAGGAAAATAAAATGAATTTAAAAGAAGAAGCTTTAAAATACCATTTAGGTGGGAAAATTGATATTGTACCAAGTAAGCCAATGACTACAAGTTATGATCTATCTTTGGCGTATAGCCCAGGAGTTGCAGAACCTTGCCTTGAAATCGCTAAAGATAATGAGCTTGTTTATACTTATACAAATAAGGCTAATTTAGTAGCTATAGTTAGTGATGGTTCTGCTGTTTTAGGACTTGGAAACATAGGAGCACAGGCTTCAAAACCTGTTATGGAAGGTAAGGCTTGTTTGTTTAAAAAATTTGCAAATGTCAATGCTTATGATATAGAAATTGATGTTCATAGTATAGAAGAGATTGTAAATTTTTGTAAGGCTTTGGCTCCGACTGTGGGTGGGATAAATTTAGAAGATATAGCTGCTCCAAAATGTTTTGAAATTGAAGCGGCTTTGCAAGATTTAGGAATTCCTGTAATGCATGATGATCAGCACGGAACAGCTATTATTTCAACTGCAGGGCTTATGAATGCTATGGAGATAAGCGGTAAAAAATTTAAAGACATTAAGGTGGTTGTAAGTGGTGCAGGTGCCGCAGGCATAGCAAGTGCTAAGATGTATAGAAATTTAGGAGTTGAAAATATTATTTTAGTAGATAGTAAAGGTGTTGTTTCTAAGGATAGAAATGATTTAACTCCTCAAAAGCTTGAATTTGCTGTTGATTCTAAGGAAAAGACCTTAAAAGAAGTTTTAAAAGGAGCTGATGTTTTCCTAGGACTTAGTGCGCCAAAAATTCTTGATGATGAAATGGTTTTAAGCATGGCAAAAGATCCTGTAATTTTTGCTTTAGCAAATCCTATTCCTGAAGTGATGCCTGAAGATGTGGCTAGACTTAGAAAAGATGCGATTATAGGAACAGGAAGAAGTGATTATCCAAATCAAATCAATAATGTTTTAGGTTTTCCTTTTATTTTCCGTGGGGCTTTAGATGTGCGTGCAAGTAAAATCACTGAAAATATGAAAGTAGCAGCTGCTAAAGCATTAGCAGATCTTGCAAAACTTCCTGTAAGCGATGCGGTTAAAAAAGCTTATAATCTAAGCACTTTAGAATTTGGAAGAGATTATGTTATACCAAAACCTTTTGATGAAAGAGTAAAAGCTGCAGTTAGTACAGCTGTAGCAGCAGCTGCGGTAAAAGATGGTGTGGCTAAGGTGAAAAATTTTGATGAGAAAGCTTATTTTGAAAGCTTAAAATGAAAAATATTCATTGTATCAATCATCCATTGATCGAACATAAATTAGGAATTTTAAGGGCTAAAGAGACAAAGCCCTTTCAATTTCGTATGTTAATCGATGAAATTTCATCTTTTTTGCTTTTTGAAGCGAGTAAAGATTTTTCTTTAAAAGAAATTGAAATTTCAACACCTATACAAAAAGTCACGGTAAAAAAACTTGATGAAAAGATTATGATTTGTCCTATTTTAAGAGCTGCACTAGGAATGCTTGAAAGCGTTTTTAAGATGATTCCTGATGCAAGTGTTGGATTTTTGGGATTTGTGAGAAATGAAGAGACTTTAAAGGCGGATTTTTATTTTCAAAAACTTTCCAAAGATGCAAAAAAACGCACTGCTATTGTTATAGATCCTATGTTTGCTACAGGTGGGACTGCTATAGAGGCTTGTAATTTTTTAAAAAGCCAAGGAGTTAAAAAAATAAAATTTATATCCATACTTGCTGCTCCACAAGGTTTGAAAAAATTTAGCCAAATGCATGATGATGTAGAAGTTTTTGTGGCTTGTATTGATGAAGGTTTAAATGAAAAAGGTTATATTATCCCAGGGCTTGGAGATGCAGGAGATAGAGTGTTTAACACTCTTTAAAAGAGATGATTTTTGGAAAAATTGATTATATTAATCTTTTACCTTTGCATATATATCTTAAAAAATATCCCTTACCCAATGGTTATAAAGCAAGTATGGAGTATAAAAAAGGAGTTCCAAGTAAGCTAAATAAAGATTTATTTTATAGAAGAATTGATGCAGCTATCATTTCAAGCATAGAAAGCGCTAGAAAAAAATATAAAAATTTAGATTTGGGTATTTGTGCTAATAAAAGAGTTTTAAGTGTATTAGTAGAAAAAAATACATCAAATGCCAAAGATCCAAGTTCAGCAACTTCAAATGCTTTAGCTAAAGTATTAAAACAAGATGGAAAAGTAATTATAGGTGATAAGGCTTTAAAGCTTTATCTAAAAGATCCTTCTAAATATATCGATTTATGTGCAAAATGGCATGAAAAAACAGGATTGCCTTTTGTTTTTGCTAGATTTTCTTGTGTGCAAAAAAAAGCTTTATATAAACAAATTTTGAAAAAATTTCCAAAAACAAAGATTAAAATTCCTTATTATATACTGCAAAATTATGCCAAAACAAGGGATTTAGATATAAAAGATGTTAGATATTATTTAGATGAAGTTATATATCATAAAATTTCTACCAAAGAAAAAACAGCCTTAAAGCGTTTTGTAAAGGCTTGTAAGGCTTTAAATCTTGCTTAGTGTTCAAATTCTCTAAGTTCTTTAACTGTTCCAAGGAGTATTACAACATCTCCACTATAAACTGTCGTGGTTTCTAAATCAGGTAGTATTTCCCAGTCGCTATTTAATTTTTTATAAGAAATCACTTTCATATTTTGTGCTACATGTTTTAAAGAATTTCCTGCTAATTTTTCATCTATATTGATCTTAATAGCTCGTATAGTATTTGCTGAAAGATCAAAAACTTCATAATCAGCATCTTTAGTTAAAAATTCTTTTACTAGTCTTTTAGCACTTTCTTTTTCAGGATAAATAACCTTTGTTGCACCTAACTTAGAAAGAATTTGACCATGGATATTAGAGGTTGCTTTAGCAATGATATTTTTAACACCTATATCTTTAAGCGCCATAAGAGTAAGGATTGATTTTTCAACATTTTCTCCTATGCTAACAATAACAACTTCAACATCATGAAAGCCTGCTTCTTTTAGGGCTGAAATATTTGTAGAATCTAAAATATAAGCATAGCTTGGAGGATTTTGTATACTTTTTAAAGCTTCCTCATCTTTATCCGCAACGATAACAGTATGACCTCCAGCAATGAGTTCATCTGCTACAACTGAGCCAAATTTTCCAAGTCCTATAATTCCATAATTAAGATTTTTCACGATTTTACCTTTATAAATTAACCTTTCCTTCAGGGAATTTTAAATGAATAGCTTTGTCTTGTTTGAATACCGAGAGTAAAAAAGCAAAAACACCTATCCTACCACTTAGCATCATAATGATGATAATCACCTTGCTAGGATCACTAAACAAAGCGCATAAAGATAAAGTTCCACCATTTCCTACTGAAATTCCTACAGTTGCAAAAGCTGAAGAAGTTTCAAAAAGCAAGGCTATAAAATCAAATTTTGACTCTAGCAAGGAAAGCAAAATAACAGCTATTACTATATAAACAGCTGAACCTACAGCTATAATAAAAGCTTTAGATATAGTTTCTCTTGGAATTTCATGTCCAAAAATTCTAACTCTTCCATCGCGGATACTCCAATAAGCATAGAGCAATAAAACCATTACAGTTGTTACTTTCATACCCCCAGCTGTTCCTCCTGGTGCACCACCAATAACCATAAACAATGATCCAAAAAATAAGCTTGCATCATGCAAATGTCCCATATCTAAGGTGTTAAATCCTGCTGTGCGGTAATTAATAGCGATAAAATATGAGCTTAAAATTTTATCAAAAAATGAAAAATGTCCTATAGTTTGAGGATTTGAGTATTCAAAAGCAAAAATAATAAGTGTTGAAGAGAAAATAAGAAAAATACTTGCAACAACAACCATTTTTGTATGTAGGCTTAAATTTTGCAATTTTTTTCTTTGAAAAAAGTATAATTCAACCAAAACAAAATATCCAAGCCCTCCAATAATAATCAAAGAAGTGATAATAAGATTAATTGCTATATCATGTTTATAAGCTATAAGCCCATGTTCAAATATAGTAAATCCAGAATTATTAAAAGCACTAATAGAATGAAAAATTCCAAACCATAAAGCTTTCTTAAAATTCATTTCAAGGGCAAAACGCATGGTAAGAAGTATAGCACCTATCAATTCTATAGTAAAAATGAACAGTAAAACCTTTTTAAAAAATTTAAATAAACCATCCATTGATGGATAAAATAAAGACTCTTTTAGTAAATTTCTTGCACTAAAACCAACTTTTTTGCGTATGAGTATATAAACAAATAAACCTATACCCATATATCCTAAACCGCCAATTTGCACCAAAGCTAAGATAATAATTTGCCCTGCTAAGGTAAAATCAACCGCAGTGTTCTTAACTACTAATCCTGTCATACTAACAGCAGATGTGCTTGTAAAAAAGGCATCCAAAAAATCAATAGGAGTTGTATGCGCCCAGCTTGAATGTAGCAATAAAGCTCCAAACAATGCAATAATAATATAACCAGCTAGTAAAATTTTAAAAGTTCGTCTATCTAGTCCAAATTGTTTCAAAAAATTTCCATTTGATAATGATCTAAAGCGGGTATTCTATCTTATTAAAACTTTAAGGGAAATAAAATTTTATTTTTGTATTTAAACTTAAATTAAAGAAAAAAAGATACAATTACATTTTTAATTTATCAAACATTGTGGTTGGATAGCTCAGTCGGTAGAGCAGCAGACTGAAAATCTGCGTGTCGGCAGTTCGATTCTGCCTCTAACCACCACTTTATCTTTCGAAAAATCACATCACATACTTTTTTATATAAGATTGAAATATTTAAAGAACTAAAAGTTATTTTTTAAAGAAAGAGTCTATAGCTTATATGTAGAATGGTGGATTTAGCAGGACTCGAACCTGCGACCAACCGGTTATGAGCCGGTTGCTCTAACCAACTGAGCTATAAATCCGCCTAAGTTGAATTAAAAGATAAAATTATATCTTATTAATGCTTAAAAATATTTTATTTAGCCTTTATATCCGTCCAAAAATATCTAAAAGTGATTAAATGCTGTAAAATTCCAAAAAAAATCATAAAAATAGTAAAAGAACTTCCACCATAACTAAAAAAAGGCAAAGGGATCCCAACTACTGGTGCAAAACCTATAGTCATTGAAATATTTACTGCCGCATAAATAAAAATAAATAATGCAACACAATTAATAGCAACTCTAGCAAAATAATCATCTTTAAGTTTATAATTTAAACTAAGTAGATGAAAAATAAGTAAAATATAAAATATAATTAATGTCAATCCCCCAATAAATCCAAATCTTTCTATCATGTAAGCGAAAATAAAATCACTAGTTGAAATAGGTAAAAATTTAAAATGAGTTTGCGTAGCTTCATCTTGAGATTTTCCGGTTAAACCACCATTTCCAATAGCTATCATTGATTGGGCTACTTGATAACTTGGTTTTTCTGAAATAAAATCATGAATTCTTTGCTTTTGGTAGGGTTTTAAAAGATGTGTATAAATAATAGGAGAGCTAACACTTATAGCTATAACAATACTTAACCAAATTTTATAATGAACTCCCATGATAAAAAGTACTCCAAAACCAACAAGTAGTAAAACCATAGCACTTCCTAAATCAGGTTCTTTTGCAATTAGCAAAAAAGGCAAGATGATGTAAAAGCTAAGTTTGATGAATTGTTTAAGTTTGTATCCATTTTTTGGAGGAGGATTTTGATAAATAAGATAGGCAAGCATTAAAATAAAACTAGGTTTAAAAATTTCAGAAGGTTGTATAGTAAAGTGAGTAAAAGGAATTTCAAGCCATCTTTTAGCACCTAATTTTTCAACCCCAAAAATATCTACGCTTAGCAATAAAAAAATATTAATCCAATAAGCAACAGGAATAATCCAAATAAATTTCCTTATGGGAAAGAAGAAAAAAACCATAAAAGCAAACAATCCCACACAGGCATAAACAAACTGTTTTTCTGCTAAAAAAGGATTAGCTTCAAAGATTAAGAAAAATGAAATAAGAATTATGGGTAAAAATAAAATGGGTTGCATATAGTCAAAATGAGTTAAAATTCTTCTATCTAATCTAAACAAAATTTGCCTTCAGTTGGTAATATAAAGCTATAATTATAAACTAAAATTTTAAATTTATCAAAACCTCTAAGGAAAAAATGCAAACTTTTTTAGTAGATGAAAATTCAAGGCTTGATGTATTTTTGGCTAAAAAATTAAACCAAAGTCGCAATCAAGTTGCTTTACTTATAGAAAAAGATTGCGTACAGGTTAATGATAGAATTCAAGATAAAAATTCATTTAAGCTTAAAAATGGTGATATTATTTCTATTGCAAGTTTAAAGCTTTGCAATGAGATAAAACCTCAGTTTGAAGTGGATTTTGATATTGATGTGTTATACGAAGATGAAGACTTGCTTGTTTTAAATAAACCTTCAAATTTAGTCGTTCATGGAGCAAGTAGCGTTAAAAATGCCACTTTGGTGGATTGGTTAATAGAAAAAAAATATACTTTATCAAATTTAGGAGGAGAGATAAGAGCTGGTCTTGTTCATAGATTAGATAAAGATACAAGCGGAGCTATACTGATAGCGAAAAATAACTTCACCCATCAAAAATTAAGCGAACAGCTTGCAGATAAAAGCATGGGAAGAATTTACCTTGCGTTAATTGATTTGCCACTAAAAGAAGATAAAATTATAGTAGAAAAATTTTTAATGCGTTCGCCTTCTAATGCTATTAAAAAAATAGCCATAGATAAGGAAAATAAATTCAGTAAAAACGCAAAATCAGCTTTTATAAATGTAGTAAAAACTGAAAATTTAACTTTGATGGCTGCTAAGCTTTTTACAGGAAGAACTCATCAAATTAGAGCGCATTTGGCTAGTTTAAATCGCCATATTTTAGGTGATAGTTTATATGGTTATAAGGGTAAGTATGATTGTAGGATAATGTTGCATGCTTATTTTTTGTATTTTATCCATCCAAAAACCAAAGAGCAAATTTTTGTTAAAGCACCTTTGATGGAAGATTTTAAAAATATTATGTTTAAACAAATTAATTTAGGAGAGAATGATGAAAAGATTTCGCTTGAGTTTTTACTTGAGTTTTTTAACTCTTTTGCTTAGTGCTTGTAGTGTTTCGCAAATGAATTCGCTAGCTTTAAGTAAAGAGCCTGCTGTAAATGAAAGCTTGCCAAAAGTTGAAAGTTTAAAAAGTCTTAGTGATATGAGTAATATTGCTTTTGAATGGGAGCCTTTATATAATGAAAATATTAAAGGATTTTATTTGTATCGTTCTAGTGATGAAAATCTTGATTTTAAACTTGTAGGCACTATTAAAGATAAGTTTCAAACTCATTATGTAGATACTAAATTAGAGCCTGGTACTAAGTATCGTTATATGATGAAAAGCTTTAATGAGCAAGGACAAATTTCAGAAGATGGCAAGGTTATAGAAGTCAGCACAGCTCCAAGACTTGAAGCTGTTCCTTTTGTTCAAGCTGTGACTAATTTGCCTAATCGTATTAAACTTATTTGGCGTCCGCATCCTGATTTTAGGGTTGATTCTTATATTATTGAAAGAACCAAAGGTGATGATAAAGAATTTAAAAAAATTACAGAAGTAAAAAATCGTTTAAACGCTGAATACATCGATAGTGATTTAAAACCTAATGAAAATTCAAGCTATAGAATTATTGCTGTGAGTTTTAATGGGATAAAGAGTGAGCCAAGTCAAGTTGTAAGTTCTACAAGCAAGGCTTTACCTCCTCAAGTTGAGCATTTAAGTGCTAGCACAGATGGTTCTAATAAAATCATTTTAACTTGGGATGCTCCTACGTATGAAGATTTTTCTTATTATAAAGTTTATTCTACGAGCTCAAGTTTCCTTCCTTTTAGTGTTTTGGCAAAGACTGATAAAAATTCTTATGAGGATATGGTAGAAGGAGCAGGTAAAAGCAAGTATTATAAAGTAACAATGGTGGATAAAGATGGTCTTGAAAGTCCTATGCCAAAAGATGGTGTAGAAGGTAAAACTTTAGGTAACCCTTTGGCTCCTAGTATTATTTTGGCTCAAAGCACAAGCGAAGGGATAAATTTAGAATGGAGCGATAATGATACTAGAGCTGTTGAGTATGAAGTAAGACGCTATGGCGGGGAGCAAAATGCTGTTTTTAAAGGCATTAAAGAAAAGCGATTAAAAGATGTAAAAGCTTTACCAGGGATGGAATATAGTTACGAAGTTATTGCTATTGATTCAGCCGGGCTTCGTTCAGAACCTTCAAGCAAAGTTAAGGCAGCTCAGTAGTGCCAAATTTTAAAAGCAAAAAGATCAAAGAAATAAATCTGCCTTATAGCAAGGATGATGTTGAATTTCTTTGGCTTGCTAAGAATGATAATGTTAGTCTTATTTATACAAAGGTTCAAGAAGAGAGTTTTTTTCTGCAGATTAAAAAAGCACAAAATGGTTTTGTGATTAAAGGCGATAAACATACAAAACCTTCTAAAATAGGTTATTTGCAAAAGGCTTTAAAAATCTTTAAAGAAGGTTTTTGTGAGGATATTATCAATAAAGCTTTTGGACTTAAAAACAATGCTTTAATTGAAAAAACACCATTTATTGTTGATAATTTTGATGAGCTTTTATCTAGACTTCAAGGTAAAATTTATATAGAAATAGGCTTTGGATCAGGAAGACATTTGCTTTATCAAGCAAAAGAAAATCCAAATGTTTTAATTTTAGGGGTGGAAATTTACAATCCAGCTTTAACTCAAGTAGCTAAACTTGCTAAAGCACAAAATGTAAATAATATTTTGCTAATCCAAAGTGATGCGAGATTGTTATTGAGTGTATTAAAATCAAAATCAGTTGAAAAGATTTTTCTACATTTTCCTGTTCCTTGGGATAAAAAGCCTCATAGGCGAGTTATTGGGAAAGATTTTTGCAAAGAATGTGCTAGGGTTTTAACCCAAAATGGTCGTTTTGAGCTTAGAACAGATAGTTTTGAGTATTTTAATTTTACTCTAGAACAATTTTTGACTTTTCCTGCTCCAAAATTTAGTCTTAGAAAAAATGAAAATTTAGAAATTTCAAGCAAATATGAAGATAGATGGAAAAAGCAAGAAAAAAATATATATGATCTTTGGGTGTGGAATTTTAACCAAGAGTGTAAAAACTATGAGTTAAATGAATTTAATCTCTCATCGGTTGAATTTTCTAAAGAGGATTTGAAAAAAATAGAGCAGAACTTTAAAAATATTACTATAAAAAAAGATGATTTTTTCTTGCATTTTGAAAGCATCTATAAACAAGATGAGAATTTGCTTTTAAAGGTTGCTTTTGGAGCTTTTAATAAGCCTGAACATTGTTATTTACATCTTGATAAAACGATCGATTTTGCTTTTAAAGAACCATTTAAAATTCAAGAAAATATTAAAGCGATAAATGAATTAAAAGAAATTTTAAAAGTTCAGTTTAAAATATAATTTTTCTTGAAAATTAAGCAAAAATAAAGCATAATTTAAAAATTTAAAAAGGGAAATTAAGGAAAAAGGATGCCTAATTTAATCCAAGCAAATAAACTTACTTTAGGTTATGATGAATTAGTTATTAAAGAAGCGAGTTTTGCTTTTAAGGATGATGATTTTGTTTTTATTACGGGTAAAAGCGGGAGTGGTAAGAGTACGCTTTTAAAGTCTTTTTATGGAGATTTAGAACCTATTTCTGGTAAGCTTGAAGTATGTGGATCTTTGATGAATAAAATTGGAAATTTAGAACTTTTAAAATTGCGTCAAAGAATAGGGATTATTTTTCAAGATTATAAACTTGTACAAGAATATAGTGTTGAAAAAAATGTTATGTTGCCTTTAATGATTAAAGGTTATAGCAAAAAAGTATGCCATGATCAAGCTGCTAAGCTTTTAAAGCATGTAAATTTAACTTTTAAAGCAGATAAATTGCCTAATCAACTTAGTGGTGGTGAGCAACAACGCGTCGCTATGGCTAGGGCTTTAGCTCATAATCCAAAGCTTTTGCTTTGCGATGAGCCAACGGGAAATTTGGACGAGTATTCTTCTGATATTATATGGACTCTTTTAAAGTCTGCTAGAGAGCTTTTAGGAACTTGTGTTATAGTGGTAACACATAGAATTCCTAGTAATTTAAGAGTGGATTATCGTCGTTTTAATATAGAAAATGGAAAAATGAATGAAATTTTTTAAAACACATTTATCTTTAATTTTACCTTTACTTTTTATGATGTTTGCTTTTGAATTTATTTTGATTACAAATGCAACTTTAAAGCATTATGAAGAACTTGTTAATAAAGATTATAATATTATAGTTGTCAGCAAAACTGAACTTGATCAGAATGTAGTAAAAACAAAAGTACCATTTTTTGCTGGACTTGAATCTTTGGATCCTAAGGATTTAATCGATCGTTTGAAAAATGATGTTTCTGAAAAGAATTTGAAAGTTTTAAAAGATTCTCTGCCAAAATTTTATACTTTAAAATTAAATTCTTTGCCCGATCAAAATGAACTAAATTCGATTAAAAATCAACTTTTAAATATTGTAGGTGTTAGTAAGGTTGAAACTTTTTCCAAAACCCATGATAAGATATACTCTTTGCTTATTTTGATGAAATTTGTTTTTTGGTTATTTTTGTTTATCATTATTTTACTTGCCTTTGTTTTGTTTTTAAAACAGATGAGAATTTGGCTTTATGAACATACCGATCGTATTGAAATTATGTGTTTATTTGGAGCTCCGTTTTGGTTTAGATCTTTTATGCTTTACAAGGTGGTTGTGGTTGATTGTTTTATTGCTTTTGTTATTTTACTTGCCTTTTTTACCCAAATTTTTGATCTTTCTATTATCCAAGAAAGTTTAAAGGCTGTAGATATTATTTTTCCACCTATTAATTTTATTTTACATTTGACTTTAATTTTTTTAGCTACTTTGTTTATTTGCTTGTTGTGTGTAAATACGGTTATGTTTAAGGTTAAAAGATGAGAAAAAATATTCTTATCTTTTTTTGTTTTTTTTTATTTGTTGATATAAGTTTAGCAAACGCTATAAATGAAAAAACAAAAAGTTTAGAAGAAAATAAACGCATACAAGAACAGCTAAATAAAAAACTTGAAGATTTGGCTAGTGATATTTTAAATGGTGAAAAAAGTTTGAAAGATTTAAGTTTGCAAATTGAAAGCTTAAATTCACAAACTTCTAAGCTTGAAGCAAGTGCTAAGGCTCAAAATCAAGAGTTAAACACCCTTACAAGCCAAAATGAAGATTTGCTTAAAAGTAAATCAAATATGGAAGGTAAGCTTATATCTTTAATGGCTAAAGATTTTGCTTATGATTTACCTATCCCTCAAGGCTATATTGAAAGTGAAGAAAGTTTTATGGCTTTTGAAATTTTAGGAAGTTTAAACAAAGTTTTAAATGAAGAAATTTTTAAAATTTCTAAAGATTATGAGGGAGTAAGCAGGCTTATTGATGATAAACAAGCTCAGATTAAGAAAATCAATGAAAGTCTTAAGGATTACAACGCTCAATTAGCCAAGCTTCAAAGTTTAAAACAAAAACAAATTAGCGAAATTAATAAACAAAAAACAGATCGAGCTATATATGCAAAAAAACTCGATGATTTGCAAGCTCAGCAAGAAGAGCTTAGAAAAACATTAAATCAATTAAAAATTATTAATGATAAAGAAGATGCAAATTCAAACAAAAATGATACTAAAATAGTAAAAAATAATCAAAAAATAAGACAATTAGGTTCAAGCTATCAAGGAAGTTCAGTCAAGCGTTACACAGGAAAAAAAACCATAGCTCCATTGGATTCTTTTACTGTGAAGCAAAAATTTGGAAATTATGTTGATCCTGTTTACAATCTTAAAATTTTTAACGAGAATGTAGTTTTAAGAAGCAATAAAAGCGATGCAGTTGTTAAAAATGTGCTAGATGGAAAAATAGTTTTTGCCAAAGATACTAGTATGTTAGCTCGAGTTGTTATTGTTGAACATGATAATGGCATACATACAATATACGCACATTTAGATAAGATTGCTCCTAATATTAAAGTTGGTAAGAATATCAAAAAAGGTGCCGTAGTGGGTAGAATAAAAAATGATCTTACTTTTGAAGTAACTCAAAAAAATTTTCATATCAATCCTTTGGAACTCATTAGCTTAAATTAGCTAAATTTAATGGAATTTAAAATATAATTTCAAGTTAAATAAGGAGAAATAATGCAAGAGAGAAAAAGAGTTTTAGTAAAATTTTCAGGAGAGGCTTTAGCAGGTGAAAATGGCTTTGGTATAGAAAATTCTATTTTAAAATTCATAGCTTCAGAGATTAAAGAACTTATAAAAAATCAAATAGAAGTAGGCATAGTTATAGGCGGTGGTAATATTATTCGCGGAGTAAGTGCTGCTAAGGGCGGATTGATTAAAAGGACAAGTGGAGATCATATGGGAATGCTTGCTACGGTTATCAATGCTATTGCTATACAAGAAGCTTTGGAAAGCTCTGGACTTGAAGTTAGGGTTCAAAGCGCCATTCAGATGGAAGCATTTTGTGAAACTTATATTATGAGAAGAGCGCAAAGACACTTAGAAAAGGGTCGTGTTGTGGTTTTTGCCGCAGGTACTGGAAACCCTTATTTTACTACAGATACAACAGCTATTTTAAGAGCTGTGGAAATTGATGCAGATATGGTAATAAAAGCTACAAAAGTTAATGGAGTTTATGATAAAGATCCAAAACAATTTGATGATGCAGTATTTTTAAATACTTTAAGTTATGATGAGGCTATGCAAGATAATATTAAAGTGATGGATGATACAGCTATAGCTTTAGCTAAAGATAACAAACTTCCTATTGTGGTTTGTAATATGTTTGAAGAGGGTAATTTACTTAAAATCATACAAGGTGATACTAGCCTTTGTTCAATCGTTAAAAATAATTAAGGAGAAAATTATGGATAAAAGAATAGAAGAAGTAGCGGCAAAAGCTTTGGAAAAAATGGGTAATGATAGATATCGCCTTTCTTTAGTGGTAGCAAAAAGAGCGGAACAATTGGCGAATGGAGCAACCCCTTTGGTAGACTTTGATAAAAATAAAAATAAACTTGCAGATATAGCTTTATATGAAATTGCAGAAAATAAAATCACTTTAGAGGGTTTAGTTGAAACCAATCGATGAAGAATTATTGCTTGAACAATTAATCGATAATGTAAAAAATTGTAAAGATTTAGAAGCTGCTAAGGCTTTGCTTTTCGAAATTTGTGGCCATGATGCCATTCTTGAAAAAGCGGTAGATTACTGTATATTTTGCCATGAAGGGCAGTTTAGAAAAAGTGGAGAGCCTTATGCGGTACATCCTATTTTAGTAGCAACACTGGTTGGATTTTTAAGTGAAAATAAAAGCAATATTTTAGCTGCTTTATTGCATGATGTGATTGAAGATACAAACTGCACTGAAGAAGAACTTAGAGAGCAGTTTGGTTCTGAGGTTTTAAAACTTGTTTTAGGACTTACTAAAATTATAGAAATTAGAGAAGATAATCTCATTTCATCAAAATCTAAAAAAAGTTTAACTAAATCAGCCTTGACTTTCAGAAATATGCTTTTAGCAAGTATTGAAGATGTTGGGGTTTTGATTGTGAAGTTATGCGATAGGCTGCATAATATGCTTACTCTTGATATTCTAAGAGAAGATAAGCAAAAAAGAATCAGCGAAGAAACTTTAGTTGTATATGCCCCAATAGCCCATAGACTTGGTATTTCAAGCATAAAAAATTATTTAGAAGATCTTAGTTTTAAATATCTTATGCCAGATGAGTATAAGCTTATTGACAATTATATCAACTCCAATAATCAAGAAATGCAATTAGGTTTAAATGAATTTATTTCCAAAATCGAACTTTTATTTTTGAGCAATGGCTTTAGACAAGGTAGTTTTGAAATTCAAAAACGCATTAAACATAGCTATTCTATTTATCTTAAAATGCAGAGAAAAGGCATTGGTATTGAAGAAGTTCTTGATTTGCTTGGGGTAAGAATTTTGGTTGAAAAAGTAAGTGATTGTTACTTGGCTTTGGGAATTTTACATACACATTTTAATCCCTTGGTTTCGCGTTTTAAGGATTATATAGCCTTGCCTAAACAAAATGGTTATCAAACTATACACACCACACTTTTTGATGCTAAAAGTATTATAGAAGCACAAATTCGAACTTTTGATATGCATAAAATTGCGGAATTTGGTATAGCAGCGCATTGGAAATATAAAGAAGATGGCAGTGTGGTTGCGCCTCGTCTTGATTGGCTTACGGATATTTCAATGCAAAGTATAAACAATCTTGAAAATGCAGAAGATTATAATGCTATTGAACTTTATGAATATGCTAAAGATAGTCTTTATGTTGAAGATGTCGCAGTTTATTCTCCTAAGGGAGAAATTTTCACTTTGCCTCGTGGTGCAACGGTTCTTGATTTTGCTTATGAAGTGCATACCAAAGTAGGGCTTCATGCAAAAAGTGCTTATGTAAATCGTATTAAAGTACCTTTGTTAACCGAGCTTAAAAATGGCGATATTGTGCGAGTGGTTACTAGCAATGATAAATTTTATCGCTGTTCTTGGATAGATAGTGTTAAAACAGGAAAAGCAAAAGCGAGTATAAGGGAATTTTGTAAGCAAAAAATCAGAGAGATTAATCTAGCAAGTTCTATTAATATGTTAAGTTTTATTTTTGGAGTTGATAAAAACAGAATTGAAACTTGGATAGAAAAAGAAAATTTAGCCAGACGCATTAGACAAGTAGCAACAGATAGTGCTTATTTAAAAGATATAGTTAATGGTCTTAAAAAATACGCCAAGAAGTCATATTGGTTTGATAAATATGAGATTAAAGAACAAAAAATAGGAAATTTTACTCTATATTGCAACCATAAAATCGCTAATGTGGATTTTGATTTTTGTTGCCATCCAAAAAGAGGTGATGCTGTTTTAGCTTTTGTTAAAGGTGGTAACGCTATCGTCCATCATAAGCTTTGCGATAGAGCTGATAAAATGATAGATAATAATCAAGATATGGTATTTATAAAATGGGATTCTAACATCCCTAAATCTTATAAATTGATTTTTTCTTTGGAAAATAAAAAAGGTGTTTTAGCGGAATTTTTGGCATTTTTAGCTAAAATGCAGATAAATCTATTAACAATCAATTTATCAAGTGATTTAAATTCGGCGGTAGATTATTTTGAGATTACAATGGAAATTCCTGATAATATCAACCCAGATAGTGTCAAGGATAGGTTAAAATCTCGTTGTAAAATTTTAGATTTTACATCTTTAAATGATGCTTATAAAGAAGGTTAAAAAGGTTTATTATGGATATAAAAAAAATATTAGCAGAAGTTAAGCGTGGTTGTGCAGAGCTTATTGATGAAGAAAGAATAGAAAATTTAATTAAAAATTATTATGAAAAAGGTGAAAATTTCTTTATAAAAGCAGGATTTGATCCTACAGCACCTGATTTGCATTTAGGCCATAGCGTGGTTTTAACAAAAATGGCTTTTTTGCAAAAACATGGAGCTATTGTGCAATTTTTGATTGGAGATTTTACAGGACAAATTGGCGATCCAAGTGGAAAAAGTGCAACGCGTAAAAAGCTGGATAAAGAGCAAGTTTTAATCAATGCTAAAACTTATGAAACACAGGTTTTTAAGGTTTTAGATAAAGAAAAAACACAGATTAAGTTTAATTCTGCTTGGCTTAATGAACTTGGAGCTGCGGGTATAGTAGAACTTACTTCAACTTTTAGTGTAGCTAGAATGCTTGAGCGTGACGATTTTACCAAGAGATTTAAAGAGCAAAGCCCTATTTCGATTTGCGAGTTTTTATATCCTTTACTTCAAGGATATGATAGCGTGGCTTTAAAAAGCGATATTGAAATGGGTGGAACGGATCAAAAATTTAATCTTTTAATGGGAAGACAGCTTCAAAGAGTTTATAACATAGGAAAAGAACAAGCTGTGATTATGATGCCTTTACTCGAAGGTTTAGATGGTGTAAACAAAATGAGTAAGAGTTTAAATAATTACATTGGTGTTACAGAAAAAGCTAATGATATGTATGCTAAAATTTTAAGTATTAGTGATGAATTGATGTTTAGATACTATGAACTTTTAAGTCAAAAAAGTCTAGAAGAAATTGCGCAGATAAAAAAAGATATAGAACAAGGTAATTTACATCCTAAAAAAGCTAAAGAAAATTTAGCTTTAGAGATTACAGAGCGTTTTCACTCCAAAGAAGAGGCTAATAATGCTAAGTCTGAATTTGATAGAATTCATTCTCAAAATGCTTTACCAAGTGATATGGCTGAGTTTGAAATACAAGGGAAAATTTGGCTTGCTAAGGCTTTGGTTGAATGTGGTTTGGAAAGTTCTACTTCTGCAGCAAGAAGAAGCATCAGTGCTAATGCAGTAAGTGTAAATTCTCAAAAAGTTAGCGACGAGCAAATGCATTTAGAACAAGGAGAATACATCTTACAAATAGGTAAAAGAAAATTTGCAAAATTAAAGGTAAAAGAATGAATTTACAACCCTTACAAATAGGAAAACATACTATAAAATATCCCATTTTTCAAGGGGGAATGGGACTAGGCATAAGCTGGGATAGACTGGCATCTGCGGTTTCTTTAAATGGTGGACTTGGGATTATTTCTTCTGTGGGAACAGGATATTATGAAGAAAGAAAGTATGCAAGTAAAGAATTAAATGCTAAGCCTTATGGAAGTGAAAATTTTTACTCACGCAAGGGTTTGCAAGCTTTGATTAATAATGCAAGAAAAGTTTGTGGTGATGCACCTTTGGGGTGTAATATCTTATGTGCAAGTAATGATTATGCAAGAATAGCACGCGATGCTTGTGAAGTTGGTTTTAATGTGATTGTTTCAGGCGCTGGACTTCCCACAAATTTACCTGAATTTGCTGCAGATTTTCCTGATGTGGCTTTAGTGCCTATCATTTCATCTGCAAAGGCTTTAAAAATTATTTGCAAAAGATGGCAAAGCCGTTACAATCGCTTGCCTGATGCAGTGGTTTTAGAAGGGCCAAAAAGTGGAGGTCATCAAGGTTTTACTTATGAACAGTGCTTAGATCCAAATTATCAGTTAGAAAAATTAATCGCTCCTGTGGTAGAAGAGGCTAAAAATTGGGGATCTTTTCCTGTGATTGCTGCGGGTGGAATTTGGGATAAAAAAGATATAGAAAACGCTATTTCTTTAGGGGCTAGTGGTGTTCAAATGGGAACGCGTTTCATAGGAACTTTTGAATGTGATGCGAGTGAAGAGTTTAAAAGCGTTTTGCTAGCTTCTAAAGAAGAAGATATAGAGCTTATTAAATCTCCTGTGGGCTATCCTGCACGTGGGGTTAGAACCAATCTTTTAAATTTGGTAGATAAAAGAATGGGTCCAAAGATCAATTGTATAAGCAATTGTGTAGCACCTTGTGGACGCGGAAAAGAGGCGACTAAAGTAGGGTATTGTATAGCAGATAGGCTTTTTGATGCGTGGTCAGGTAAAAAAGAAACAGGACTTTTCTTTACAGGTGCAAATGGATATCGTTTAGATAAGCTTATCAGTGTTAAAGAACTTATGGAAAAATTGGTTAATGGTGAATAATGGCTAAAATTTTTGTATTTTTAGTATTTGTTTTCACAACTCTTTTTGGAGCTTATGAAAATGAACTTGCAAATTTCGATAAAAATTTTATCGGTTCTAAAAGTGAAGTACAAGTAAAATTTCACCATCAGCTCAAAAGCCTTTATATACAAAGTGTTATTAATGAAGATGAAAAAGCTAAAATTGAAATTTTAAAAAGATTGATCATCAGTTCAAATACTTTAAATTTAGATGACAAGTCATATGCTAATGAGTTAAAAGAAAGTGGTATAAGTGAAGCAAGTATCAATGCTTTAAGAAAGGCTGTTATTAAAGATATTAAGGTTCAAAATATTTCTCAAGACACTGAAAAATCAACTTTTGAACCTATAAAAACAGTTCAAAAAAATGAAAAAAAATCATCTAACGAACAAATAAAAAATACAGAAAAAACAAATTCTAAAACTTCGCAAGCACCAAAGAGTAGTATCGTTTCTAAAGCAAAAAGCGATGATAAAATTTATGTTTTAAAGTCAAGTAAAACAAACCAAGGTGTAGAGTTTGAACTAAATGCAGATTTGGATAAGGATCAATTAAAAAGTTTTGCTTTAGACGAAAAAGGAAACTATCGTTTTATTAGTGATTTTGATGGGGTTTTAGAAGGGGGTAAAAAAGAGTTTAAATTTGATGACTATCGTTTAGTAATTTCACAATTTAATCCCAAAACCATACGCATAGTGGTTTATGCTAAAGAAAAAATTCCTATTGATATATCTTTTAAAGAAGAAAAATTAATTTTTTCAAAAGAAACTGCTAGCCAAAAAAAGACTGAGCAAGTTAGTAAAATTTCAGAGAAAAAGCAAGATCAAAAAACAGAAATTAAAACCAAAGTTTTAGAAACAAAAAAACAAGATAAAAAAACCAATAACGAAAAAGAAAATCAAGAGCCTTTATATGTTTTAGATGTGGATAAAATTTCTAATGCTGTGGTGTTAAATTTAAGCGATGATTTAGATGAAAAAGAAATAGCAGTATTTGATACCAAAGATCAAAAATTCCGATATGTTGTAAGTTTTAAGGGTGTGTTAGAAGGCAATAGAAAAAGCTTTACTTTTGGACAAAATGTGATTACAGTTACTCAATACAATCCAAAAACTGTTCGTGTGGTTTTGAGTGCTCCTAAAGAATTTAAACTCTTAAAGGAGTTGGATAATAAAAATCTCACTTTAGGTTTTTATACACAAACTACAAATCAAAATGTGAGTAAAAAAGCAAATCAAAGTTCTAGTAAAACTTTAAATACAAATTACAAATCAGGAAAGCTTGTGGTTATCGATGCGGGGCATGGTGGAAAAGATAGCGGTGCCTTAAGTGATAAAAAAGGAAGTTTAAAAGAAAAAGATATAGTTTTAAGCACGGCTTTAAAACTTGGAAATGAACTTAAAAAACGCGGTTATAAAGTGCTTTATACCAGAAGTTCGGATAAATTTATCAATCTTCGTGATAGAACCAAATATGCCAATGATAAAAGAGCGGATTTGTTTATTTCTATACATGCTAATGCAGCACCAAATGCCACAAAAGCTAAAAGTAGCGAAGGCGTGGAAACTTTCTTTTTAAGTCCTGCAAGAAGTGAAAGAAGTAAAAAGGCAGCAGAAAAAGAAAATCAAGGGGATTTTGAAGAGATTAATTATTTCTCAAAACAAAGTATTTTAAATTTCTTAAATCGTGAAAAAATCGTTGCTTCAAATAAACTAGCCATTGATGTGCAAAAAAATATACTCACTCAAACACGCAAAAAGTATAAAATCGTAGATGGCGGTGTAAGAGAAGCACCTTTTTGGGTTTTAGTAGGTGCGCAAATGCCTGCAATTTTAATTGAAATTGGCTATATCACACATCCAAATGAAGGCAAAAGAATCGCCAATAAAGCTTTTCAAGATTTATTAGTTAAGGGTATTGCTGATGGAGTTGAGAGTTATTTTTATAACAACCGATGAAAAAAGCTAAGCTAATCTTTAAGGATAATACTCCTTTTTCTTTGGATTTTGATGATTTTTATTTTAATTCCAAAGATGGCTTAAATGAAAGTAAATTTGTTTATACTCATTCTTTTGAATGGAAAAATCAAGAAAATTTTATTATCGCAGAGAGTGGTTTTGGTATAGGTTTAAATTTTTTTCTTACTTTGAAACGCTTTTTACAAACTACCCCTTCTAAGCGTCCTAAAAAACTTTTTTATATTAGCGTAGAAGCTTTTTATATCGAAAAAGAACAATTAAGAGAAATTTATCAAAAACTAGGATTTTATGAAGAGTTTAAAGAGCTTTTAGAACAATTTTTAAAATTTTATCCTAAGGCTAAAGAAGGAATTTATCGTTTTTATTTTGAAGATTGTTTTTTAGATCTTGTTTTTGAAGATATAGCTGTTTTAAAAGAATTGGATTTTAAAGCTGATGTTTGGTATTTAGATGGATTTTCTCCAAATAAAAACTCGCAAATGTTTGATGAAAATTTAATCTTTGAAGTGGCAAGACTTTCTAAAAAAAATACACAAATTTGCACCTTTTCTTCGGCAGGTTTTTTACAAAAAAATTTAAAAAAATATGGTTTTAGAGTAGAAAAAACCAAAGGTTTTAGAAAAAGAGAAATGATTAAAGCTTATTTGGAAAATGAGCTTGAGTTTAAAGACAAAGAAGCGTATTTTTCAAGAACATTTTCATCTTTAAAAAATAAAAAAGTAGCTATTATTGGTGCGGGTATATCAAGTGCTGTTTTAGCTTATGAGCTTAGTTTAAGGGGTTTTGAAATAGATGTTTTTGAAAAACATTTAGAATTAGGCAAGGGTGCAAGCGGAAATGAAAGTGGAATTTTAAGCTCTTTAATCTTAAAGCCTAAGGTAAATTTAGGGGAGTTTTCAGAGCTTTCTTTTATAGAAGCAAGCCGTTTTTATAGACAAATTTTAGATTTAAAATTTAAAGGTGTGATGGAGTTTGCACATAATGATTTGATGCAAGAAAGATTTAACGCACAAAGAGAAAATATTTTGTTTAAAATTTCAAAAAATCAAGCTTTTTTAGAAGGGGGTGGAGTGATTTTTCCAAAAAATTTGGTTAAAAATCTTTTTGAAAAAAGCAAAGCTTGTATATATTTTAATCATGAATTTCAAGCTTATAAATTTGAAAATGAGTGTTTTAGTTTAAATTTTAAAAATAATATTGTTAAAAGTGATTATGCGGTTTTGATTTATGCTATGGGTGCAGATACAAAAGACTTTGTTTTTTATGATGAGATGAAATTAAGTAAAGTAAGAGGTCAAGTTACACATCTAAAACCTTTTTTAGATACCCCATTTCCTTTATCTTCTAAGGCTTATATTTGCCCTATAAAAGATGATTTGCAAGTGATTGGAGCAAGTTATGATAGGCTTAATGCAAGTTTAGAATCAAAAGAAGAAGATGATAAACAAAATATAGAAAATATAGCCGAATTTATAGATAAAAATACAAAATTAGAAATCATAGGTTCTAAAGTAGGTTTTAGATCTTATTCGAGTGATCGCTTTATGATAGTTGGAAATGCTTATGATGAAGCGTTTTATAAAGAAGAATATAAAGCTTTATTATGGACAAAAAATAAGGAGCAAAAACCAGCTAAAATGTCTTGTAATTTGTATTTTAATTTTGCTCATGGGTCAAGGGGTTTTAGTACAAGTGTTTTAGCGGCAAGGTATTTGTGTGCATTGATAAATAATGAACCCTTGTGTTTAGAAAAAAAATACATCCACGCTATTCACCCTGCAAGATTTTTGATTCGCAAACTTAAAAAAGGCTTATGATTAAGCTTTAATTAAGAGTGATGCTAATATTTGCTTATGATAGTAAGTTTTTAACTTTATTTTAACTTCCTTTATTTTATTATTATAGAGAATAAATTTCATGTTACAAAGGAAATATAATGATTGATTATCATCAAATAGAGTCGCGTTTATCGACTCTTGAAAAGCTTCCTTCTTTGAAAGACAATGATAGTATTACAAAAGCATTAGAAAAGTCAGGTTTTTCTAGAAGGGATTTTATGAAATGGGCAGGTGCTATGACGGCATTTTTGGCTTTGCCAGCGAGTTTTACTCCTATGGTGGCAAAAGCTGCTGAGCTTGCTGATAGGCTTCCTGTTGTGTGGCTTCATATGGCTGAGTGTACAGGCTGTAGTGAGAGTTTGTTAAGAAGTGATACTCCAACGATTGATAGTTTGATTTTTGATTATATTTCTTTAGAATATCACGAAACAGTGATGGCTGCAGCAGGTTGGCAAGCTGAAGAAAATTTAGAAAGTGCCATTCAAAAGCATAAAAATAAATACATTTTAATGGTTGAAGGTGGTATCCCTATGGGTGATACGGAGCATTTTTTAACCATAGGCGCACATGGAAAAACAGGCTATGAGCTTTCAAAAATGGCAAGTGAAAATGCTTTGGCGATTTTTGCTATAGGAACCTGTTCTAGCTTTGGAGGAATTCAAGCCGCAAGACCAAATCCTAGCAACGCGCAGCCTTTAAGCAAAGTAACAAGTAAAACTGTGATCAATGTTCCAGGCTGTCCTCCAAGCGAAAAAAATATAGTGGGTAATGTACTTCATTATTTATTATTTGGTGAGTTGCCAGCACTTGATGTGTATAATAGACCAAAATGGGCTTATGGTTTAAGAATTCATGATCTTTGTGAAAGACGCGGACATTTTGATGCGGGTGAATTTGTACATGCTTTTGGAGATGAAGGAGCAAAACAAGGTTTTTGTCTTTATAAAGTAGGTTGTAAAGGACCTTATACTTTTAATAACTGCTCAAGAGAGAGATTTAACCAGCACACTTCTTGGCCTATTCAAGCAGGGCATGGTTGTATAGGTTGTTCTGAGCCTAATTTTTGGGATACTATGGGACCTTTTGAAGAGCCTATGGCTAGTCGTAAATTTGATACTGTTTTTGGTTTGGGTGCGGATAGTGTTTCAGATAAAATCGGTATAGGTGTGCTTACACTCACAGGCGTTGCTATAGCAGCACACGCAGTTATATCTTCCATGCAAAAAGATAAGGAATAAAAATGAGTCAAAAAATAATCGTAGATCCTATTACAAGAATTGAAGGGCATTTAAGAGTTGAAGTTGTTGTTGATGATAACAATGTGGTAAAAGAAGCTTATGCGGGCTCTACTTTGTGGCGTGGTATTGAAACCATAGTAAAAGGGCGTGATCCAAGAGATGCGGGTTTTATGACGCAAAGAATTTGTGGAGTTTGTACTTTTTCACATTATAAAGCAGGTATAGTTGCTGTTGAAAATGCTTTAGGTATTACTCCGCCTTTAAATGCGCTTTTAACAAGAACTTTAATGAATGCAGCTTTATTTTTACACGATCATATTGTGCATTTTTATCAACTTCATGGGCTTGATTGGGCTGATGTGGTAAGTGCTTTAAGTGCTGATGTTAAAAAAGCAAGCGATGAAGCTTTTAAATACACTTCAAATCCTTATGCAACAGGTGCGGATAAACTTCTTGAAGTGCAACAAAGACTTAAAACTTTTGTAGATAAAGGAAATTTAGGACCTTTTGCTAATGCGTACTATGGTCATCCAACTTATCGTTTAACTCCTGAGCAAAATTTAATCGTTCTTTCTCACTATCTAGAATGTTTAAGAATTCAAAGAATCATTGCTCAATGTATGGCGATTTTTGGAGCTAAAAACCCACATCCACAAAGCTTAACCGTTGGTGGTGTAACTTGCGTTATGGATTTACTTGATCCTGCAAGAATGGGTGAATATATGGTTAAATTCCAAGAAGTGCAAGACTTTGTTAATCGTGCGTATTATCCTGATCTTGTGATGGCAGGAAAAGCTTATGCACATGAAGCAAGTGTTTTAAATGATATAGGGGTAAATAATCTTTATACCTTTAAAGAATTCCAAATCGGAAGAGATGAATGGCTTTTTGAAAGTGGTATTATCAAAAATGGAGATCTAAGCAAGGTTTATGAAGTAGAAGAAGCTAAGATTACTGAAGAGGCAACTCATTCTTGGTATGCAGACAATGAACCTTTACATCCTTATGATGGCAAAACAAATCCAAATTATACAGGACTTGTAGATGGAGAAAGCGTAGATCATCATGGAAATAATGTCCATTCTAAAGTGTTTGATACTAAGGGTAAATATAGCTGGATTAAAGCTCCACGCTATGAAGGAAATCCTATGCAAGTAGGACCTTTAGCAAATATCGTTGTAAATTATGCTAAAGGTAATCAAAATGTTGTTCCTGTGGTAGATGAGTTCTTAAAAGAAACAGGACTTCCTTTAAATGCTGTATTTAGCACACTTGGAAGAACAGCTGCTCGTTGTATTGAAGCAAAAATCGTTGCAAATAATACTTTAAAAGCGTTTAATAATTTAGTTGAAAATTTAAAAGTAGACCAGAGTACTTGTGCTCCTTATGTGATCGATAATTCTAAAGAATACAAAGGACGCTATATGGGGCATGTGCCACGCGGAACATTAAGTCATTGGTGTAGAATTAAAAATGGCGTCATTGAAAACTGGCAAGCTGTGGTGCCTTCTACTTGGAATGCAAGTCCAAAAGACGCAAATGGCGTAGGTGGAAGTTATGAGCAATGTTTGATAGGACTTAAAATCGCTGATGTAAAACAACCGCTTGAAATCATTAGGAAAATTCACTCTTATGATCCTTGTATTGCTTGTGCGGTGCATGTAATGGATGCTAAGGGTAATAATCTAAGCGAATATAAAGTGAATGTCAATTTATAAAGGAGGCTTTCATGCAAAACAAAGAAGAAAAATTGCAAAGAAAAGCTGAATATGAATTTAGCATAGGTTTGCGTTTAACGCACTGGGTAAGAGCTATTGCTATAGTGATTCTTATTGGCACAGGGTATTATCTTTCTTATGTGTTTCAAAGTCCTATTAGTAACGGTGAACCCGTAAATTTTATGCAAGCAAAATATCGTTTAGTACATCAAGCGGTGGGTTTTATTTTAATTGCTTGTATTATTTTTAAGGTATATTTGTTTTTCTGCGATAAGGTAAGTGCAAAAGAACGCAGAAGTGTATGGGATATTTTTAATATCAAATTATGGATAGAACAAGTAAAATTTTACATTTTCTTAGGAAAACACCCGCATTTAAAAGGGGTTTATAATCCTTTGCAATTTGTAACTTATTTTTTCTTTTATCTTGTGATGTTAGGTATCATTCTTACAGGGCTTATTCTTTATACTCATACTTATCATGAGGGCTTAGGTGGGCTTTTATATCATATTTTAAGACCGCTTGAAGCTGCAATGGGCGGCTTGGCTGATGTAAGAACTTATCATAGAATTTTGATGTGGGTGATTATGATTTTTATACCAGTACATATTTACATGGCGATTTTTAACGCAGTAAAAGGTAAAGATGGTGCTATGGATGCTATTATTAGCGGATATAAATATGTAAAAGAAGAAAAGCATTGAAATTCTTAGTCCTTGGAATAGGCAATATCATGTTTGCAGATGAAGGCTTAGGCGTTCATCTTTGCAAGCAACTTGAAAAAAACTACAAATTCACTCATCCTGAATTTACTTTAGATTTTGTTGATGGTGGAACCTTGGCTTTGCAACTTAGCTACATCATCGCTCGATACGATAGACTTATTGTTTTAGACTGCATAGAAGCACAAGATGCGAGTATAGGAGATGTGTTTTTCTTTCCTTATGATGCCATGCCTAATAAAATTAGCTGGAGTGGAAGTGCCCATGAAATAGAAATGCTTCAAACCTTACAGTACATGGAACTTGCAGGAGATTTGCCTAAAACGCACATCTTAGCTTGTGTGCCAAAGCGTATTGAAGCAATGAGTTTTAAGATCTCAGATGAGCTTATACAAGGGGCTAAAATCATGGAAAAAACTTTTCTTGATTTTTTAAGCAAGGAAGGTTTTACTTATGAAAAGATTGCGGATTTTTCTTTGCAAGAATTAGCTGATATTTCTTATAAAAATTACTAAATTTTTGTTCTAAAATTCATAGCTTTATTTAAAGAGATTAAATCCACATTTTCTAAATTTACACCACTTGGAATTCCTTGAGCGATTTTACTAAAAGTTAGGTTTAAGCCTTTAAATTTATCTTCTATAAAAAAGATAGTTGCATCAGAATTAATGCTATGTGTCAACGCAAAAATGAGTTCAGAGGTATTTAGTTTAAGTATGATTTGCTTTAGTTTTTCAAGTTTTTCTTCACTTAAGTCATCTAAAACAAAATATAACCCATTGTAGCTTTGACTCTCTTCGAGTGTTAGTATATCTTTTGGACTTTCAACTATACATAAGATGTTTTTATTTCTTTCTTCATCACTACAAATTTCACAAAGCTCATTTTCGCTTAAAGCACCGCATTGCTCACAAGGTTTTATAAAGCGGATAGCATTTTCTATATTGTGTGCAAGTTTCATACCATCGATTTGATTATTTATGCAAAGGTGATAAGCAAGCCTTATGGCGGTTTTTTTTCCTATGGTAGGTAAATTCGCGAAACTTTCAACAAGTTCGTTGAATTTTTCTAGGCCTTTTGCCATTATTTTTCTTTATCTCCAAAGAAAATTTTAAAGCAATGTTTTCCATCATCATAAAAATAAATCAAATCAAAATTATGCAGTTTGCATACTTCTGAAACTATATAAAGTCCTAGCCCCATACCTTTGACCTGATTGTGTTTTTCTCTTGTGAAAGCTTCAAGATAATGTTCTATAGGCTCTGCTAAAGGCTTGCCTGGATTTTTAATGGTAAAACATTCTTTGCAACAAAAAAGCTCACAAGTGCCATTGTTTGAGTATTTTAAGGCATTATCGATAAGATTTTTTAAAATTACAGAGAAAATTTCCATATCAACATTGATTAAAGCATCATATCTTATATCGACTTTTACAACTTTATTAAAATCATCTCTCATAAGGTGTTCTTTAGCTTCCTCAAGTATAGTGCTAAAACGACTAGGTTTAAAGTGTAAGTTGTAGTTTTTTGAAAATAAATTTTCGATTTTGGCAAATTCATTGATCAAAGAATCCATGCGTAAAAATATAGCGATAAGTCTTTCTTTTTGTCTGTCTTCTTTGATCATTTCAGAAATGATTCTCCCTTTTCCTATAGGGGTTTTTAACTCATGCATAATTGTTCTTAGGAACAGTTGTCTTGATTGGATTAATTCTTGATTTTTTTTGAAAGCTTTTTGAAATTCAAAGGCGATTTTACCTACTTCATCTTCTTGATAGTCTAAAAAATCAGGTTGCTCCCCATTTGCAACTTTAGCAACTTGCCTTCTTAATTTTTTTAAAGGTTCTAAAGATTTTAATACCGAAAAATACATAAAAACAACCATCAAAGAAAAAGAAAAAAATCCTATTAATAAAAGATTATAAACTCTATCACTAGTATTTTCTTCATACAAGCCATCAAAATCTTTACATTGAACATCAAAATAAAGATTGCTATGATATTTTAAAGAAGAAAGGGTGCAAAATTCTCCATTTGCTTTAAAAAGTGATTGTCCATTATTTCTTATGCTTTTTACAAGATAGGGATTTTGTATAGTATTAAAACCGCTATTTTCAAGATAGGAACCTATTTTAGTGCCTGAAGTGTTTTCATAGGAGATGAGTAAATTTTTTATAAGATTTTCTTGTTTTAAACTTTCTTCTTCGTTGTAAGCACTTCCTTCTATTTTCAAAAGAACGATAAAAAGCACACAAACTAAGAAAAAAGTAACAACAAATAAAATAATTAGCTTGGTATAAATAGAATAATTTTTTGTCATCCTATTAGTTTATATCCTATACCTCTAACAGAAAAAATATGTTTTGGAGATTTTGAACTATCTCCTATTTTTACTCTTAAGCGACCGATGATAACATCGAGACTTTTAGAATCTTTATCTTTTAGATTTTTACAGCGACTTACAAGCTGTTCTCTTGAAACGCTATATCCGTGCTGCTGGATAAGATATTCTAAAATTTCAAACTCAGCAGGAGTAAGTGTTAAAACCTTATCTTCATAGGTGATCTCATGCCTTCTTTCATCGATTTTGAAAGCGGAGTTAATATTTTCATTATTTGCGTGTTCAACTCTTTTTGTGCGACGAATAAGACTCATAATCCTTGCATACATTTCTTTTGGATCGTAAGGCTTTGGTAGGTAATCATCGGCACCAATTTGAAGACCTACAACCTTATCGCTTAAGTCGCCTCTAGCTGATGAGATGATAATGGGAATATTGCTTTTTTGTCTGATTTCTCTACAAACTTCAAGACCATCAATTCCTGGTAAAGTTAAATCCAATATTAGACAATCATAGCCTTGAACGCCTACATTTAAGGCGCTTTTAGGATTTTCAAAATTTGTGATTTTAATATTAAACTGTGCTAAATACTCAGATAATAATTGCGCAAAATCAGGATCATCTTCTATCATCAACACATTAATCATTTTAGTATCCTTTAAATTTTATCTAAGATTTATAATATTTGCATAATTTTATTTAAAATTTGATAAATTATTGATTTTATTTTTGCTAAAATTAGATTTTTGAATTTTTAAGATTAAAATTCTAGCAAAATTTTAAATTTTTTAAAGGAATAATGTGGAAATAAGTTATTATGAAATTCTTGAAATCACGCAAAATGCTGATAAAGAAACCATAAAAAAAGCCTATAGAAAAATGGCTTTAAAATATCATCCCGATAGAAACCAAGGCGATAAAGAAGCAGAAGAGAAATTTAAGCTTGTTAATGAAGCCTATGAGGTTTTAAGTAATGATGAAAAGCGAGCTATTTATGATAGATATGGAAAAGATGCTTTAAAAGGCGGTGGATTTGGTTCTAGTAGTTCAGGTTTTGGTGGTTTTGAGGATTTAGGAGATATATTTTCTAGTTTTTTTGGAGAAGGCTTTGGTTCATCATCACGTCGTAGAAAAAGTTCAAATGATGAGAAAATCCCTTCAGATTTTATCGTTAATTTAAAATTAAGTTTTAAAGAAGCGGTTTTTGGTTGTAAGAAAAATATAGACTTTACTTATAAATGCTCTTGTAAAACTTGCAATGGAACAGGGGCTAAAGATGGAAAACTTCAAACTTGTCCAAAGTGTCAAGGTAGGGGACAGGTTGGAATTTCTCAAGGTTTTATTACTTTTGCACAAACTTGCCCTGATTGTCAAGGAAGTGGAGAAAAAGCTAGTGAAAAATGTAGCGATTGCAAAGGTTTGGGTTATAATGAAAGCAAAGATAGTGTAGAACTTAATATCCCAGAAGGTGTAGATACAGGTATGAAACTTCGTGTCAATGCTAAAGGAAATATCCCAAAAAATGGTACTAGAGGGGATATGTATGTTAAGATCATTGCTGCTGAAGATGATACTTTTATCAGAGATGATGATGATATATATATAGAATTTCCAGTGTTTTTTACTCAAGCTATCTTAGGAGAGAGTATAAAAGTGCCTACTATACGCGGTGAAGCGACTTTAAATTTACCAAAGGGTGCTAAAGACGGACAAAGATTTATTCTTGAAAAAGAAGGGGTAAAAGATGTTCATAGCTCTCGCATAGGAAATCAAATTGTTCAAATTTCTATCAAATTCCCAACTTCTTTAAATGATGAACAAAAAGAACTTTTAGAAAAACTAAGTGAAAGTTTTGGTATCAAAGATGGTATGCATCAAGAGCAAAAAGGACTTTTTGAAAAAATCGCTAATTGGTTTAAGTCTTAATTTTCCTAAAGCTTTTTAGCTTGGGAAAATCTTTTTTATATAAATTTAAGTTTTAAAAATCAGGCATAAAAAAAGGCGGAGCAAAACCCCGCCTTAAAGTTAACTTAAAAACTTCTTAGAATTTGTAAAGAGCTTGAAGTCTTACAGTGCTATGATCAGCACTTTCTTTAGTGTTTACACCTTCATCTAGGTTCACATAAGAATAGAATGCTGAGAAGTTAAGTTTTGGAGAGTATTTGTAATCTACTCTTGCAACAGCTTCAAGTTTTTTACCGCCACCTAAATGATCAACAGTTTCTGTTTTTGTTCCACCGTATACGAAGTCAGCACCAACGCGAACTGTTTCGTTGAAAGTATATCCAGCAGTTACATAACCGAAAATATTTCTACCAGTGTCACCATTTAGTCTTGAACCAGTAGTATAGAAAATTTCCTCACCTGCAAGTAAAGAACCAATATTGCCTTGATCTTCGATTACAACTGTAGAAGCTTTTTCTTTATCACCATAGTATAAACCACCAAGACTAGCATCCCAACCATTTAATTCAACACTACCTCTTAAAGCAAATAAGTTACCATTAGTATGTGTAGTTTTATCAAGTTCGCTATCAATGCTATTTCCTAAATAAGCACCTTCAAGTGTCCAGTTGATTCCATCAAAGATGGTAGTGCTATAAGCTGCATCTACAGCATAAAAGAATGCTACTTGATCCCAATAAGCTAACCATAATTGTGGGTTGAATTGTCCACCTAAGAATTCATAAGAACCTACAGCAGCACCACCATAAAGATTTCCAATTGAGTCGTATTTAAAAGGAGCTGAATTATTAGTAGATGAAATATTGCTGTGTCCTAATAAATCTGCACCTTGTTCTTCAGCCATGAAGCTATCTACAGCAAAAGCAGCTAGAGTTAAACCATCGATGCTGTTATTTACTACTTTAACACCTGTTCCAACTAAACCATCGATACCATTGTCTGTCCAGATAGTGTTTAGTTGTTGTTTACCAGCGATTACGCTTGTAGCAACATCTTCATTTGTATAAGTTAAGTATAATTGACGAACAAAAAGTCCTTTTTGGGCATTTGTTGCGTTATCAACACCAGTGCCACCATCAGCAGCATTATAGTCAAATTGAACAAAAGCTTTGAAGTTATCAGCTATAGCAGCACTGAAGTTAACTTGTGCTCTATATTTGTGATCTTGTTTGCTGTTGTTTAAATTTGAGTTGTTAATGAAATTTTTATCAAAATTACCTGTATCGTATCTGTATCTTAATACACCCGATACATCAACATCTTTAATCGCTTCTTCAAGTGGAGTAGCGTTAGCTGCTGAAAAAGCACCTGCAGCAAGAGCTGCAACTAAACTAAGTTTAACTAGTTTCATGAGAATTCTCCTTGTCAAAATTAATAAAACATCATAATTGTAGCACATAAATTTGGAGTTTTTTCTTAAGAAGCACTTAAAATAGTAAAAATTTTAAATCCGAAGGATAAAAACATCTAAAGAAAAGCCTAGCTAAAGGGATTTAAGCTAGGCGTGTAATTTTAAGGAGTTTTTCTTATGAATGTTTTTCGGTTCATTTAGAAGTATAAGCCTGAAAAGTAAACGAGAAGTAATATATAGTTGTTTTAAATTATTTTGATAAAAAAACAAGTAAATTTTTACAAGCTAGGGATAAAATTTTATAAGTTTCATCAAAATTCCCGCTATACCAAGGATCAGGGACTTCATCGTAGTTTAGACTAGGACTAAAATCAGTGATTTTTAAAATTTTGTTTTGGGTGTTGGTGAAGTTTTTTAAAATATTTTTGAAGTTAGAATTGTCCATGGTGATTAAAAAATCGCTTTCATCGCAAAGTTTTTGAGTGAGTTTTTTGCTTGTGAAGTTTTTGTGTTCTATATTAAGTTGAGCAAGTTTGTTTTTGGTGCCATAGTGCATATCTTCTCCATCGTGTTCTCCTGAAGTTCCAGCACTGCTTATAAAAAATTCTTTTTCTAAATTTGCTTTTTTGACAAGATCTTTCATGATAAATTCTGCCATAGGCGAACGGCATATGTTGCCTAAGCATATAAAGAGTATTTTTTTCATTTTTATCCTTGAGTTTTAATTAAAAATTATAAAAAATATCATACAATAAATCCATGGAAAATTTCAATAGAACTTTGCTCGTGTGTTGGTTTGGTGTTTTTACCACAAGTATGGGGCTTAGTCAAATCGCTCCGATTTTGCCTTTTTATATCAAAGAACTAGGACATGTTGATACGAGTGAAATAGCGTTTTATTCAGGACTTGCTTTTGGGGTCACTCCGCTTTTTATGGCTGTTTTTTCACCTTTGTGGGCTTTTTTGGGCGCAAAGTATGGTTATAAAAATATGCTTCTTCGTGCAAGTTTTGGAATGTCGGTTTTAACCTTATGGCTTAGCTTTGCTCATAGTGCCTTAGAAGTGGTTTTTGTGCGGGGTTTAACAGGGATAATTTCAGGTTTTACTTCTGCCGCTGTTGTGTTTATCGCCGTGATAGCGCCTAAAGAAAAAGTGGCTTATGCTTTAGGAACTCTTTCTACGGCTTCTATAAGTGGAAGTTTACTTGGACCTTTGTTTGGTGGCTTTGTGGCTGAATTTTTTAGCATTAGTGCGGTTTTTGATGTGGTGGCTTTTTTGATCGCTTGCTCTTTTGTGACGATTTATTTTTTCATCCATGAGAGAAAAATTCAAAAAGAGGCGAAGAAAAATACTCAAAAAGTGAAAGAAAACAAAACCCTTATCATCGTTCTTTTTATCACTACTTTTGTGATACAATTTGGTACTTTTGGAGTGATGCCGATTTTAAGTATCTATGTTGAGCAAATTCATCAAGGTGGAAATTTGGCTCTTTGGGCGGGTATAGTGGTGGCTGCAAGTGGGATTAGTAATCTTTTTTTCGCACCAAAACTTGGAAAAATCGCTGATAAGATAGGGCCTAGTAAAATTATTTTTGGAGCTTTGATATTTTGTGGAATTTGCTTTTACTTACAGGCTGTAGCAAGTAATGTTTATATGCTTATTTTCGTGCGTTTACTTATAGGTGTAGGACTTGGAGGGCTTTTGCCTTGTGTGAATGCCTTGCTTAAAAAAAGTGTGAGTGCTAAAAATTTAAGTGTGATTTTTGGTTTTAATCAAACTTGTCAATTTTTGGGAAATTTTTGCGGTGCTTTTGGCGGAGGGCTTATAGCTTCTCATTTTAGCGTGGAATTTGTTTTTACTTTTGTGTGTTTGATTTTTATCATTAATGCTTTTATTTTCTTGGCGTTTGAGAAAAAATATATCTTTTCAAATCAAGGTTTATAAATTTAGAAAGGTTTAAAATGGAAATGATTTTATTTGTTTTAGTGATGATTTTACTTGTGCTTTTGTTTGTAGTGCTTTTTAGGCAGTATAAAAGCCCTAAAATAGAAGAAAAAAGCACGCAAAGTTTTAGCGATATCATGCAGCTTAAATCCATAGGAGAATTAAGTGTTTTTCAGGTTTTTAGCAAGGAGATTGTCACTAAAAAAGATAGTGCTTTTAATGGAATTTGGAAAAATCTTTTAGGGTGGTCTTTGAGTGAAAGGCAGATTGCTTTGATTTTTGAATTTGAGATCACTTTCTTGTATGATTTAAGGGATAAAAACTTTGATATTTTGCCTTTAGGGGACGATGCTTATAAGATCATCATGCCAGAGTGTAGATACAAACACAGCATCATAGATATGAAATTTTATGATGAAAAAAATGCTAAATTTTTACCTTTTTTACTGCCTGATTCTATCAATAGTACGGGGATTAGTTTTAGTGAAAGTGATAAAAACAAACTCATAAAAGAAGCCAAAGATGAGGTTAAAGACTTGTCTTTAAATCTTATCCAAAATTTAGAAAGCAAAATTCATAAAAGTGCTAAAGATACTTTAGAAGCTATTGCTAAAGGTTTTGGGGCTAAGAGAGTGGAATTTGAATTTAAGGATAACACACAAAAGCTAGATGTAAACTAGCTTTTTTCTTTTCTTGCTTGGGTAATGCTTTTTCCACCTAGTCCGTAATTATCCGTATCGATTTCATCGATAATTACCACAGTCGAGCTTTTATTTTTGTTTAAAACCTTAGCAAGCAAATCCGTTACTCCTGCGATAAGCTCTTGTTTTTGTTCTGTTGTAGGTTCTCCGTTTTCTTTGGTGATGCGTATATTTACAAAAGGCATTTTTAGCTCCTTAAAATTTTATAATTATTCTAAAATCTAAAAAATTAAAATATTCTTTTATTTTGTAAATTTTTTGATTATTTCATAGTTTTGTAAAAGCTGTTCAAAAGAAAAATTTAAATTTGCAGGAGAAGTTGAGGGTAGAGCTATGGCTTCTAAGTGAGGGTGGAATTTAACAAAAAATCTATAAGCACTTTGTCCTGTAGTAAAAATGGCTTGAATTTTGGTTTGAGAAAGGATTAGGTTTAAATCATTGGCTTTTGCATAACTTATGGTTTTATCATCTGAATTTTTTATCTTGCAACTTTGAAGTACATCCCAAAGAGCGATATGTTTTTTTCTTAAAAAGGCTTGTTGTTCTGTGATATTTTCTAATTTTACATCAAAAAGTGTTTCTAGTATAGGCCAAAAACGATTTCTTGGGTGTTGATAATAAAAGCCGTCTTGTCTTGATTTAATAGAAGGAAAAGATCCTAAAATTAAGATTTTAGAATCTTTGTCAAAAAAAGGCTCAAAAGGATGAGTTAGAAATTCACTCACTCACACAAATCCACAGAAATTTTTCCGTTTTTAATTTCGCTAATTTTAACTTTTAAGCTTTGGTTTTCGCTTAAATTAAGATGCTTGCTTTTTGAACTATGCAATAAACCATCAACACCATTTTTAAGTTCCACAAAGGCTCCAAAAGGAGCGATTTTTTTAACAATACCTTGAAATTCTTGCCCAAGTTCAAAGCCTGATATATCTTTGTCTTTAGAGCCTTTTTTAGTTCCTTTTTGAGAGCTTGTGATGTTTATGATGTAGTCTTTTGCGGCTTTGATTTGCTCGTTTTGACTACCTGCTATTTTTACTTCACCTTTTTCGCGATCTAAGTCTATAGAAACGCCAAATTTTTCTATGATTTCTTTGATGGTTTTTCCAGCTTGTCCTATGATATCAACGATTTTTGAAGGATCAACGCTAAAAAGCTCAAATTTAGGTAAAATTTCTTCATTGACTATGATTTCTTTTGCAGCTTCTTCCATGATATTTAGGATGTGAATTCTTCCTTCTTTGGCTTGATATAAAGCTTGTTTTAGTGTTTCTTGATCGATTCCACCTAGTTTTATATCCATTTGAAGAGCAGTAACGCCGTCTTTGCTTCCTGCTACTTTAAAGTCCATATCCCCATCATGATCTTCAAGTCCCATAATATCTGTTAAAACAGCATGCTTGTTATCTTCAAAGATAAGCCCCATGGCTACTCCTGCAACAAGTTTTAAGCTTGGCACTCCTGCTGCTTTTAAGGCTAAAGATCCGCCACAAACCGTTGCCATAGAACTTGAGCCATTGCTTTCTAAAATTTCACTGACTAAGCGGATTACATAAGGATAGTTTTCATCCACGCTTGGATAAAGTGCTCTTTTGGCTAAATTTCCATGTCCTAGTTCTCTTCTTCCTGGAGCTTTGATAGGACTTGCTTCGCCTACTGAAAAACCTGGAAAATTATAATTTACCATAAAGCGTTCGCTTATAGGATTTTTTTCTGTAAGCAAGTCTATCATTTGAGCATCGTTTTCTCCGCCTAAGGTTGCAACAACTAGAGCTTGAGTTTGTCCACGAGTGAAAAGACAAGAGCCATGAGCGTTTGGCAAGATATTGGTTTCTATACTGATAGGACGAACCTCGTTTAAACTTCTACCATCAGCTCTTTTGCCTTCATTTAAAATTTGCTCACGAATAAGTTTGCGTTTGACTTTAGCTAAGGTATTTAAGACACTTTCTTCGCTCCAGTCTTTAGCGATTTCAAGATTTAAAATTTCTTTAGCGATTTTATTTAGTTCGCTTGCTCTTTCGCTTTTTGCCATTTGATTGATAGCTTCTTTGATTTGTTTTTGGAAATTATTTTCTATAAAAGCTAAAATTTCAGGATGTTCAATCTCATTTTTTAGTTCGATTTGAGAATTTTTTTTGTGTTTGCTAAAGGCTTCTTCATAAGCATTTGAACCATTTAATATAGCTTTTTGAGCTAAATTTAGAGCTTCTAAAATTTCATCTTCGCTAAGTTCATTCATATTTTGTGAAGTGGTTTGAGTTAAAACATCAGCATAAGGAGCTTCGATAAAGATTTCATTTTCTTTTTGATCAGGTAAGGTTCTCATTTCTATCATCAAAAGCTCATCTTTTACACCTGCTACATAGAGGTCTAGGGTGCTATTTTGAAGCTCTTCATTGTTTGGATTGAGTATGAAATTTCCATCTATCTTTCCTATACGCACACCACATACTGGAGCTTTCATAGGTATATCACTAAGATAAAGTGCCACGCTTGCGGCATTTAAGCTCATTACTTGCAAATCTACTTTAGGATCAGCTGAGAGAACCATCACAACGATTTGAGTCGGATAAGCATAGCCTTTTGGAAAAAGAGGGCGTAAGCTTCTATCAATAATGCGTGCTGTTAAGGTTTCTGCATCGCTTGGCTTGGTTTCTCTTTTGACATAACCACCAGGAATTTTTCCTGCGGCATAAGCTTTTTCGATGTATTGGACGGTTAGAGGTAAAAAATCTTCTTCAACTTGTTTTTCTTCTCTTGCAACTGTAGCTAGAACAACGCTTTTGCCTTGTCTCATTAAAACAGCACCGGCAGCTTGTTTGGCGATTTTATCTATATCAAATATTTCTGTATTTTTGTTAATTTCTATGCTGTATTGCATTATTTTTCCTTTTTTACCAGATAATAAATTCGTAAAATTTTTTAAAATATTTAGCAAATTTCATCCTTTTTAAATTTTGTTTTCACTTTCTGCTAAAGAGAAATCGTATTTTACTCCTCCTAAAGGATAGAAGTTGAAAATAAAATAAACTCCGCTTTGATTTTTAGCTGTGATACCACCACTTGTGAGTTGTGGATCGATTCTTTCTCTATACATTACAGAATAGTTCCAACACTTTCTTTGGTAGGTGTAGCCAAGTTCCCACATGTTTGCATGAGCTCTTTGAGTATCAAACCAAATTCCACCAAATAAATTGTAATTAGGTGTGGCAATATAATTTGCTCTTGTACCAATAAAGCTATATTTTCCATACTCATCGTTTTGATAAGCATGAGAAAACATCCAATTAAATTTTGAATTTGTATTGACTTCTATTTGGCTGATGACATTGGTAAAGCGACTTTGCTCATAAGAGTAAAGCACTTCGCTGTTGAGATTGATGTTTTCATTAAAATAATAAGTTAAAAGATTTTCAAGTTCATAGAATTCGTTTTGTTTATTGAGATAGTCAAGTGAAATTCTGTGTTTGAGTTTTTTTTGTCCTTCGTTGTTATAGAAATACTGCACAGCATAAAGACTTGTATGTTCGTTTTCTTTGTCGTATTCTTCAAGATAATCTTGCGTGATTTTACCTGATTTTGCTCCTGGTAAAACGTAATTCACCCCTAAATTTAAAGTATGAAAGAAATTTTCATAAGCTTTTGAAAGATCGGCGTAGAGATTAAAATCATGAGTGTTTCTGAAATAATGCTCATGGTTTCTTTCGGGATCGTTGCTATAATTTACAAAAGAAGCATAAAATTTTTCTGTAAAAGTAAAGTGTAAAAAATCTCCAAAAAAAGCATTGTGATACGAGATAGGCAAGTCTAAATTTAGCTCATTTGCATAAGAACCAGAAGGTCGGTAAAAATTATGAAATGAAGCATCAAATGAATAACGCAAGCGTTCATCAAAAAGGTTATTTAAAAATCTATGATATTGAAAGCTTGGATATTCTTGTAAGGTTGTATTGTTGTTAAGTTTAGATGTGTCGATATAATATCTTGCATAAGCTCCGTAAAAATTGTTTTCATCGGCTAAAAAATAATTGATTTTGGAGGTTACAAGCGAGTTAAGATCTCGATAATCCCTACTTCCTAAATTTAAATAATCCACATCGTTGAGATAGGTTGCATCTATCCATAGGCCTTCTTGAAAATTATCACTGAGTAAAGATTTAATTAAATCATCTCTTGAGTATTTTAGTTCTATTCCATAGTGGGTTTGATTTTTCAAATTTTCATCGTGAAAATAGGAGCTATTTTCCCTAAAAGCACCAAAATTTAATTCTCCTGTTGAATATGGAGAATCAAGAAATCTTAAAGTAGAATAAAGTCCAAAACCACGGTTTGTTCGAATTTGTGGATCAAGTTCTAAATCCCAATTTTCTTGAGTGGCTATATAAATAGGTTGTTCATAGTATAAGCCTTCGCTACTTTTTAAAACGATTTTTGGGATTAAAAGCCCGCTTTGTCTATGAGTATCAGCGCTAAATCCAAAATAAGGTAGATAAAAAACTGGGGTATTTTTAACATATAATCTTGCATTGTAAAGATGAACAAAATTGGTTTCCCGGTTAAGCCAGCCTTTTGAAAAACGAATTTCCCAATCAGGATCTTCAACATTGCAGCTTGAAACTGCTGAAATTTTGCTTTCAAAGACTTTATCATTTAGATGGCTTGTTTTGCTTTGAAACCATACTTCAAGATTGTTATTGGAAAAGAAAAAATTACTAAAATCGGCTTGATTGGAATTTAGGTTGATTTTAGCATAATCAGAATGCGATCTTTCGTTTTGTCCCCTTAGGATGTTAACATCGCCAAAAAGCTCAACATCTCCGGTTTTTTCATTGTAAATTGCTTTATTGGCAGTGATGAAATAAAAATCAGAAAAAATAATAACATCATTGTTTGCAGTAAGAATATCACCTTCTTTTTTTGCATCAAGAGCGTAAATATCAACTTGTGCTGCACTTAAAGCTATGCTAGTTCCTAGTAATAGGGAAAATTTACGCCACATCGACTACTATTGTCCTTGCTAGATAATCTTCCCAAGCTTTGCGTAAATCATTGCTTAAAGCCCAAGCAAACCCAAGCATAAACGCCATAGCACTAACCTGTCTTATGGCAGATCTGATGCAACTTTGGATGAGATTGGGTTTGTCAAGAAGATTTTCATCCAAGATGATAATTTTGCATAATATTTTTCCCAAACTCGCCCCATAAAGATAAGTAAAAATTGCTTGATAACTAAAATGAAGTAAGATGAAGCCAAGATAAAAATTTCCTATAATTTGAGTTGTTTCAAATAAATCTTTTGCTTGGATTAGACGATCATAAAAAATGATAAACACAATCAAAGAAATAACCATATCATCGATTAAAAAAGCTAAAACTCTTTTTCCAAAACTTGCTATTTTTAGATTTTCACGCTCTAAGCGGTCTTGTAAGTTTTCTTTCATTTAAGAACCTGATGAGCGATGTCTTTTCTGTATTGCTTTCCTTTGAAATTTACATTATCACAAAGTTTATAAGCATTTTTTTGTGCTTCTTCTATACTTTTTCCTGTGCCAACGCAAACCAAAACTCTTCCACCATCAGCCATTAATTTGCCATCTTCTAGGCTTACTCCAGCATAAGAGATATGAGAGTTTTCAGGAATGTTATTTACAGTAATTTCACTTTTTGGTGAACTTTTGTAAGGATAGTTTTCACTAGCGCATACAACCCCTACTGCAAATTCTTTTTTGATTTTGATTTTTGCGTGTCTTAAGCGTCTTTGAGTAGCAGCTAAAATAAGCTCTAAAGGATCTTCGATTAAAGGCATTAAAACTTCACATTCAGGATCGCCAAAGCGAACATTAAATTCTAATACATAAGGTTTATTTCCAACGATCATAGCGCCTATAAATAAAACACCACAAAATTCCGCTCCTTCTTTTTTCATGCCTGCTAAAGTTGGTAAAATAATATCTTTTTGAACTTTTCTAAGCAAGCTTTCATTCGCTAAAGAGCTAGGAGCGTAAGCACCCATTCCACCAGTATTTGGTCCTTGATCATTGTCGAGTAATTTTTTGTGATCTTGTGCTGCAGGAAGTAAAACAAAATCATTGCCATCACATACTGCAAAAATGCTTAATTCATAACCATCTAAAAATTCTTCAATTACAACGAGTTTTCCAGCATCTCCAAAGCTTTCTCCGCTCAGCATTTTAGCTGTTTCTTCTATGGCTTCTTTATGAGTCTTAGCTATGATAACACCTTTTCCTGCGCAAAGTCCATCGGCTTTTACTACTATAGGAGGGGTTAAACTATATATAAAATTTTTTGCTTTTTCAATGTCATTCGTGTTTAAAAATTTGGCTGTTTTGATACGGTATTTTTTAAGAAAGCTTTTCATAAAAGATTTTGAGGTTTCAAGCATTGCAGCAGCTTTACTTGGCCCAAAAATAGCAAGTCCTTGTTGTTTAAAAATATCTACAACCCCTTCAGCTAAAAAACTTTCACTTCCTACTATACAAAGATCAAAACCTTTTTCTTTTGCATAGGTTGCTAAAACTACTGGATCTTTTAGGTTTAAATTTGTTCCAAGACTTTCGGTAGCGCCATTTCCAGGAGCAAAATAAAACTCTAAATTTTTGTCTACTCTTCTTAAGGCTAAAGCAATAGAGTATTCTCTTGCACCACTACCCAAAATCATTATTTTCATTTATATCTCCTTTTAAACCCAAACAGCCGTTTAACAAAGATTGACCCCAAAAAGTCAAAGAAAACCGCTAGGTAATTTTTAAAGGCTGCAACTTCTCGCTTTTTTCAAAGCTCAAACGATGCCACAGAACACGGTAAATCACACAATCGCAGTTAATAAAAATGTGTTGGATCACTTTAAATACCACAAACTGTTTAGGCAAGGAAATTATAACTTAATTTAGCTTAAATTTCTATGTCTTAAATCAGTTTAAATTTGGTTTTTCCTGATTTGTCAAAATGCTTTCCTTGTAAAATAATATCGGCAACATTTTCCCAAACATGTTTTTCATCAATATAGACTATATCAAAGGTGTTATCACGCATTAAAGACTGATAATTTACTTTTTTAGGTGCGTATTTTACTAAATAATACGGATTTTGTGAAAAGTTTTCAATTTTTAATTTGCATAATAAATCTAAATCCGATGTGACAACTAAAAATTTTTTTCTTTGTTCTCTTGTGATTTTTTGAATATACACTAAAAGTTTTTGATCAAAAGGATTTAGAGCGGATTTATTTAAGCGACTTAAGTAATGTTCTGCAAAAGAAAGAGAACAGAAAGAATTTTCTATATTACTCATAGTAAAATAAGAATTTTTAACCCCTGATGATTTTAAAGATAAGTGCCAAATTTTAACATCCATTATGGTTGCGCATAGATTTAAACCTGTGACAATTTTTTTAAAGAGCTTTTCTCGTGAAAGTTTAAAAGCATTTTCGAAAATATTGTAATTTTTCTTATAAAAATCTTCCCTTATAGCATCAAGTCTTTTTAGTGTTGTTCTGTAGTATTCTGCTTCTTTTTGTAGTTTAGTTAATCTTTCTTGTCGAGCTTTAAGTTTTTCAGGGTCTGCATTGGCCGCATTGCTTTTAAGATTTATTTCAGATTGTAAAGTTTTCATTTGTGCTTCAAGCGAGGCTAGACGATTTTTTCTTGTATCTATGGTGGCTACTAAAGCTTGGTAATGACACTGCAAAGATAAAAAAGTTTCGTTAAAAATTTTAGTGATATTTGGTTTTTGATCAACTATCATTTGCTTGTATGAATTCTCTAAATGCATCATGATGCTTTTTAATGCGCTAAATTGGGTTTGGTCTATGCTATTATCCATAAAAATTAAAGTATCATAAGCTTTAAATAAAAATCTTTTAAGTATAAGATAATCAAGTATGCAAGGAATTTCCTTTTCATCTTGTAGATTGGCTTGAAGCGTTTCTACGGATAAAATTTCATGGGCAAAATATTTTTGTATAGCTTGAGGTATAGTAAAAGAAAGAGGAATTTTTTCTATAGTGTCAAAGTCTGTTGTTCTATAAAGTTCTGTTATATAAGCACTTCTTCTTGAGTTTTGCAAGTCTTCTAATTCATCATCATTATCAGTTTTCCAAAAATCATGCTCAGTGATAAAATCCCCTTCTTTAAATTCTTGAAATTTTGAAGGTTTTATACCTGTTATGGTTTTGCTTGTTTGAACGGGCTTGCCGTCTTCTGCTTTTTTTTCGCTAGAAAGAGTTCTAAATTCCACAAGCATGCCAACACTTGGCATACTTTTTTTATCATTCCAAATTTGGCGATTGAAGTCAAAAAAGGTATTTGCTGAGTTTGTAACGGTTCCACGTCCTGTAGAATCCATATAAATAGCTATTTTTCCATGCATATTTCTTCCTTGAAATTTCTTGAATAAATTCTAGCCTTATTTTTATAAAAATTTTATAATAAAAATAAGAGCTAGAAAAAATGGATCATTCCCATTCTATGGTTGCAGGTGGTTTGCTTGAGATATCATAAACAACGCGGTTTATACCTTCTACTTCATTGATGATACGGCGACTTATGTTTTCTAAAACTTCGTAAGGTAAATGTGAAAAGGTAGCCGTCATACCATCACTTGCATCTACAACGCGTATACAAACTGCATTATCATAAGTGCGGTTATCCCCCATAACCCCAACGCTTTTAACATTTAAAAGCACGCAAAATGCTTGCCAAGTTTTATCATACCAACCTGTACTTTTAAGTTCTTCAAGTAAAATTACATCAGCCTTGCGCAATAGTTCTAAGCTAGGGCGATTTACTTCTCCCATAATACGTATAGCAAGCCCTGGCCCAGGGAAAGGATGGCGATAAACCACTTCTTTGCTAAGTCCAAGCTCAAGCCCTAAAGCACGCACTTCATCTTTAAAAATTTCTTTTAAAGGCTCTATGAGTTTAAGATTCATTTTTTCAGGTAAGCCCCCTACATTATGATGGCTTTTAATGGTTTTGCTTGCACCTACAACAGAACTTTCTATGATATCAGTATAAAGTGTGCCTTGAGCGAGATATTTTACATCTTTATGTTTTTTTGCTTCTTCTTCAAAAACTTCTATAAAGGTATTTCCTATGATTTTTCTTTTTTGCTCAGGATCTCTAACATTAGCCAAGCGACTTAAGAAAATTTCACTTGCATCAATACTGATAAGATCGATACCTAAGGTATTTTTAAACATAAATTCAACTTGTTCTTTTTCTCCGCTTCTTAAAAGTCCATTATCTACAAAAACTACTATAACTTGTTCTTTTATAGCACTAGCTAAAAGTGCAGCAACTACACTACTATCTACTCCGCCACTTACTGCACAAAGCACTTTATCACTGCTTACTTCTTCACGGATTTTTTCTGCTTGAGTTTTTGCAAAAGAACCCATATTCCAAACGCTTTCACAATTACAAGCGTATTTAGCAAAATTTTTTAAGATATTTTTGCCAAATTCACTGTGTTGCACTTCTGGGTGAAATTGCAGAGCAAAAAATTTCTTATCTTCGTTGCCAAAAACACAAAAAGGGCTATTTTCACTTGTGGCTAAAACTTCAAAACCATTAGGTAAATTTTCTACCTTATCAGAATGACTCATCCAAACGGTTTGTTTTTTTGGAAGATTTTTAAATAAAGCGCTATCTTTTTTAACTTCTATGTTTGCTTTGCCGTATTCTTTATGTCCTGCAGGTGCTACTGTAGCTTTGTAATGATGTGCCATAAGCTGCATACCATAACAAATTCCAAGAATAGGTAAACCTAAGTCAAATATACCTTTATCGCAAAAATACGCATCAGTTGCATATACGCTTGCTGGACCTCCGCTTAAAATAATACCTTTTGGTTCTTTCGCCTTAATATCAGCTAAGCTCACATTAAAAGGTAAAATTTCTGCATAAACTCCTTGTTCCCTTAAGCGTCTTGCTATAAGCTGAGTGTATTGAGAGCCAAAGTCTAAAACTAAAATATCTGCTTTTTTCATTATTTACCACCTATGTAATTGTTCGTATTTTTTAATGGTTTTTACCGAACCATTTTGTTCATAGCTTGTGTATTGAGGGTTGCCTTTATATCCGCAAGCACAGAAGAAAATTAAGAAAAGAAATGCTAAAATCATCTTATGGGAAAAAGAAATAATATTAAGATGACTAAAAACGCTAGTGCTGTTATTAATGAATTGATGGATAAACCTCATTATAAGCCTTTAAAAACCTTATTTTTTTGCAAAGATTTTTTAAGTTCTTTTCCGCTTGCTAAGCAACGTTTGATTGCTAAAATTTATGTAAAAAATCATATTTTAAATATAATAACCTTACATCCAGCAGCTTATCAAGAATTAAATCATGATGATAGCAAAATTTATATTAAATTTCTCATAAAAGCGTATGGACAAAAATATCCTTTAAGTGGATTTGTTGATATAAAAGATATAAAAATCTTTTCTCAAAAATACACTTATGCAGTAAATAAAAACAAAAATGATGAAAAACTCTCTAAAAATTCTTATTTGGAGCTTTCTAAGGGTGAATTTAAAAATTGCTTTGAAGATGAAAAATTATTTAAGAAATTTGAAGATTTAAGAGAGCTTATAAAAAAAGGTTCTAATCTTGACTAAAGAGAATTTAGAAAATGAGTTAAAAACTCTTCCTAATAGTGCTGGAGTGTATCAATATTTTAATCAAGAAGGAAAGCTTTTATATGTAGGTAAGGCTAAAAATCTTAAAAATCGTGTCAAATCTTATTTCGCTTTTACTCCAAATTTACATGCAAACCCAAGAAATTCTTTAAGAATTCAAAAAATGATTGAAGAAACAGTGCATTTGGAATTTATCACTACTAATTCAGAAGCCGATGCTTTGATTTTGGAAAATTCTTTTATCAAACAACTGCATCCAAAATATAATATTTTACTAAGAGATGATAAAACTTATCCTTATATTTATGTGGATTTTGAAGAAGAATTTCCACGCTTTGAGATCACTAGAAAATTAGTAAAAAAAAGCAAAATTAAATATTTTGGCCCTTTTTTTAAAGGCGCTAGAGAGCTTTTAGATGCGCTTTATTTATACTATCCTTTAAAGCAAAAAGCAAGTTGTAAATCCCCTTGTATTTTTTATCAAATTTCTCGTTGTCTTGCGCCTTGTGATAAACGCATTAGCAGGGAAAAATACCTTGAAATTTTAGATGAGGCTATGCACGCGCTTTTAAATCCTAGTATTTTAATAAAAAATTTAGAAAAACAAATGCTTGTTTTAGCACAGAATGAAAATTATGAAGAAGCAGCTAAAGTAAGAGATCAGATTGTAACGATTAAGGATTTAGAAGTTAAGGTTGAAATAGATATTGCAAAATTAGAAGATTTTGAAGTGTTTGCTTTAGCTTTTAAAAATTCTATGCTTTCAACCTTGCGTTTTGTAGTGCAAAATGGAAAAATTATCAGTGTAAATTCTAAGATTACTCCTATAAAAAATGATATACAATGGGATAAAAATGAAATTTATAAGCAACTGATTTTAGAAAATTTTAGCATGGATATTCCTTTGCTTGCAAATGTTATTTATGTTTATGAAGAATTTGAAGATAGAGTGCTTTTAGAAGAAATTTTAAGCCAAAGATTTGATAAAAAAATCAGTATTAAAATCCCTAAAATAGGAGAAAAAAGAAGAATTTGTGATTTGGCTTTTCAAAATGCCCTTTTAAATATAGAAAAAGAGCAAAAAAATCATGGTTTTACTATACAAAAAGAATTAAAGTCTTATTTTGAGCTTGAAAATTTACCAAATGATATAGAAATTTTTGATAATTCTCATTTGCAAGGCGTGGCAAATGTTGGAGCTATGGTAACTTATAGTGCAAATTCTTGGGATAAGTCAAAATATCGCAAATTTCATTTAAAACATAAAAATGACTATGAACAAATGCGTGAAGTTTTAATGCGTAGGGCTTTGGACTTTGATAAAATACCCCCTCCTGATTTATGGCTTATAGATGGAGGAAAGGCTTTGCTTGATTTGGCTAAAGAAATCATTGTAAGTAGTGGGGCAAATGTCGATATTTTAGCTATTTCAAAAGAAAAAATCGATGCAAAAGCACATAGAGCTAAAGGCGGTGCTAAGGATAAAATTCATTCCTTAAAAGGAGAATTTAGCTTAAGTATTAACGATAAAAAACTACAATTCTTACAGAAATTAAGAGATGAAGCGCATCGTTTTGCTATCAGCTTTCATCAAAATACTAAGAAAAAACAGGACTTGAAAAGTTCTAATCTTGTAAATTTAGGACTTAGTTCAGGGGTTATACAAAAACTTTTAGCGTATTATGGAAATTTTGAATCTATATATAAGGCTGGTTTTAAAGATCTTGCAATGCTTGTAGGCAAGAAAGTGGCGCAAAAGATAAAGGAAAATTGATTTGATATTAGCAGGGATAATTTTTATTTTTAATCTAATTTTAGCGTATTTAAGTATTGATATCTCAAAGCTTGATAGTGTTGCTGAACAACTGAAAATAGGTATGTTTTCTAGCATTTTTGTTTTATCTTTAACACTTTTTATTTTTGCTTTTAGACAAAATAGAAATATAAACAAAATACATCAAAAAATTTTTTGCATGCAAAGTGATTTTTTAAATTTTCAAAAAAAGATTGATATTGATAGCGCGCTTGATTTGTTAAAGGAAAAATTTGAAGCTACGGGTCAAAATTTAACTAAAATATCCCATGAAAAAGATAGATATTTGCATTTATTGGAGGAAAATTTATATCAGCTTGGAAATATATCCAATGCAATGCGTTGCTTAAATGAAGGGTATAATAAAGAAATTAATTCTTTGATTTTAAATGCCTTAAATTCTCAAAAAGATCAAATTAGATTAGAATTAAATGAGGCTTTAGAGCATCATAAAAGCATTATAGGGACATCTCACGGAAAGGTTTTGCAGTTTGAAGCAAGTGTGGCTATAGTTAATAATGATGAGCTTGAGAATTTTTTACTTGCAAATTTACTTTCGTATTTTGGCATAGAAAGCACTTGTTTTAAAAATTTAAGTTTTGATGTTAATGACTTTCATTTGATTTTTATCAAGGATAAAATTTTAAATGAAAATGTAAAGAAAAACTATGATTTTATAGTGATGGGTCGCCATAAAAATACACATTATGAGTATTTTTTAACTTTACCTTTTGAAAAAAAAGATCTTGAAAATATTTTGCAAAACAAGCTTGATAAGGTTTGCACTTTAAAATTTAAAACCCCTTATCAAAATAATGTATTGCTTTTTAAGCAAAATGATTTTGATGCAACCTTATTTTTTAATATAATAGAAAAACAATGCGATAAAAATGTATGTATAAATTCTTTTAGTCAATTAAAACAAGAATTAAGCAAGGAGACTTATCGTTTGATTTTACTTGATTATGAATTAATTAAATTTGATCTTGAGCAAATGAGAAATTTGCTAAGTGCTTATAAAAAACAGCATCCACAAAGTCATATCATCTTTTTTTCAAAGGAAAAAGTTAGGGATTTTGATTGTGTGAGCGAAGTTTTAAGTGATGTAAGTAGAAATGATCTTATAACTTTACTTAGAAAGTATTTACCAAAGGCCTAAGCTTTATAAAATTTAACTCCAGCTAAATCGAGAATTTTTACCTTTTTTTCTTTGATAAGTTGATTTAAGAGAGTTTTGGATTGTTCATCAAATTTCACTTCAATGTCTATTTCGCTTTGTGAGCGTAAATGAAGCATTTTTAATAATTCTTCTTCATTGAAGCTTAGTTTTTTACCTTCATAATGCCTTTTGGCTAAGAGTACAGGAGTAGAATCTATAAGTTTAGAAAGTTCTAAAAGTTTTTCTTCGCTTACTTTTTTAACGGCATAAGCAGGAGGTCTATCTATGGTGCTTAGATCAACCCTTAAAGGCATGATTTTTTTTAAAGCTTGATTGAGTGCTTTAAATTCTTCTTCGTTGTCATTAAGATCTTTAACAACTAGAATTTCCATAATCAAATCTCCATTAAACCTAGCTCTAAAATCTGCCATTTTTTCTATCATTTTTTCTAAGTCAATGTTTTTTAAAGCTCTATCAATACGATAAAAAGTTTTAGCAACTGCACTATCTAGGCTAAATTTGACCACATCTAGTTTTAGCAAAGCATTAAATTTGCCTTCGTCTAATACAGCTGTACCATTGCTTAAAATAAGCAATTTTTTATCTTTAGCAATGCTGCGTAAAGATAAAATAAGCTCATTTAAATAAGGATAAAGACTAGGCTCTCCGTTGGCAGTAAGGGTAAGAAAATCAAATTCAACATTTTTTTCAAGCACAACTTTAACTTCGGAGATAATTTTATCTATGCTGATAATTTCATCCTGTTTTTCTTGGGCTTTTTTTGGATCAAGCTCACAATAAACACAATCAAAATTGCATTGTTTTTTACTAGGGCTTAAATCTATACCCAAAGATCTTCCAAAACGCCTTGAGCTAACAGGACCAAAGAGTATTTTCATTTAGCTGAACTTTCTTGTACAAGCTTGATAAAATATTTTGCATTTTCAACAGGAATATCAGGCAAGATCCCATGTCCCAAGTTGAAAATATGAGCTTTATTTTGCATGGTTTTTAGTATTTTTTCCACTCCTTCTTTGATGGCATTTTTATCATAAAGTCTGCAAGGCTCCATGTTGCCTTGAAGAGTGTATTTGTGTGATAGTTTATCACGTGCTAAATCAAGCGGAGTGCTCCAATCAACCCCAAAAACATCAAAATTACCATCGATTCTATCCAAATAACCGCTAATGCCTTTAGGGAATAAAATTACAGGTATATTTGAGTATTTGCTTTTAATAAAATTTGAAATTTCAAGCATATAATTAAAAGAGAATTCAAAAAACTTATCGTATTCTAAAGCACTTGCCCAGCTATCAAAAATTTGTATAGCATTAGCACCTGCTTTAATTTGCTCTTCTAAATAAAGTTTTAAAACTTGAGTTAGTTTGTTTAGAATTTTATGTAAAAGTTCTGGGTTTTGATAAAGCATTTTTTTACACTTTGCATAATTTTTACTTCCACTTCCTTCTATCATATAGGTAGCTATAGTCCAAGGGCTTCCGCAAAATCCTATTAAAGCCTTGTTTTGAGATAATTTTTCTCTAGTAAGCTTTAAGGCATCATAGACATAATTTAATTTTTTATGTGCATTTTGATCGTCAAGTTTTTCTAAGTCTTCTAGGGTTGAAATAGGATTATCAAAAACAGGCCCTTCTCCTTTTTCAAAACATAAATTCATACCCATTTCAAGAGGAACAACTAAGATATCTGAAAAAATGATTGCTGCATCTACATCTAAAATATCAATAGGCTGTAAAGAAACTTCAGAAGCTTTTTTATAGTCTTTGCATAAAGAGAGAAAATCACCCGCTTGTTTTCTTACTTCCATATATTCTGGCAAATATCTTCCTGCTTGACGCATCATCCAAATAGGGGTGTAGGGTGTAGGTTTTTTAAAGCAAGCATCAATAAAAATCATTATTTTCCTTTGTTTTTAGCAAAATTATAACAGAATTTGATAAATTAAATTGGTCAATTTTTCTATATTTTCTTCATATGGAGGAAATAATAAATTTTTTCATTTTATCCAGAGTTATGAGAAATTTTACGAGAATTATTGGAATTCTCGTTTGTGTAGTTTGAGTTTTGATTTGTATATTAAGCCTTTGTATTGTTTGTGGCATTTCCTGCGTCAATTGTAGCAAAAAGCTTATTTAGCAAAGTCTCCTCATTTTTTTTGTATTGATCTTCTCTCATTTTTTGCCAAGCATAAGATCTAAAATCTTCTCTAACAGCACCAAGATCAATGTCTTCATTAGTAAATTTGCTTGAGCTTGTTTTTTCTTCTTCCTTTTCTTCTTTGTTTTTTACTTCATTTAATGTGGCTTGAAATTCATCTGCTGAAGTATTTTTCTCTTTAACCTTTGTTGTGGTGCTAAAAATAGCATTTGATGTTTTTTGAGTATTATCTACTACCATTTTCTCCTCCTTTATTTAACTTTACATTAAATAAACAAGCAATTTCTATTCCAATTTATATCTTTTTTAAACTTTTTCTTTGAAATTTTTTATAATTTAATTTATCTTTGGCAAAAAGTAAGGCAAAAATCAAAGCAGGGCTTACAAAAAGTGCCGAAAATAAAGCATTAAATTCTATACCCAATCCTGCTAAAACAATCCCACCTAAAAAACTTGCTAAGGCTATGCCTACATTAAAAGCTGCTTCATTTACACTTACTGTGCTGTCTATGACTTTATAAGTATGGCGTTTAGCTTTAGTAATGCTAAGCATTTTTAGTGCAGGTATGGTTGAAAAGGCAAAAAATCCTATCAAGGCTACGCTAAAAATGATTAAAATTTTAGAATACATGGTGAGAAATACACTTAAAAATACTAGAACTTGTATGCTTAAAATAAGACGCAAGGAAAAAATAGCACCTTTTTTATCTACTATTTTTCCGCCCCATAAATTCCCACAAATTGCACAAATTCCATATAAGAGCAAGATATAAGCTGTATCTTGGACTTTAAAACCGCTTATTTCTACAAGTAATTTTTGCAAATAAGTATAAAGAACAAATTGAGCCCCACAGCTACAAATGGTTATAGTATAAGTTTTTAACAAATTTTGATGCGAAAAAGCAGGGATTAGATTTTTAAGACTTGTGGGACTAGGATGTAAATTTTTGGGCATCATATACCATACTCCAAAAAATGCTAGGCTTGTAATGATAAAAATAAGTAAAAAGATAAATTTAAAGCCAAAATAATGTCCTATAAAAGTTCCAAGTGGTACTCCAGTAACTAAGGCTACGGTAAGTCCTGTGACCATTATAGCTAGAGCACTTGATTTTTTATCATTAGGTACTATAGCACTTACAGCTAAGGTAGCAATGACAAAAAACACCCCATGCTGTGTTCCTGCTATAAAACGCGCAAATGCTGTAAGATAGAAATTTTGGCTAAAAAAGATGATGAAATTTGCTAAAGCAAAAATTCCAAGATTGCTTAAAAGTTGTATATGTCTATGAAAATGACTTAAAGGTATAGTAATAAGAGGAGCACCTATAACAACACCTATGGCATATAAAGTTGTAAGATATCCTGCGGTTTTTGCATCTACGCTAAAATACGCTTCAATATCAACCAAAACTCCTGCCATGACAAATTCGGTTACACCCATACAAAAAGCACTAAGAGCTAGTGCAAAAAGAGCTTTTTTGTAATTTTGCATTTTAATTTCCTTATAAAAAATAAAAACGCATTATAATAAAATAAAGGCTTAATTTCCTTAAAAAAATCAAAATATTTTTGTTAAAATAAAATAAAAATTTTAAAGGAGTAAAAATGAAAAAAATTATTTTATTGCTCGGTTTAAGTTTGGTGAGTTTAGGGGCTTTGAGTTTTGATGAGCTTATTTACAAAGATGAAGTAAAACCTAGTTTTGATTGTTCTAAGGTGAAAGATGATGGCAAAAGTGATGATGAGCTTATGATATGTAATGAAATTGGCGTGCGTAATGAATTTGAGAATAAAAAACTTGCTTTAGTAGATAACATCTATAGTAGTTTGTATCAAAATATTTCAAAAAAAGCAGACGAAAAGATGAAAAAAAGATTTCAAAGTCATTTCAAAAAAGATGATTAAAGAAAGAAAAATTTGTATAAAAAATATGCAAAATACAAAAGCAGGGGAAAATCCTATTTTACCTTTACTCAATGCAAGTGATTGCATGCAAGAAGCTTATACTAAAGCTTTATTAGAGCTTACGCAAAGAGCAAAAAAAGATACAAAAACTAAAGAAGCTTTAGAGCAAATTTTTAAAAATAAAGTTGATAAATATGAAAATTTACTCACTCAAAGTTTAAATACCAATAAAGATTTGCAAGATTTTATAGACAGCTTGGCTAAAGAAGATTTGATTGATTCTAGGGCTAAATTTAAGCTTTAGAATTTAAATTGATTGCAAATTTAGCCGCTTCAAAATAACTTTTAGTGTTGATTTTAGCATTTTTATAGGCCTTATCAAAGGCCGTGCCATGATCAACACTGACGCGTATGATGGGTAAATTTAAACTCACATTGATGCTTTTATCAAAATACAAGGCCTTTAAAGGAGCAAGGGCAAGATCGTGATACATAGCCACTAAACGATTGCAGTTTTTTAAGCCAGCCTTAGTAAAAGCTGTATCAGCTACTAAAGGATAGGGTAGATAAACGCCCTTGCCTTTAAAATTTAAAAGCAATTCTTTTTGTAAATTTTCATCTTTTAAGGCTTTTTTGAAAAATTTTTCATCTTTTTTAGAGTGTAAAAAGGCATTGACAAAGGCTATAGCTTTTTCCATGATCTTTTCTTCTTCTCCACCTATAACTCCATAATCTCCAGCGTGAGGATTAAAACCTAAAAGTCCTATTTTTTTAAAATGCGTTTCTTTGTAAAAATCTTTTAAAAAGATGCTTAAATTTTTAAAAGTGATTTTTTTACTCACCTTAGCTAAAGGTACATGTTCGCTAAAAAGCCCTACAAAAAGTTCTTTACAACCTAACATCATAATGGCATTTTTTTTAAAAAAATCCCTTAAAGCATCGGTGTGTCCTTTGTATTTAAGCCCTGCATTTCCCCAAGCTTTTTTGTGTATAGGTAGAGTAAGCAAGGCATGGGCGTGTTTTTCATAGACAAAATAACTTGCCGCCTTAAAACTTAAAAAACCATAAAGTCCACTTTTTGCATCTATTTCTCCGGCTTTGATTTCAAAATTTTCATCCACTTTAAAGCCTAAAGGAAGGCAAAAAGAGTAAATTTCAAGAGAATTTTCTTTTTTTATAAAATTAAACTCATAGTCTTTTCCATCTTTGAAAGCTACGATTTTTGCATTAAAAAGTTTTAAATTTAAAAGTTTTGAAGCTGTATTAAGCAAGCTTTCGTGGATAAAATAAAAAGGTGTACAGATTTTGCTTAGTTCTTCATGAGAACGCACTAAAATTTCAAGTCCTATGCCGTTTATATCGCCTATGCTAATGGCTAGTTTTTTCATCTTTTATAAGTTCTTTCATTTCTAAAATAGCGTTTTTAAGTCCTGTAAATACAGATCTTGCTACAATGCTTTGTCCTATATTTAGCTCACAAATTTCTTTAATTTTTACTACGGGTTTTACATTTTTGTAATTTAAACCATGTCCTGCGGCTACTTTTAAGCCAAGTTCTACGCCCTTTTTAGCACAGAGTTTTAAATTTTGTAATTCTTTTTCAAATTGAGCTTGTAGGGTTTTTTTATCTTGATTGAGTTCTTTTAAGGCAAAAGCAGTATGAGAGATATTGCTAAAAAGTGCGTTGTGTAAATTCGCATAATGTCCTGTATGAAGCTCTATGAATTGGGCTTTTAAAATTTTTGATTTTTCTATATCTTCTAAACTAGGATTGATAAAAAGTGAAACTTCAATGTTTGCATTTTGAAGTTTTTCTATGCTTTGTTTTAATTTAGCATGATTTAAACAAAGTCCCCCTTCTGTAGTAAGCTCTTCTCTTTTTTCAGGCACTAAAGTAACGCGGTGGGGTTTGAGTTTAAGAGCTAAATTTAAAATTTCATCATTTAAAGCACATTCTAAATTGATAGGGCTTTTACAAAATTTTATAATATTTTCCAAGTCAAAATCCTGAGCATGACGGCGATCTTCTCTTACATGCAAAGTGATTTGATCTCCGTGTTTAGCTGCTATAAAAGCAGCCTCTAAAAGATCAGGATCATTTACCATTCTAGCTTGTCTTAACACTGCGATATGATCGATATTTACACCTAAAAGCATATTTTTCCTTTAGAACTTTTTTGCTATTATACTATAAAATCAAACAAGGAAAGTCATGTTAGGTATAGATCTTGGTTCGAATACTTTAAGAGCAGTACAAATGGATGAAAAATTAAATAAATTAAAAGAATATGAATTTGTTATTGGGGCAGCGAAAAATCTAAATCAAAGTGGAGAAATTTCTAAAGAAGCCATACAAAGATTAAAAAATGCTTTGAGTATTTTAGCTAAAGAGCAAGATTTAAGCAAAGCAAGAGCTGTAGCGACTGCAGCTTTTAGAAAGGCAAGTAATACAAATGAAATTTTTGCCCATTTAAAAGAAGAATTTGGGATTGATTTTAAGCTTATAGATGCCAAAAGTGAAGCTAAGATCAGTGTTTTGGGTATGCAATCAGGTTTAAGAAGGCTTAAAATTTGGGGAGAGTTTGCGTATTGTGATTTAGGAGGGGCTTCTTGTGAGCTTTCTTTTAGAAAAAGTTTTAAAAGTTTTGATTTTGGTATTATTGGTTTTTATGAAAAAAATTGCCATTCTTATTATAAATCTTGTATTTCTTATAAAAAATTGATAAAAAAATATCCTAAATTTATCATCAATATTAAAGATAAAAAACTTAAAATTCATTTTTTAATTGTAAATCCCTATTTAAAGCATTTAGCTTTTATGGCTTTTGATGAGGTGGCTATGATTAAAAAGGAACTTCGTTCTTTAGGGGCTAAAACGGTGGTTTTAAATTCCGGAGTTCCTACTACACTTAGCGCATTAAAACAAAATATAAGCTATGAAAAGTATGAAGCAACTAGAGTAAATGGTAAAAAACTTTGCCATAAGGATTTTTTAAACTATGCTATTAAACTTTTTCATATGGAAGAAAAAAAGGCCATAAAAGAAGTAGGCACGATGAGAAAAAATTATTTGAGTGCAGGTTGTTTGCTGTTTTATGCTTTGTTTGATAAACATAAACTTCTAGTCATTGATGAGGGTTTAAGGGAGGGAGTTTGTTTGGCAAGTATGAAAAATATAAAATTTTAGTTTTTTTGAAATTCGAAAAAATGAAATTTTTCATCAAAATTAAAAAATAAAATTTTAACTTGAGATAAAAAACTTTCGTAAGTTTTAATGTTTTTATTTTTTGTGTATTCTAATAAATCTTCAAAACCAAAATCCATGAAAGCAAGACTTTGTTTTTTAAAAGCTAAAGGTTTGAAATCATATTCTTTGATGAGTTTTTGAAGATGAGTAAAATTAACATTATAGGTTAGATCGCTTTTGCCGAAAAAATCTTTTAAAGATACTTCAAAAGGGCTAAAAACTTCGTGCTTTTGATAGATTCTTAAGCTAAAATTTTGTGGATTCAAAGTTCCATAGTCAAATCCCGCAAATATAAATCTCTCGCAAGCTTGATCTAAATCTTTAAAAAAATTTTCAAGCTCTAAACTGAGTTCGCCTTTTGTAAGATTTAAAGCTTTGCATTTTGTGATCAAATTTTCATCCATATTTTTAAAAATAAGTTTAAAATTTTCTACAAATGCCAGTTTATCATGATCTATAAGTTCACAAGTAAAACTATCAAAAAGTTCATTGCAAAAGAAAAAAGCGTTCTTAAAATGGCATTCTTTAAGACTATTTTTGTGAGTAAATTCCACTCCTTCTAAGGTCTTTTTCTGTAAATTTTTTAATTTTTCATGCGGTTCTATGATGAAAAAAGAAATTTGAGAAAAAATTTCAGGTCTTAATTCAAGCAAAGCGGCTAAAAAATCACGACTTAAATATCCTTCATTAGCACCTATTTCTACAAGTTCTAAAGGGGGTTGTAAAATTTTTTTATCTATTAAATTTAAAAAATGCTTGGCTAAAAGTGTGCCAAAAAGATTTCCTACGCTCACAGCAGTAAAAAAATCTCCGTTTTTTCCTATACTTACAGCATTTTTATAATAGCTTTCATGTAGCCAAGCGTGGAAAAAGTCACTAAATTTCATTGAAAAATAGCATTAAATTTGGATACAAAATCCAAAGGATCAACTTGTTTGCCTCCAGCTAAAATTCCAAAATGCAAATGCGGCCCACTTACCCTACCACTAGCCCCGCTAAGTCCTATAAGTTCGCCTTTTTTTATCTTTTGTCCTACTTTAACATCGATTTTAGAAAGATGATAGTATTGTGAATAAATTCCAAAACCATGATCAATCACTACCGAATTTCCTGCGAAATAACGATCTTTTGCAATTTTTACTATGCCTGAGTTGGCTGCATAAATAGGCGTTCCTGTGGCGGCTCTAAAATCCGTTCCGCTATGATAACTTGCTACTTTTTCATTAAAAGTTCTTGCTTTGCCAAAATCACTTGTGATAAAAGAATTTAAAGGTATATTAAAAGTACTGTTAAATAAAGCTTTTGGAGTATAAGAACTATAAATCGCATTGGCTTCTTTTAGTTCTTTAGCGATGCGTTCTTGTACGGTTTTTGGCGGAAAAATCTTTTTGTTTTCAACTTGCAATTTTTCACTTTTATAATTACCTTCTAAAGTTTTTATGAAAATTTCTTCTTTTCTATCTTTATAAAATGCTATAAGTTTTGTATTTTGCGGGGGATTTTTGTAAGGTAAGGAAAAAATAGCTAGAATTTTTTCTTGATTTTTAGGATGTGTAAAGGTGGGAATATTTTTATCATTATTTTTCAAAGATAAAAAATCTTTCTTATCTAGTTCCAAAAATAAAGCTTGACCTTTGATGAGTTCTAAATTTTGAGCTCCAAAAAGCCAAAGAGTAAAGCTTAAAAAAAGCCATAAGGCTTTCATAGGCTTAACTCTTTAAGATCGGCGATTTTTAAAAACTCCGCATAAATTTCATAAACCAAAGCTTGGCGATTATTTTTAAGTTTTTTATCTTCAGCATTAATCATCACTTGATTAAAAAACTCATCAATAAAAGGCTTGAGCGCAAAAAGATTTTCAAGTTTTTCCTGTAAAGAGTCGGCTTTAGTTTTTTCTTGAAAAGCTTTGTAAAGTTTGCTTTCTGCTTCTTGAACAAAAAGACTTTCATCAACTTTATGAGAATTTTTAGTGGCGATATTGGCTAGTCTTTTAAAGGTTGCAAAATTTTCATTAAAATTGTCTTTTTTGCTAAGTTTTATAAGAGCATTTACGCTTTGATTGATATGGATAAGATCTGTATTTTGTGAGCTTAAAACTGCTTTTACAAAAGAAGCATTGACTGTATAAAAAGTATAAAGTCTTTCAAAAATAAAATCTTTTAAAATTTGCATATCAAAGCTTTTGTAATGACTTGAAAGTTTTTCTAATAAAATTTGGATATCAAATTCTTTATTTAAATTTAGAGCGATTTTAATGATCCCATTGGCAGCTCTTCTTAAGGCATAAGGATCCTTTGTTCCACTTGGAATTTTTCCTATGCTAAAAAGTCCTATAAGGGCATCAAGCTTGTTTGCAAGGGCTACTATGCTTGAAAATTCTGTACTTGGAAGTGGAGCTTGTTCGGAATTAGGAAGATATTGTTCTTTGATAGCTAAGCAAATTTCATAATCTAAGCCCATTTTTTGCGCATAATAACTTCCCATAATGCCTTGCAAATCAGTAAATTCATAAACCATTTGTGTGGCTAAGTCAGCTTTAGCATATTTTAGTGCTGTGCTGATATTTTCGATTTTATCATTATGAAGCATTTGACATAAAATTTCAGCAATTTTAATCTCTCTTAAACTTTTATCCTGCATTGTGCCTAAACCTTCAAGATAGGTCATTTTGGCAAGTTTTTCAGGTTTTAAGCCATTTTGTAAATCATTTTGATAAAAAAACATTGCATCACTAAGTCTTGCACGCAAAACTCTTTCATTTCCATGTATGATTTTTGAATAATCCTTACATACTGCATTACTTACTACTATAAAATGATTGCTTAAGCCTTTGTCATTAAAAACTGCAAAATAGCGTTGATTTTCTCTCATTGAAGTGATTATTACTTCGCTAGGAATTTCTAAAAATTCTTCTTCAAAACTTCCTAAAAGTGCATTAGGGTATTCTGTGATAGCAACTACTTCAGCTAAAAGTTCTTCATCCTCTCCAATTTGTATATTTTTTTGACTTTCTATGAGTTTAAATTGCTCAAGTATTTTTTCTTTTCTTTTGATTGGATCAAGGATGATATAGTTTTTTTCTAGTAGTTCAAAATATTCTTTTGCATTGTTAAAATCTTGCAAATCATAACTTACGCTTCTGTGAATGAAAGTTTTTTTAGCACTTTTTACCCCATAACTTTGAAAATTAACAAGTTCATCATTTAAAATGCAAGCTATAGAACGGATCGCACGAATGAATTCAAAAGAATTTGCACCCCAGCGCATACTTTTGCCAAAACTAAGACTTTTTAGAAATTTTTCTACCATTTCTCCTAAAATTTTTTGACTTTGCAAACCTTTAATAGCTTTTTGATGGTATAAAACTTCTTTGCCTTTGATTTCTTTAAAAGCGAGTTCATTTTCACTGATCCCTGCTTTTTGCAGGAAGCTTTGTCCTGCAGGAGTTAAAACTCCATCTTTATAGGCGACATTTTTAGGTGCTCCTATAAATTCAGCAAAGCTATCTTCTTGTTTGTCTGCAAAATTTTCATGAAAAAAAACTAAACGACGCGGAGTATAATAAAATTTAAAATCACTTACCATGCGGTATTCTTCTAAAACATTTTTCCATTTTTTTTCTATATTAGCTAATTCTTTTAGCAAAGGAATAGCAGGTAATTCTTCTGTGCCAATTTCTATTAATAATTCACTCATAATTTACTCTTTTTAAAATTTGTTTCTAATTTTAACTAAAATTTCATTAAAAAACTTATAAATACTTTTCTAAAAAGCCTTTAAGTTCACTAGCGTTGCTAAATTCATTTTCTTTTAAATCTTTTTGATACCATTTGGCATGAAAATAAGGCAAATTAGCATTTTTAGCACATTCTTTATCTTTTTGACTATCCCCTATAAAAACGCTTGTTTTATATGGTGCCTCACTTTTTAAAAGCTCTAGCATCATAGGATGAGGTTTGGGTTCTATGCCTAAACTTACGCCTAAAATTTTATCAAAATAAGGAATGATTTGATGTTTTTTAAGTATGTTTGAAAGTGAGCTTTGCGGGGCGTTAGTGGCAATAGCTAAAAAACAATTTTTGCTTTTTAAAAATTCTAAAAGTTCCTTCACTCCTTCAAAAAGCACCACGCTTTGTTCATAGTGTTTGACAAAATATTTTTCATAGCCTTCTTTAAAACTAGAATGATGGAAATTTTCTATATTATAAAGTTCTTTTGCCCAGTCAATATTGGGAGTATTGATGGTTTGCATAATGATTTCTCTTGAAAGTGGGGCTAGGTTTAAATCCTGCCTTATTTCATTGACTGCATAAGAAATGGCATTTGCGCTATCTATTAAAGTTCCATCCATATCAAAAAATACATTAATCATTCATAATCCTTTAAATAATTTTTATGTTTTTCTTTTTTCTCACCTTGTTTTTTTTGCTTATCTAAAGCATTGGCAAGATTTAAAAGCTCGCTTTTTTCTTTGGAAAAATCTAAACAAGCATTGACAAAAAATTCAAGATTTTTTGCATAGGTTGAGTTAAGATTTACCGCGGGATTTTTTTTAAAAAATTTAGCATTTTTTAACATTCTTTCTTCAAATTTAGTTTTATCAAAATCTTCTTTTTTAAGCGCAGATATGGCGCCATTGAAAAATTTTTCAAGATTTCTTAGGTATTTTACGCGTAAGGCTTTTTCTTCATTTTTTGTCAAAATTCTTCCTTAGGTATTTTTATGAATGCGGCATTCTAGTGCTTCTTGAACTAAATTTCTAGCGATTACTTTTTCAGAGCGAATGATGCGTATATTTTCATCTATGCTAGAAAAAAGCATCTTTTTCAAAGTTCCATTTACATGAATGATAGTGTCTATAGGTTTTGGATAATTAGCTAGCACTTGACATAAAATTTCAAGTTTAGCTTCATTTGTAACTGTGATAATAGCTACGGCACATTCTTCTATATTGGCAATTTTTAAGGTTTCTTCTTGAGCAGCATTGGCAAAAACGACATTTTCACCCCGACTAACTCCAAGTTCTACTAAATTTAAATCACTTTCTAAAACAAGATAAGGTACACCTGTGTTTTTGATTTTTTGTACGACTTCTTGTCCTAAGCGTCCGTAGCCAAAAACAACAAGATGATTTTTAAGCTTGATATTGCTGTCAATATTTTGCACAGCGTTGGTATTAAGTGCTATATCTTCTACAACATTGGTAATTTTTCTTATATTGTTTAAAATAAAAGGCGTGATAATCATGGTTAAGATAGAAACAACAATTAAAATTTGTGAAGTTTTGATATCAAGCATATTTTTTGCTTGTAAAAGAGAAAAAATTGCTAGGGCGAATTCGCCAATTTGTGCTATGGCAAAAGCTGTTTTAAGCGCTACTCTTTTTTTAGTGTAAAGAAATAAAAAGCCAAAAACTATGCCAAATTTTAAAGCCATTACAAGAAGGGTTAAAACTATGATTAAAAACCAATTTTGCGCCACTACATCAAGTTGAATTTGCATGCCTACAGTTATGAAAAAAAGCCCTAAAAGCAAATCTCTAAATGGGATTAAGTCCGCTTCTATTTTGTGTTTATATTTTGTTTCTGCTATCAAAGCACCTGCTATAAAAGCACCCAAAGAATAAGAAAATCCAAAATAATTTGCTAAAAAACTTGCTCCAATAACCATAAATAAAACAGTACTAATAAAAATTTCCTGAGAAGAGGTGTGGATAATGAGTCTAAAAATTCTATCCACTAGATATTTACCTATGAAAAATAATAAAGTGATTAAAATAAGTGCTGAAATTAAAGTGGTAAAAAGGAGTTTTTCTATGTTTTGATTGTTGGATGAAAAAATATCTACAAGTAAAAGCAAAGGAATAACGGCTATATCTTGAAAAAGCAAAATTCCCAATGCTTTTCTGCCATATTGCTCATTTATATCGCCATTATCATTTAAAATTTTAAGCACCACTGCGGTTGAAGAAAGCGCTAGTGCAAAGCCTACTATGGTAGCGCTTTTATCTCCAAGTCCTAAAATTCCTATAGCAAGTAGCATAAAAACAAAGCCACAAGTAAGCATCTGCAAAGAGCCGTTTAAAAAAACTTCTTGTTTCATTGCCATTAAATGCTTAAAAGAAAATTCAAGCCCTATGGTAAACATTAAAAACACTATACCAAATTCGGCTATATGGGTGATTTCGCCTTTGCCACTTAAATGATAAATTTCAGAAATGATTTCTCCAGCAGCTATATATCCAATGATAGTTGGAATTTCAAATTTTTTAAATATGACATTTAAAACTATAGCTATAGCAACGGTGATTAAAAAAATTTCTAAAAAATTATCCATTATTTTTTATTTTTTCTCATAAAAAATCAAATCAAAGCTATTTTTATGCTTAACAACGGCTTTGCTAGCCGCTTCTTTATCTTGTTGTTTGCTTAATTCTAAGCGTAGTTCATCAATTAAATTTTCAAATTCGTGAAGTTGGTTTTTCAATTTTAAGATAACATCTACTCCAGCAAGATTGATTCCCATGTCTCTTGTTAAACGCAATATAAGTTTAATGCGGTCAATATCCCTTTGAGAATAAAGTCTTATTTTGCCATCGGTTCTACTTGGCTCTATCAATCCTTCTCTTTCGTATTGCCTTAAGGTTTGTGGATGTATGCTTAAAACTTTAGCCACAACACTGATTAAATATACAGGTTCATCATAATGGTGTTCCATATTTTATTCCTTTCTTTAAGGTAATTTTTCTTTTAAGAGTTCTATAAATTTTTCATCAAGGGTATCTAAATTTGGCAAAACAACATTTAAAATCAAATACATATCCCCATAAATATCACTTTTTCTATTTTGCACCCCATAACCTTTTAAACGAATTTTTTGGTTATTTTTTGAATTAGGCGTTATGTTAATTGTCGCTTCTTCCTTGCCTTCTTTGAGTGTTTTTATATTTATTTTTCCACCAAAAAGTGCAGTTTTTAAAGAAATATCAACCTTTTGATATAAATCATCATCTTCTCTTGTGTAAATAGGACTTTCTTCTATTTTTACAATAATGATTAAATCGCCTCTAGCTCCATTTCTGCTTTGTTTTCCTTTAGAGCGAATTCTTAGTTTCTCGCCTTCTTTTATACCGTGTGGAATTTTAAATTTAATGGTTTCGCCTTGAAAATTAAAACTATGTTCCCCGCCTTTAACAGCTTTTTCGAAAGGAATGTGAAGCTCTAGATTGCTGTCTAAATTTTCTTCTTCAAAACCTCCAAATCCTCCAAAACCACTGCTAAAGCCTTTTGAAGAAAAGCCGTTAAAACCCCCTCTTGAGCGTCCACCAAAGCCTCCTCCAAAGAGATCTTTTAAAATATCGTCTAAATTTACCCCACCAGCATTTCTTGAAAAATCATGAAAACTTTGTCCACCAAACATAGAATCGCCGTATTGGTCATACTGAGCTCGTTTTTTTTCGTCACTTAAAATTTCATAAGCAGCATTAATTTCTTTAAATTTTTCTTCCGCACCTTTTTCTTTGTTGATATCAGGATGATATTTTCTAGCTAGGCGACGGTAAGCTTTTTTTATTTCATCTGCACTAGCGTTTTTACTAACTCCAAGAGTTTCGTATAAACTATTCATGTTATATTTCCTTAAAAATTTTACTTGATTATATAAAGGATTAAATTATAACATAAACTTTAGCCTAAGTCAATCAAGTTTTATAAATTTTTATCACTCAAGGTTTTATTTACAATTTTGTAAATTTTCGGTTTTATACTATGAAGACAGTAAAATATTTTACGAGATAATTTATCTTTAAGAACAAAAAGGAAATGAAATGAAAAAGATTTTTTTATCATTAAGTTTAGCAAGTGCTTTATTTGCTGTAAGTATTAATTTTAACGAATCGACTACAACGGCTAATCGTGTGAATCCTGCTGCTGGAAATGCAGTGCTTTCTTATCATGATTCTATTAAAGATGCAAAAAAATCAGTGGTTAATATTTCCACCTCAAAAACTATTACAAGAGCGAATCGTCCAAGTCCTCTGGATGATTTTTTTAATGATCCTTATTTTAAACAATTTTTTGATTTTGATTTTCCTCAAAGAAAAGGAAAAAATGATAAAGAAGTGGTGAGTTCTTTGGGATCAGGGGTGATTATTTCAAAAGATGGTTATATAGTAACAAATAATCACGTTGTAGATGATGCTGATACGATTACAGTGAATTTACCAGGAAGCGATACAGAATATAAAGCAAAACTTATAGGTAAAGATTCAAAAACAGATTTGGCTGTTATAAAAATAGAGGCTAATAATCTTTCAGCTATTACTTTTACAAATTCTGATGATTTAATGGAAGGAGATGTTGTTTTTGCACTTGGAAATCCTTTTGGAGTCGGTTTTAGTGTTACAAGTGGAATAATATCTGCTTTAAACAAAGACAATATAGGTTTAAATCAATATGAAAATTTTATACAAACAGATGCTTCTATCAATCCAGGAAATTCAGGTGGAGCTTTGGTGGATAGTCGTGGATATTTAGTAGGTATTAATTCAGCTATTCTTTCTCGTGGCGGTGGAAATAACGGCATAGGTTTTGCTATACCTTCAAATATGGTTAAAGATATAGCTAAAAAACTTATTGAAAAAGGCAAGATCGATAGAGGATTTTTAGGTGTGACTATTTCAGCTTTGCAAGGTGATACTAAAAAAGCTTACAAAAATCAAGAAGGAGCTTTAATCACTGATGTTCAAAAAGGTTCAAGTGCTGATGAAGCAGGGCTTAAGCGTGGAGATTTAGTTACTAAAGTTAATGATAAGATTATAAAAAGTCCTATTGATCTTAAAAATTATATAGGAACTTTAGAGATTGGTCAAAAAATTTCATTAAGTTACGAAAGAGATGGAGAAAATAAGCAAGCAAGTTTTACTCTTAAAGGTGAAAAAGAAAATCCTAAAGGCGTACAAAGTGATCTGATTGATGGTTTGAGTTTGAGAAATTTAGATCCAAGACTTAAGGATCGTTTGCAAATTCCAAAAGATGTTAATGGTGTTTTGGTTGATAGTGTTAAAGAAAAGAGCAAAGGAAAAAATTCTGGTTTCCAAGAGGGTGATATTATCATAGGTATTGGACAAAGTGAAATTAAAAATTTAAAAGATTTAGAACAAGCTTTAAAACAAGTTAATAAAAAAGAATTTACCAAAGTTTGGGTATATCGCAATGGTTTTGCGACTTTGCTTGTGCTTAAATAAAAATAACGGAAGGATTTTCCTTTCGTTATAAATTTTAGTTTAAAATTAAAATTAAGTTTAAAATAAAGGAAAACTATGACAAATATTCTTATGATAGAAGACGATTTAGAATTAGCAGAAATTACAGCTGAATATTTGGAAAAATTTGATATGAAAGTTGATATAGCTCATGAGCCTTATATAGGCCTTTCTAAGCTCGCATTAAAAGAGTATCAGCTTATCATTTTAGACCTTTCTTTGCCAGGACTTGATGGGCTTGAAGTGTGTGAAGAGATTCGTAAAAAGTATGATACGCCTATTATTATTTCAAGTGCAAGACATGATATTACAGATAAGGTTAATGCTTTAGAGCTTGGAGCAGATGATTACCTACCAAAACCTTATAATCCAAAAGAATTACAAGCACGTATTAAAAGTCATTTAAGACGTATTTCAAATACAAAAAGTGCCATAGCAAAAAGTGTAAAAGATCTTGTTTATGATCAATATAAGCATATTATTACCATGAAAGGACAAGAGCTTACTTTAACTAATGCTGAATTTGATATTTTAAGCTATTTGATTAAAAAAGAGGGTGGAGTGGTAAGTCGTGAAGAGCTTGTTTATAATTGTTCTTCTATTAGTGAGGATTCTAGCAATAAAAGTATAGACGTTATTATCAGTAGAATTCGTCAAAAGATGGGAGATGATCCAAAAACTCCAAAATATATTCACTCTATACGTGGAATAGGTTATAAGCTTACTCAATGAATAAATCTTCGATTTTTTATACTATAACTTTTATTTTTATTTTTGCTGGGGTTAGTGTTATACTTGGCTTTTTGTGGCTTATAGAATACGATCAGCAAAATTATACTAGAGAATTAAATACAAAATATTCTTTGATAGCTAATGCAAGGCTCTTAAATTTTGCAGGAGTTATCAGTGAAAAAGAATTTGAAGAGCAGACAAAAAATTATAATAAAATGGATGAGATAACAGAAGCAAAGCAGATCCGTAAAATTCTTTTTAGAGGTGATGTTTTAGCTAGGGTTGAGGTTAATAATGGCTTAATCGAGATTATTTCTTATAATAGACAGGTGTATTTAAATATTATTTATGATGGAAAGGTTTATCTTTATAAGGATCAAGATTATCAAACCTATAGGTATTTTATTATCAAAGCCATAGCTGTAGCTGTGATTTGTATTCTTGTATTGCTTTATATTTATATATTTAAAAAATTAAAACCACTTAAAAGACTTAAAAAACAAATTGATAAATTTGCCCAAGGAAAGCTTAATGATATAGAAGATGTAAGCACTGGGGTGGATGAAATTTCACAAGTAAGTGAAGCTTTTTATCAAGCCATTGTTCAAATTCGAAAGCTAAACCAATCTCGTCAGTTTTTTTTAAGAAATATTATGCATGAACTCAAAACTCCTATTACTAAGGGGCTTTTAACTTTAGAAATGATAGAAGATAATAAATATAAAGAGCGCTTAAATGGGGTTTTTACTAGACTTGAAATTTTAATTAATGAATTTGCTGCTATTGAGCAAATTACTTCAGGGGCTGCTTTTATAAATAGAAAAAAATACAATATTTTAGATGTTTTAGATGAAGCCAAAGAAATTGCAATGCGAGATGATAGCAATATACGTATTTTTATGGAAGAAAGTTTTTTTGTAAATGTGGATTTTAAACTTTTTACTACGGCGATTAAAAATATGATAGATAATGGTATTAAACATTCTGAAGATGGGTTTGTGCAAATTGATATTATAGATGATTATATTTGTTTCAAAAATCGTGGTCCTGAGCTTAACAATACTTTAGAATACTATACTCAAGCTTTTACTCAAGGATCAAAACAAAAATCAAGTTTTGGATTAGGGCTTTATATTGTAAATACTATTTTAGAAACACATGGAATGAAGCTTGATTATTTATATGAAGATGGGGTAAATTTGTTTTATTTTAGAAATTTAAAAAGTGTTATTGTTAAGGAGTAAATTAATTTTTTTACATAAAAAATGCATTTTTGTGTAAAAACCCTTGACAAAGTTTTTTAATTTCACTATAATCACATTTTACTTTTAAATGTTCCGGATTAGCTCAGCGGTAGAGTAGTCGGCTGTTAACCGATTGGTCGTAGGTTCGAATCCTACATCCGGAGCCACTTTTTTAACTCCATTTTTAATATTCATAAATGTATTTTAATATAAAAATTAATAAGTCTTTATCACAAAAAAAATTGTGATAAAGTTTTTTATTTTGTTTGTTTAAGATTTTTGACAATTTTATCTATTTTTTTACTTGCCTTTTGATAATCCCCATCTTTAAGTTCTTCTAAAGCTTCAATAGCAAAATCAAAATCACCAAGTTCGTTATCGTTAGAATCTTCTTGGAGATTTTTGACAATTTTATCTATTTTTTTACTTGCCTTTTGATAATCCCCATCTTTAAGTTCTTCTAGGGCATTAACAGCAAAAGAAAAATCTTCAACTTCATTAAGATAAGCTTCTATGGCTTCTTTTACTATGGCTGATTTTGGTTTAGAAAGATTTTTACTTAAATTATCCAAACGCTCCTTAAGCTCTAAAGGCATTCTAAAAGAATAAGTTTTTACATTGCGTTTCATTTTATCCTCCTTAAGAATGTTTTTTGTAAAATTTTATAGCTTGTTTACAAGTTTTACAAGTAAATTTATGACCTTGTAATTCTATTTTTTGATGAATGCTATAAGGAACATCGTGAATTTTACCAGGACAATTACAGGTATAAAGATAAAATTGTGGATGCTCATTATCTTCATCTTCTGCTGCTTCAAAGCTAACATCGCCACCATCATCTGTAGACAAAGAAGAACTTCTCCATTTTTCAACTTTCATGTCTTCATATAGTATGTGTTCTAAAAGCCACTTTTTAGCCACTATATAAAGTTTTTCTTTAAGATCATTGGTTGATTTGATATCTTTGATTAAGTTAATCATGGTTTGGATGATTTCTTTATGTATTTTTCGATGTTCTTCTAAATTTGGATAGCCTATTAGCTGCATGTATTTTTCTTCATCATTAAAGTGATCTTTCATATAATTAAAAAATTCAGCCAAAAGTTCTTTGACTTCATTTTTACTTACAGATCTATCTGATACAACTTCAACTTTTGCAGCAAGTTCAAAAAGCTTTTTATGTTGTTCATCAATTTTAGCATTGTGCACACTATAGCTGTTATCCCATTTTGGAAGCATTTTAACTCCTTAAGGAAAAATTTATTTGTATAAAAGGATTATAGATAAAAATAAATTAAATAAAAATGAAATTTTATTAAATAATTGATAAGAAATTTGATACAATGATATATATTTAAGAGATTTGAACTTAGAAAGATTTAAATTATGGCTGCTAAAATTTTACTTTTAGAAGATGATTTGAGCTTGAGTGAGATCATTGAAGAGTTTTTAAACGATGAAGGATATGAAGTATTTTTATGCGATAATGCACAAGAAGCTTTAGATATGGCTTATGAAAGATATTTTGATCTTTGGATTTTAGATGTAAAAGTTCCTTTAGGAGATGGATTTTCATTGCTTAAAGAATTAAGAAAAAGCGGAAAGCAAACCCCAGCAATTTTCATGACTTCTTTAAACACAACAAATGATTTAAAACAAGGCTTTGATGCAGGTTGTGATGATTATATAAAAAAACCTTTTGAACTTGCCGAGTTATCTATCAGGGTTAAAGCTTTGCTTAAAAGAGCTTTTTCACATAAAAATGAAGATTTTGAAGATTTAGGAGATGGATTTAGATTTGAATTTACTACACAAATTCTTTACCATAATAATAAAGCCTTGACTTTACCGAGTAAAGAAATTAAGCTTTTGTCTTTATTACTTAAAAATAAAAACAACTTTTTAAGCACAGAGAGAATTTTTGAAGAACTCTGGGATTATGATGAGGAGCCTAGTGAGTTAAGTTTAAGGGCTTATGTGAAAAATTTACGTAAAATTTTAGGAAAAGAAAAAATTATAAATCAAAGAGGCAGGGGATATTGCTATGGCTAAAAAAGTCATTAGGCAAATTTTATTAATCTACTTAACAACTACAGGTATTTTTTTAACTATTTTTTTTGCATTATGGTATCAAAAATTATATGAAGAATTAGTTGTTTTAAAGGGTGCCACTTTGAGAGAAAATCATAGAAATATTGTTATAAGTATCTTAAATTCTCGCTTTACTCCTATAGATATAAGTGCAAAAAATATTGCTCAAAGCACAGCACTAAAATTTGCTATATTTGATGCTAAAAAGATTGTTTTTAGTAATATAGATTTTGATTTAAGAAAGGCAAAGATAGAGCTTAAAGGTAGAGGTATTTGTGATAATAAGGTTTTTTTCCTTGCTCCTATGAGTGCAGATCATTATTTTTTAAGACATGCTAGCAATGAAGAAGTAAATACTAACGATGGTTTGCAAATTTTAATACAGGGTGAAGATGTTGGCAAAGATCTTTTTTGGATTAGAACGAAAGTTTTTGGTTTTGCTATTATGGCTTTTTGCATATTGGGCTTAATATCTTATATTTTAGTAAAAATTGCTCTAAAGCCTTTAGAGGATAAAATCAGCACACTAAATCGTTTCATTAAAGATTCAACCCATGAACTCAATACCCCATTAAGTGTTATTTTGATGAGTATAGAACAACTTGAGCATCAAAATTTAGGAGATAATGCTAAATTTACAAGGATTAAGCTTGCTGCAAAAAGTTTGTCTCAAGTGTATTCTGATCTTGTTTTTTATAATTTCCCTAATACCTTAGAAACAGAAAAACAAAAATTTGATTTAAGAATACTACTTGAAGAAAGATTGGAATATTTTAAAGTATTTTTTGAGCAAAAAAAAATTACACTAAAGCTTGATTTAAATCAAGCAAATATTTTTGCTCCTAAAAGTCAAATTTCTAAATTGATTGATAATCTTATAAGCAATGCTATTAAATACAATAAAAAAGGTGGAGTAATTTCTATAATTTTAAAAGCCAATTTTTTAAGTATTGCGGATACAGGTTGTGGAATTTCAAAGTCAAATTTAAATCATATTTTTGATAGGTATACAAGATTTAATACCGATCAAGGAGGATTTGGTATAGGGCTTTCTTTGGTAAAAAAAGTTTGTGATGATAATGATATTAAGATTATTTGTGAATCTGTAGAAAATCAAGGGAGTGTTTTTAAATTAAATTGGTAATCAGCAAGGAAAATCCTTGCTGATAAGAGGTTAGAGCAGATATTACATCATTCCGCCCATGCCACCCATTCCTCCCATACCGCTCATATCTGGCATAGCAGGTTTATCTTCTTTAATTTCACTAATTGTTGCTTCTGTGGTTAAAAGCATACTAGCTACAGAAACTGCATTGAGTAAAGCTACTCTTTCTACTTTAACAGGATCGATAATTCCACTTTCAAGCATATTAACATATTCACCTTTTGCAGCATCAAAGCCTGTATTTTCATCTTTAGCATTTTCTACGCTATTTACAACCACACCTGCATCAAAGCCTGCATTTTCAGCAATTTGTCTTAAAGGTGCTCTTAAAGCTCTTTCAACGATAGCTGCACCGATTGCTTCATCACCTTGTAGATCAAGTTTGATTTTAGCTTTTGCTTTGATAAGCGCTGCACCACCACCAATTACTATACCTTCTTCAACTGCTGCTTTAGTAGCACTTAAAGCATCATCAACGCGATCTTTTTTCTCTTTCATTTCAGTTTCAGTTGCTGCACCTACTTTAATAACTGCAACACCGCCACTTAATTTTGCAAGTCTTTCTTGTAATTTTTCTCTATCATAATCTGAAGTTGTTTCAGCAATTTGTGCTTTGATTTGATTTACCCTTGCATCAATATTTGCTTTTTCACCTGCGCCATTTACTATGGTTGTATTGTCTTTATCGATGATTACGCTAGAAGCTTGTCCAAGATCTTGTATGGTCGCACTTTCAAGAGTTCTTCCAAGTTCTTCAGAAATCACTTCTCCGCCTGTTAAAATCGCTATATCTTCAAGCATAGCTTTTCTTCTATCGCCAAAACCTGGAGCTTTTACGGCTGAAATATTAAGAACACCGCGAAGTTTATTTACAACCAAAGTTGCAAGTGCTTCACCTTCAATATCTTCAGCGATAATTAAAAGTGGTTTGCCTGTTTTTTGAATTTGTTCTAAAACCGGTAATAAATCTTTTAAATTTGCAATTTTTTTATCAAAAAGCAAGATATAAGGGCTTGAAAGCTCTACTGTCATTTTTTCTGCATTAGTGATAAAATAAGGGCTTAAATAACCTCTATCAAATTGCATACCTTCAACTACATTTAATTCATCATTGATTGATTTTGCCTCTTCAACAGTGATAACACCATCTTTGCCCACTTTTTCCATAGCATCAGCGATTAAATTTCCGATTTTTTCATCAGAATTGGCTGAGATTGTAGCAACTTGTGCAATTTCTTTTTTATCTTTTACTTCGCGAGAAAGTTTTTTAAGTTCGCCTACTATAGCTTCGCAAGCTTTATCCATGCCACGTTTTACTTCAATAGGATTTGCACCTGCTGTGATATTTCTTAAACCTTCTTTAAAAATCGCATGAGCTAAAACCGTTGCAGTAGTTGTTCCATCGCCTGCTTGATCAGCTGTTTTGCTTGCTACTTCTCTTACAAGTGAAGCACCCATATTTTCAAGACTATCTTTAAGCTCTACTTCTTTAGCAACACTTACGCCATCTTTAGTAATGCTTGGAGCACCAAAGCTTTTTTGGATTAAAACATTGCGTCCTCTTGGCCCCATAGTTACTTTTACCGCGTCATTAAGTTTTTTAACGCCCTCATAAAGTTTATTTCTTGCTTCATCTGAAAAAATAATTTCTTTTGCCATTTTTTATCCTTTTTTATAAATTATTTTAAAATTCCTAAGATATCATCTAAGTTTAAAACTAAATATTCATTATTATCAAGTTTAATTTCTGTTCCACCGTATTTAGCAAACACGATTTTATCACCATTTGCAATATCAGTGATTTCTTTACTTACTGCTACTACTTCACCCATTAAAGGCTTTTCTTTAGCATTATCTGGTATAATTATACCTGAGGCTGTTGTTTTAGTTTCTTCTACGCGTTTAACTAGAACACGCTTTCCTAAAGGTTGAAAATTCATTTTTGTCCATCCTTAAAAATATTGATTTTAGCACTCTTTTATTTAGAGTGATAATATCATACTATAAAAAATGAATTTTGTCAATACTTTAAATTAAAATATTTATAAAAGTTTAGTTTTATAGACTAAAGTTATTTTATAAAATAAACTAAAGGATAAAAATGAAAAAGATTTTTTATGGAGTTATAGCTTTTGTTGTTGTGCTTTTGATTGCTATTTATACCATACTTTTCACAAGTTTTGGTAATAATATAGTGGCAAATATAGTGCAAAAAAAGATCAAAGAAAGTGCGGGATTAGATGTAAATATCACGCATTTTAATTTACGTTTTTCAAGCCTTGAATTGCAAGCAAATATCGCAAATATGGCAGATTTTAATCTTCAGGGAGCTTTGAGTCCTTTTAAGCTTGGATTTGATCTTGACTATCTTATTTCTTTAAAGCAAAATTATGCTAAAAATTTAGGTTTAAATTTAAATCAAAACCTTTCTTTTGGCGGTAAAATTCAAGGTAAAGCAAGTGATTTTACTTTAGATGGAAAGGGCTATTTGTTAGGTTCAAATGTGCTTTTAAATGCAAGAATGTATAATTACAGCCCTATTGCTTTAAATTTAGATGCGCAAAATCTTAAGATAGAAGAAATACTTCATCTTTTATCTTACCCTAGTTATGCTAAAGGTTTTTTAAATGCTCAAGCAAAAATTTCAGCACAGAATTTAAAACCTGATGGAAATATCATCATAAAACTTGATACAAGTTATATAAACTATGAGGCGATAAAAAAAGATTTTTCTTTAGACTTGCCTTTAAATTCTAATCCTAAAGCAGAAATTTTGGCCAATGTTAAAGAAGATAAGATTTATGCTGTAAGTAAAATTTACAATGATTATCTTAACTTACAAACCCAAAAAACTCTTTATGATATTAGCAAGAATGCTTTAAGTACTGATTTTAATTTAAGTATTCCTTCTCTTGTAAAGCTTGAAAAACTTACAAAAACTAGACTAAATGGTAGTTTGGGTGTGATAGGTCAAACAAGTGTTGTAAATAATGCCTTATCAAGTTTAAATGCTCAAGTTATCGGACTTGGTGGAGAGGTAAAGGCAAGTTTGAAAAATAATAAAATTTTTGCAGATATTAATGAAGTAAGTTTGGAAAAATTATTAGCTCTTGCAGGATATGGAGCTTTGGTTTCTGGAAATTTAAATGCTAAACTTCTAAATGCAGATTTGGATTTTTCTAATTTTGATCTTGAAGCAAAAATAAACAATGCAAAGATTAACACCAATGAGCTTAAAAAAATAGCTAAAATAGAGCTTCCAAATACAATTTTTAGTTTTGATGCTAAAGCAAATGCAAAAAATAGCAATATTGCTTACAATGCTTTGCTTGCTTCAAATTTGCTTAATATCAAAAAACTTCAAGGAACTTATAATTTAAAAAATAGTGAGTTAAATACAGATTTAAATGCTTTTATTGATGACTTATCTCAGTTTAGTGCTATAGCAGGACAAAAATTACAAGGTAAGGCAGATCTTACTGCAAAAGCTCATATTATAGGCACTCAAATACAAAATTTAAATGCAAATGCAAATTTGGCAGATGGTGTAATCAAGGCTGATTCAAATGGCAAAAAACTTGATTTAAACATTGATAAACTTGATTTATCTAAACTTTTTGTTATAGCAGGTATGCCAAATTATGCCAGTGGGATTGTTAATGCAAAAATTAATTTAGATAATATCGATTTTAATAACCTTAATGGTAAAGCAAATTTAGAAGCTAAAGGTATTTTAAATGCTACAACTTTAAGTAAAATTTTAAATAAAAATTTTCCAAACAATACAAGTTATGATTTAAATACCAAAATTAATTTTAAAAACAATATCGCTCAATTTGATTCTGTTTTAAATTCATCTTTAGCTGATCTTACAAAACTACAAGGAAGTTTTGATATAAGCAAAATGCTTTTAAATTCGGATTTTAATCTAAAGATAAATGATTTTTCAAAACTAGGCTTTTTGTTGGATAGAAAACTTAAAGGTAAGGCAGAATTTAATGGAAAGGTAGGTTTTGATAAGAATTTAAATTTTGTTGTAAATAGTCCAAATTTATTTGAAGGGAGGCTTCAAAGCACACTTAAAGATAACCTTTTGCTTGCTGATTTAAATGGAGTGGATTTAAGTAGCCTAGCTCAAGGTTTAGATTTTATGGATGTTTATCAAGGTAAGGCAGATGTGAAGGCAAATTACAATCTTTTAAGCGAAGAAGGAGAGGTTAATTTGGATATAAAAGAGGGTAAATTAAAACCAAATCTTATTACCAATGCTTTAAAAATTTTAACACTAAAAGATATTACCAATGATGTTTATCGCACTGCTAATGCTAAAGCTTTGATTAAAAAAGAAAATATCAAACTTGATCTTAATATGCAAGCAGATCGTTCTTATATTTTAATACAATCAGGAGCTTTAAATTCTAAAAGCGGAGCTTTAAATTTGCCTTTTGATATTAAACTCGATAGAGCCAATTTTAAAGGAAGTATTACAGGAACTACGGAAAATCTTAAAGTGAATTTAAATGCAGGAAGTGTGTTAAATTCTATTAAAAATGTAGTAGGTGGCGGTGTGAGTGATGGTGCTAAAAGTACGGGCGATAAAGTTGATAAAGCGGTGAATAAATTATTAAATAAGATTTTTTAAGGTAAAAAATGTTTAATGGACTCATAAGAGAAATTGCTAAAGTTCAATCTTATCAAAACAATACTTTAAGCTTAAAAGCAAAATATCGCCCAAATCTTGGCGATAGCATAGCCGTAAATGGAGCTTGTTTAAGTGTAACAAAACTTTATGAGGGAGGTTTTGAAGTGGAACTTTCTCGTGAAAGTCGCACTCATGTAGCTATAGAAAATTTAAAAGATAAAGTTCATATAGAACCTGCTTTAAGATATGGCGATAGAATTGATGGACATCTTATGCAAGGACATATTGATTTTATCGGCATACTTGAAAAGATTCAAAAAGATGAAAATGGAGTGGATTTTCATATATCTTTACCTAAAGAAGCTATGAAATTTATGGTAGAAAAAGGAAGTATAGGCGTTGATGGAGTAAGCCTTACTATCAATGAAATTTTAAAAAATGGTATTAGGCTTACTATTATTCCTATTACTTTTAAAGAAACGCTTTTTAAAGACTATCAAGTAGGTAGAAAAATCAACATAGAAAGCGATTTACTTGCTCGTTATATTTATGCGCAATTACAAGGTAAAAACAAAGGATTATCATGGGAAGAAGTGGAAAGAATTTCTTATCTTTATTAGAAAATAATAAAGTCGGTATTTTTTGTGCTTTTGATAAGGATTATAATGTTTTTAGGGCTAAAATTCATAATGAGAATTTATTTTCTCATTTAGGTTTTAAAGATATTGAAAAATGTGTTTTTATGGATCAAATTCACTCTCATAAAGTTATTATTTATGATGAAAATTTAAAAAATCTCAGTTGTGATGGACTTATAAGTAAAGAAAAAAATACTGCTCTTTGTGTTTTAAGCGCGGATTGTTTGCCTTTAATTTTATATCATGAAAGTGGCATTATAGCAGCTTTACATTCAGGTAGAAAAGGAAGCTTTGAAAATATCCTAAAAGAATGCGTTGATCAAATTGCTATGCAAAATTCACATTTAGATAAGAATAAATTTCATCTTTTTATCCTGCCTGGAATTTGTGCTAAAAATTATGAAATAGATGGAGAAATTTTAGAATTTGCTAAAAAAGAATTTAAAGAATTTGTTCAAGATGATAAACTTGATTTAAAAGCTTTAGTAAAATTTCAAGCGCAAAATTTAGGCATTGAAAATATTAAAGATTGTGGAATTTGTAGTTTTGATGATGAGAGTTTTTTTTCTTATCGTCGTGATAAAACGCCTAAGCGTTTTGTGAGTGTGGTTTATTTAAAGGATTAAAATGTATGAAAGAAAAGATTTAAGAGTGTTAAAAATCATTCAAAAAGCTAGAGAATTTGGCGATGGAGATTTGTTAAATGAAGCTTTGGTAAAACAATTGATTGATGCAGATTTTTGTGAAATTAATGAAAAAGAAAAAGAAGAGCTTACAACTCTTCTAAATTCTTTAATCAATGCAAAAGATAAAGCGTTGTTGAGTAATTAAAATTCTATATAGTTTTCAAAATCTTCTTCTTTTGGAGGATTAGGTTGATTCGAGGCTAGGGCTTCTTTAACAACCTGCTCGTATCCAGCTATGATATGTTTAAAATTCTCTTTTGCTTTTCCACTAAGTTCTGATTTGGCGATTTTTACAACAGATGCAGGATTTATAGCTTTATTATTTAAATATACTCCAAAATGCAAATGAGGACCTGTGCTCATACCTGTTGAACCAACATATGCAATTACTTGTCCTTGATTTACCTTTTGTCCGTTTTTAATTTTTGCAAAACGACTAAGATGAGCATATAAAGTCATATAACCTGAGTCATGCTTGATTTGAATTACATTTCCATAACCACCTTTTGTGCCTATAAAGGTTACTACTCCTTTGCCAGCACTTTTTACAGGAGTTCCAGTAGGTGCAGCATAGTCTATACCAAGATGGGCGCGATAGCGTTTTAATATAGGATGATATCTTGCTGTTGTAAAAGGAGAGGAAATTCTAGTGTAGTTCACAGGTTTTGTAAGTAAAAAAGATTCTAATTCTTTGCCATCGCGATCATAGAATATATCATTATAAGAAAAGACTTCTCTAGCGCTTTTATTGATTTCTACCATTGCCATTTTTATATTTATATCGCCCCAAAGTTTACCCATGCGTCTTTTTTGTTCATAATATAGGGTTACTTCATCACCTTTTTGGATATTGCGAAAATTTATACTTCCTCGAAAAGCACGAACCATAGCACGAGCTAAAGTACTGCTACCACTTTCTTCATAGACATCTTGATAAGCAGAGCTTTTAATGGTTAAATGTAAAATTCTATCTTCTTTTTGATAAGATACAGGAGTAAAAGCAAGAGTGTATTGTCCATCTTTATCTTTATAGATATGAATTTGTAAATCATCGCTAATTGGAATTAAAACTTGTTCTATGTTGTTGTTTTCATCTTTTAAAACTTGATATTTTATTTTATAAGCTATATCAGAAGCAAGTTCTTGATCTTCTCTATCAAGTCCATAATAAAGCGACATAGGTATGGAATTTCTTTGTAAGAATTTAAGCAAGGTATCTCCATTATCCCAAGTTAACTCTTCAACACTTAAAGCTGCAAAACTTTGAACAACAAAAATAAATAAAAGCAATAATTTTTTCATGAGATAACCTTAATTTTTAAAAGAATTTTGAAATTTGAAAGCTATATTTTACTTTATTTTTCTTACAATTGCTTAACAAAAAAGGATTATAATTCTATAAATTTTTATTTAAGGAGCAAATTTGTTTAAAACTATAGTGTGTTTTTTAGCTTTAAACCTTAGCCTCTTTGCGGTTGGATTTGATTTAAAACCTATAAAAAGTGAACTTGTAAAAGTTGATGATATTTATGGTTATATTAAAGATAGTGATGATATAAAACTTTATTCAAGTGGCGTAGTAGTACAACATTTTAGCAATTCGCAAAGTATCATCGCTAGAGCAAGTGTTATAGATAAAAAAAATGGTTTGGCAAAATTAGAATTTAGCGTTTTTTCAGCTCTTAAGCAAGATGCTTTGCCTTTACCAAATGTTTTACCTAAAGTAGGTGATGAGGTTGTTTTAAATTTTCTTTATGATAGAGGATTGGTAATTGCTCCTGATGAACAAACTTATAATGAACTTGTTAGAGAATTTCCGCAGATATATTTTACCCATATTGACATTTTTGGAGCACAATTAATTAGAACGGCCACTCTTTCTCCTAAGCGTTCAGATTTTAGGCAATTTTGTGATGATAATGCGGTTGGTATTTTGGTTGTAGCTTTGGAAAATCAAGCAGAAGTTGTGGATTGTCAAGATTTTAATAAGCTTTATGAAGTGCCTATAAGCAAGCCAACTAGCGTTCAGGTTCCTTTTTATTCTCGTATAGGTGGATATAAAAGTAATTTTTTTGATTTTAACTCTCAAGAAATAGGAAATTATTATAGATATTATGATGCTTTGATTAATCTTCCTAAGGTGCAATAAACATGAAAAAAGAATTTGAACAATATTTTAAACGATTTTTAGGAGAAGAAAACGCTTATTTTGATGAAATTCACAAAAGAGCTTATAGCTATGATGCGACAAAAAAACATTATTTACCCGATGGGGTTCTTTTTCCAAGAAATGAAGAAGATATTGCTCAAATTTTAAAATTTTGCAATGAAAATAATATCATAGTCATACCACGAGGCTCAGGATCTGGTTTTACAGGAGGAGCTTTAGCTGTTAATGGCGGTGTGGTGCTTGCTTTTGAAAAGCATATGAATAAAATTTTAGAAATTGATCTTGAAAATTTAGTGGCTGTTGTGCAACCTGGGGTTATTAATATACATTTACAAAAAGAAGTAGCCAAATACGGGCTGTTTTATCCACCTGACCCTGCTAGCATGGAGTATTCTAGCTTAGGGGGTAATGTAAGCGAAAATGCTGGGGGAATGAGAGCTGCAAAATATGGCATTACAAAAGATTATGTGATGGCTTTAAGGGCTGTTTTGCCCAGCGGAGAAATCATTCGTGCAGGAAAACGCACTATTAAAGATGTAGCAGGTTATAATTTGGCAGGAATTTTAATCGCTAGTGAAGGTTCTTTAGCAGTTTTAAGTGAGCTTACTTTAAAATTAATACCTTTACCTAAATTCAAAAAAACTGCTTTTGCTATTTTTCCAAGTGTAAAAAGTGCTATGAATGCGGTTTATAAAAGCCTTGCTAGCGGTGTAAGTCCTGTATCTATGGAATTTTTAGACAATCTTAGCATTAGAGCGGTTGAGAGCAAATTTAATAAAGGTTTGCCTATAGAAGCTGGAGCTATTTTGATTGCTGATGTGGATGGTAATGTTAAAGAGGCTATTGATGAGGATTTGAGAAATTTAGAACATTATTTTTTAGAAGCTGGAGCTAGTGAATTTAAAATAGCAAAAGACGAACAAGAAGCCGCAGATATTTGGTTTGCTAGAAGAAATTGTTCTCAAAGCATTGCCATGTATGGAACTTTAAAACTTAATGAAGATATTACAGTTCCGCGTTCTAAACTACCTGCCTTGCTTGAAGGTATAGATGAAATTTCTAAAAAATATGGTTTTAAAATCCCTTGTTTTGGGCATACAGGGGATGGAAATGTGCATACTAATGTTATGGTTCCTGATAAAAATGATAAAGAGCAGGTGAAAAAAGGCTATGAAGCTGTGGAAGAAATTTTTAAATTAACAGTGAAACTTGGAGGAACTTTAAGCGGAGAGCATGGCATAGGACTTTCTAAAGCACCTTTTATGAATTTAGCTTTTTCTGAAGCCGAAATGAATTTAATGAGAAATATTAAAAAAGCTTTTGATCCAAATAATATACTAAATCCTTTTAAAATGGGACTTTAGAAGGTGAAAAATTTTTTTACTATTTTGCTAAATTTGCGTGATAAGGAAATTTTAAATTATGCAGCAGCGCTTAGTTTTTATACTGTATTATCTTTAATACCTATTTTATTTGTATGTTTTTCTGTTTTTACGCAAATTTCCAGTTTTAAAGCTTATTATGAAAAAGCAAAGCAAATAATTTTTGCTTTTTTAATACCAACGCAACAAGATGTTGTTGCTACTTACATCGATACTTTTTTAAAAAATAGTGTAAATTTGGGTATTGTAGGTCTTATTGCTATGGCATTTACTTCTTTAGCTTTTTTTTCAGGCTATGATTTTGTAATCAATCGTATTACTAAAAATGAACCTAAAGGACTTTGGCAAAGCATTAGTTCTTATTGGACTCTTTTAACTCTTGTTCCTTTGGGGCTTGGGTTTAGTTTTTATATTTCAGGTTTTATCCAACAAACTTTAGATGATTATAAAATAGGGTTTAATTTTTTTGAAATTTTACCCTTTGTAATTATTTGGGGTTTATTTTTTATATCTTATTCAAGTTCTGTTCATAAGGGAACTCTTAAAAGTTTAGCTTTAGTATCTTTTGGAGCGGGTGCTATTTGGTATATAGGAAAAAATTTATTTGTATATTATGTGGTATATAATAAAACATACGCTAGTGTTTATGGATCTTTTTCTACTATTTTATTCTTTTTTATTTGGATTTATATTTCTTGGATTATTTATCTTTTTGGGCTTAAACTCTATTATTTTCTAAATCACAATCATAATGAAGGGAATAAAATTCGCAAAAATACAAAGAAAAGCTAGATATTTAAATCGCACAGAGATTAAAGAAGCAATAAGATAACTTATAAAAATCCAAAATGGGATATAGATATTAGTTCCATAAATTTTAAATTTAAAAAATTCATCTAAGATAAAATTGAGCAAATCTCCATAGTTTATAAGATGCAAAAATAATACTAAAGGATAAAATATTACAAAAATTCCACTCAAAATAATACCTAAAATTTGTTGGTAGCTTATAAGTGGAAAAAAATAAAGCACAGGTAAAACCATGGCAAAAAAAGTCCAAATATTAAGCAAAATAATATTTATAAGATTATTAAATTTATTTGCAAAATGATGCATATATAAAAAAATATAAAAAACACCTAAAATAGAAAATAAAAATCCAATACTAAATAAAAGTCTAGGGTAAAGAGAAATGCACAATAAAATACTACAAAAAAGCGTAAAGAAATTAATAATTTTTATATTTTTACACAATAGATAAAAAACCCAAAAAGCCATAATCAAGGAGCGCACAAAAGAAGGGACAAATCCTATTAAACAAGCATAAGCTAAAAGTAGTGTAAAAATTAAAATACTTAAATCTAAACGTAAATTTCTATAAGGAAAATATCTTTTTTGGAAAAAACTATAAATTGGAGCTAAAATAAAGAAAATTAAACTAAAAAGCAAGCCTATGTGATAACCGCTAATTGCTATAAGGTGTGCTATGCCGTAGTAATTTACATCGTTTCTAAGCTCTAAAGATATGGGCAGTGCAAAAAATAAAGCACCATAAAATTCTTTAATTTTTTCATTTGTATGTTGATTTAAGAAGTAAGATATAATGGGATTGTATTCTTTTTCTTTTAATTTTTCAAAATCGTAAGAAGGTGCATAAAAACTTTTGCTCAGATAGTCTTTAAAGTTAATATTATGGGTGATAATTCTAAGGCTTAAAAGTTGATTCTTGCTTAAATTTAAATCCTTAAAACTTGTGGTATAAAAAGTGAAGTTTTCAGTTTGTAATTTTAAAACCCAGTATTTTTTATTTTTTTTATTATATTTTATATATTGGTGCGTTAATAGAGCGTTATTTATAAAGTAATGTTTTTGGTTTTTAAAGTTTAAAAAATTATTATATTCTAAAAGGATATTAAAAATAAAAATAATAACAACAGATAAAAATAAATAATGAAATTCTTTAAAAGAGTAAAAAAAAGAATTCCATAGAGACATTATTTTTTGGAAAATTTACTTAAATAGAGCCAAATTATTCCAGCTAAAAATAATAAAAATAAAGGAGCAGTATAAGGATATAAACTCAGTTTATCAAAAATTGCTTCAATAACATACCCAAAAGTATAAGCAGCAAAACCTAGAACAATAGCCCATGCCAAACTAGCTAGAGTATTGATAATAAAAAATTTAATAAAATTATATTTTGCCATGCCTGCAGCTATAGGAATGAAAGTTTTTAAACCATAAATAAATTTTTGAGTTATAAGTAAAATAATTCCGTGTTGTTTTGTTTTCATCATAGCAAGAGCTAGTTTGCGTCGGTGTTTTTTAAAATAAGGCATAATATCTTTTTTGTAATATTTTCCAAGTATAAAAAGCAAAGTTGAACCTATGGTATTAGCAATAAAAGCAAGAGCAATGCAAAAACTAAGATCCATTTTTCCTTGAGAACTTAAAACTCCTGCGGCTAAAATTCCAACCATTCCGCCCCCTAAAGAGTAAAAGAATAAAACAATATAACCATATTTTATTAAAGTATCAATCATATCTTGCATAATAAACCTTATTTAGCGTATTCTACAGCTCTAAGTTCACGTATGACATTGACTTTAATTTCACCAGGATATTGCATTTTTTCTTGAATTTCAGCTGCTATTTCCTTAGCCAAAAGTACACTTTCATCATCATTAACAAGCTGAGCATTGGCTATGACGCGAATTTCTCTTCCGGCATTGATTGCATAGGCATTTTTAATTCCTTCTTTACTTTTAGCGATATCTTCTAGCTCACTGACTCTTTTTAAAAAAGCTTCTAATACTTCTCTTCTAGCTCCAGGTCGTGCAGCACTTAAAGTATCTGCTGCACAAACAGCTGCTGATTCTATGCTTGTAGCTTCTTCGTGTCCATGATGTGCGTAAATAGCATTGATTACTACAGGATGCTCTTTATAGCGTTTGCAAAGTTCTGCACCTAAATCCACATGAGATCCTTCAAAATCATGGGTTAATGCTTTGCCTATATCATGTAAAATTCCCGCACGACGTGCTAAATTCTCATCCCCGCCACACTCAGCAGCAATGATTCCTGCAAGGTGAGCCACTTCCAAAGAATGTGCTAAAGCGTTTTGTCCATAGCTTGCTCGGTATTTGAGTTTTCCTATGAGTTTTACAATTTCAGGGTGTATTTTATTTAAACCTAGATCCATAACTATGGTTTCGCCTTCTTCTAGAATAGCACTATCAAATTCTTTACACACTTTTTCGTGAATTTCTTCTATGCGCGCGGGTTGAATTCTACCATCTTCAACTAAAAGTTCTATAACTTTTGTAGCAATAGCACGGCGATAAAGATTAAAACAACTTACTATAATAGCACCTGGTGTATCATCGATGATAATATCAACACCTAAAACCATTTCTAAGGTTTTAACATTGCGCCCTTCTTTACCAATGATGCGTCCTTTAAGTTCATCGTTTTTAATGTTAATAACATTGATAAGTCTTTCAGCTGCAAATTCACCTGCAAAACGAGAAGTAGCTTGAGCAATGATGAAATTAGCTTTTCTTTTGGCTTCATTTTTTGCTTCTTCTTCATATTTTCTTACTATATGTGCAATTTGCTCGCGAGAATTTTCTTCTACTTTTTTAAGAATGATTTCTTTGGCTTCATTTTGTGTAAGTCCTGTAGAATGTTCTAAAATTTTTAAAACATCATCAAGTTTTTCTTGATATTTATTTTTTAATTTATCAACATCAGATTGTAAGTCTTGAATGTGTTTTTGTGACTTGCAAAGGTATTCTTTATCTTCTTTTAGTTTTTCTTCTTCTTGCTGAAGTTTTTGTTCTTTTTTAGAAAGATCATCAAATTTTTGATTAAAATCTTTTTGAATTTTGTGAGTTTTTTCTTCGTATTTTTTTTTAACTTCTAATTCTGCATTAAGAATTGAATTTTTTGCATCTTTTAAAATAAGCTCCGCTTCGTATTCTATAGCTTTGGCTTTGGCTTTAGCTTGTTCTACGAAAATTTCATATTTGGCATCATTGATTTTTTTTGCAACTAAATATCCTATACCGAGTCCGACTATAGCGGCTATAAGTGCGATAAGTGATTCTATCATTTTTTCTTTCTTTCTTGTAATATTTTTTATAAGGGTTTATGTATAATTTTCCTGAAATATCATGCTTTTGTGTTAGATTATTTTGACTTAAAGCATCTATACTTTGGACAAATATTATATGAGGTTTGTAATTTAAATTTTCAAAAAATCTATCATAAAAACCTTGCCCATGTCCTATTCTTTTTAAATTTTTATCGACGCCAATTACGGGCACAATAGCTAAATCAATTTTTGCTTTAAAAAAAGAATCTATAGGCTCTAAAACCCCAAACCTTTTTTTAATAAAAGGCAATCTTAATTTTACAATTTTTAAGCTTTTATCTTGCATAAATGGAACAAAAAGTTTGTAATTTTTATTAAGAATATGGCGAAATTTTATTAAGTTTGGTTCATAATGCAAAGGAATAAAAATTAAAATATTTTTAGCTTTAAATAGTTTTATTATTTTAAGACATTCTTTGAATATTTTATAATCTTGTTTGAAATTTAGTTTTGAATGTTTGAAAAGGCGTATTTTTTGCAATGCCCTAAAATCTGTTTTTTCCATATAATATGCCTTTAAAAAAATATTATCTTATGTATGTTATAATTTTAGCATTTTTATAAAGAAGAATAAAGGATTGATAAATAATGAAGATTAAAAAAATACTTTTACTAGTGGCAATGTCTTATTTGTTTGTTGCTTGTAGCGATGATAAAGAAAAGCAGCAAAATGATGTAAATTTAAGTACCGAGGCAAGTATCAATCAAAGTAATGATATGAATTTTAAACTTAATTTGATTGATGGAGGATTAATTTCAATTAAAAAAGAAAATGCCGTTTTAAATTTCAATGATGAAGATAAGGCAACTTTGTTTGTATTTTTTACTACTTGGTGTACCCCTTGCATTGCTGAAATCCCTCATCTTAATAAATTACAAGAAAAGTATAATAATGATTTTAACATAGTTGGAGTTTTATTAGAAGATAAATCTAATGATGAGATTCAAAAATTTATAGAACAGCATAAAATATCTTATAAAGTCGCTAATGGTGAAAATAACTATCTTTTAGCTAAAGCTTTAGGCGGGGTAAATGGAATTCCTACTATGTTTCTTTACAACAAGCATTCTAAATTGATTAATCAGTATTTAGGGCTTATTCCTGAAGAAATGCTAGAAATCGATATACAAAAGGCTATACTTTAATGTTTGATTTTTTTAAAAAAGGACTTGCAAAAACTCTTGAAAATATTGTTGGAGTTAAAGGAGAGAATAAAAAGATAACCAAAGATTTGCTTGAAGAAATTTTGCTTGAAGCAGATGTAAGTTATGAAATAGTTGAAGAGATAATTTATTATTTACCACCTCAAAATGAAGTAAAAAAAGAAGATTTAAAGCATGTTATGGGTTCTTATTTTCTTTATGAAAAAAAAGAAACCAATCAAGAAAAACCTTTTGTAGAGCTTATTTTAGGAGTAAATGGAGCAGGAAAAACAACAAGTATTGCCAAGCTTGCTTATTTATATAAAAACCAAAATCAAAAAGTGATTTTAGGGGCGTGTGATACTTTTAGAGCAGGTGCGATTGAGCAATTAAAACTTTGGGCGCAAAAAGTGGATGTAGATATAGTTTTAACTGCACAAGGGCATGATCCTTCAGCGGTTGCTTTTGATACCATTTCTAAAGCAAAAGCAAAGGATTTTGATAGAGTAATTATCGATACAGCAGGCCGTTTGCAAAATCAAAAAAATTTAGCTCATGAGCTTGAAAAAATTGTAAGAATTTCAAACAAAGCTTTAGAAGGCGCACCCCATAGAAAAATTTTAGTTTTAGATGGAACACAGGGAAATGCTGGAATTTTACAAGCTAAAGCTTTTAATGAGCTTGTAAAACTTGATGGTGTGATTATCACAAAGCTTGATGGGACAGCTAAAGGGGGTGCACTTTTTAGTATAGCAAGAGAGCTTGAGCTTCCTATTTTTTATGTAGGCGTGGGTGAGCAAATGACGGATTTGCAAGAATTTAATGCAAGTGCTTACTTAGATACTTTATTAGATCCTATTTTTGAATAATGGCAAAAAATAAAGCACTTTTTGAATGTCAAGCTTGTGGAAATCAACAAAGCAAATGGCTTGGAAAATGTCCTGATTGTGGAGCTTGGGATAGTTTTATAGAATTAAAAGCTGAGCAAATTAAAGTTTTAAAAGAGCTTGCGCAAGTTAGTATGAAAACAAGTGAGGCTGTTTGTATTGAAGATGTGGAGTTAGAACATTTTACAAGATACAGCACAGATGATAATGAGCTTGATTTGGTTTTAGGCGGAGGGCTTGTTGAAGGTTCTTTAGTGCTTATAGGCGGAAGTCCAGGTGTGGGAAAATCTACGCTTTTGTTAAAAATTGCTTCAAATTTAGCTAAACAGGGTAAAAAAGTGCTTTATGTCAGTGGCGAAGAAAGTAAAGCCCAGATTAAATTAAGAGCTGATCGTCTTGAGGCTAATACTCCGAATTTATTTTTACTTACTGAACTTTGCCTTGAAAATATTTTAGAAGAATTGCACAAAAAAGATTATAGCATTCTTATCGTTGATTCTATACAAACTCTATATTCAAATAAAATCACTTCAGCAGCAGGAAGCATCACTCAGGTGCGTGAGATTACTTTTGAACTTATGCGTGTTAGCAAGGCTTATAATATCAGTACTTTTATCATAGGGCATATTACTAAAGAAGGTGCTATAGCAGGGCCTAGGGTTCTTGAGCATATGGTAGATGTGGTGCTTTATTTTGAAGGAGATGCCACTAAAGAAATCAGACTTTTAAGAGGCTTTAAAAATCGTTTTGGTGGAACGAATGAAGTAGGTATTTTTGAGATGACTGCTAAGGGTTTGATCAGTGCAAAAGATTTGGCAAATCGTTTTTTTACTCGTGGAAAGGCTATTTCAGGAAGTGCTTTAGGTGTTGTGATGGAAGGATCTCGTGCCTTGGTTTTAGAAGTTCAAGCTTTAGTGTGCGAAAGTTCTTATCCAAAACGCAGCGCTACAGGATATGAAAAAAATCGCTTAGATATGCTTTTGGCTTTGCTTGAAAGAAAACTTGAAATTCCTTTAGGGCATTATGATGTATTTGTAAATATTAGCGGCGGAGTAAAAGTAAGTGAAACTGCTGCGGATTTGGCTGTGGTTGCAGCTATTATTTCAAGTTTTAAAAATCGCCCTTTGAGCAAAGATAGTATTTTTATAGGGGAGCTTAGTTTAAATGGAGAAATTAGAGAGGTTTTTAGCCTTGATACGCGTTTAAAAGAAGCTAAAATGCAAAAATTTAAAAATGCCATTGTTCCTTCTAAGCCTTTGGAAGATATAGGGCTTAAGTGTTTTGTTGCTAAAGAACTTTCGCAAGTTTTAGAATGGATGTAAATTTTCATTAAAATATAAGTAAGATTTTGCTAGAATTCCGAGTTTAGAATAAAATTTTTGAGGAAACCATGAAAGATTTATTTTTATTTAGCTCTTTGCTTGATACAAGTCATACTTTTTCTTATTTTTTTCACATAGGTTTGGTAGCTTTAATTGCTGTTATAGTGGCTATGATGGCTACTCGTTCTATGCAACTTGTTCCACGCGGTATGCAAAATTTAGGTGAGGCTTTTTTAGAGGGAGTTTTATCTATGGGTAGAGATACCATGGGAAGTGAAAAAGGTGCAAGAAAATATCTTCCTTTGGTTGCAACTTTGGGGATTATAGTGTTTTTTAGTAATATTATAGGTATAATACCTGGTTTTCACGCTCCAACTGCAAGTTTAAATTTGACTTTGTCCTTGGCTATTATAGTTTTTGTATATTATCATTTTGAGGGTATTAGGGCACAAGGTTTTGTAAAGTATTTTGCTCATTTCATGGGACCTATTAAACTTTTAGCTCCTTTGATGTTTCCTATAGAGATAGTCTCTCATCTTTCTCGTGTGGTTTCTTTGTCCTTCCGTTTGTTTGGAAATATTAAAGGTGACGATTTGTTTTTGATGGTAATTTTAGCTTTAGTTCCTTATATAGCTCCACTTCCTGCTTATGTGCTTTTAACTTTTATGGCATTTTTACAAGCTTTTATTTTTATGATTTTAACTTATGTATATTTAGCGGGTGCAACTGTTGTTGAGGAAGGTCATTGATCTATATTTTAGAATTTTTCAAAGGTGCATCTTTAGCTTTAATGCTTTTTGGTGCACTTTTCTTCTTTTTTAAATATAATTCTTTTTTCTATCTTTGCTTGGGTATTATACCAGGTTTGCTTTTATCTTTAATTTTTGTTTTACTTATAGAAAACCATAAGCTAAAAAATGAAAATAAGTTAAGATAAAAGCAAAAAATAGTTTATTTTCTAAGCATGAAGCTCTTCTTTAAGCAAATGCTTTACAGCTTCATAAATTTTAATAGCTGCTTTGGGTTTATTCATAGTATAAAGATGAATTCCATCTACGCCACTTGTGATTAAATCGACAATTTGATCGCAAGCATACGCGATACCTGCATCTTCTAAAGCCAAAGTATTATTTTCATATTTTTCTAAAATTTTAACAAATTTAGGAGGGATTTTAGCTCCGCAAAGTTGAGAAATTTTTAAAACCTGTCTTTTGTTAGTAATAGGCATAATACCTGCGTAAATAGGTATGTCAATACCTGCTAAAGCACAATTTTGTTTAAAAGTATAAAAATCTTCATTATCGTAAAAAAGTTGAGTAATGAGCTTGTCTGTTCCTGCATTTACCTTAGTTTTAAGATGGTGTATATCCTCGATGAAATTTTTAGATTCATTATGTTTTTCTGGATAGCATGCGGCATAAATTTCAAAATATTCTTGTTTTTTTATAAAAGAAATTAAATCACTAGCATAAGAAAAATCTTTGCTTTTTTCTAAATTCTCACATATATCGCCTCTTAGAGCAAGAATTTGATTAAGATTTTTTTCTTTGCATTTTTGAAGTATCTGAGTGATTTTTTCTTTACTAGAATGGATGCAAGGTAAATGTACTATGCTAGGAATTTGATATTCTTTCTGGATTAAGCTTGCAATTTCTAAAGTGTTTTGTGAGTTAATAGAGCCTCCAGCTCCAAAGGTTACGCTGATAAAATTAGGGCTTAATTGCCCTAAATCATCTAAGATAGCATGAAGATTTTTGATATTTTCATCCTTTCTTGGTGGAAAAACTTCAAAAGAAAAATTACACATAAAAACTCCTTATAATTGTTTTCGTATTTTTTGCGTAGCTGTAACTAAATTTTTAAGAGAGGCTATGACTTCTTCATATGCCCTTGTTTTAAGTCCGCAGTCTGGATTGATCCAAATTTGCTCCTTAGGTAATTTGTTTAAAATTTTTTCTATGGTTAAGCTTAGCTCTTCTATGCTTGGAACTCTAGGGCTATGTATATCATAAACTCCTGGTCCCACCTCAGTTTTAAAATGAATAGCTTTTAGAGTATCTAAAAGACTTAAGTTTGATCTTGAAGCTTCAAAAGAAATCACATCAGCATCCATAGCGTCAATTTCTTTTAAGATATCGCTAAATTCACTATAACACATATGAGTGTGAATTTGAGTTTTAGCTTTTACCCCACTATGCACAAGATTAAAAGCAGGAATAGCCCAATCTAAATACTCGCTATGCCAATCGCTTTTTCTTAAAGGCAGTTTTTCACGCAAAGCGGCTTCATCAATTTGTATGATTTTTATACCTGCATTTTCAAGATCTAACACTTCATCTCTTATAGCTAAGGCAATTTGCTCAGTACTTTCTTTTAGGCTGATGTCTTCTCTTGGAAAGGACCAATTAAGTATGGTTACAGGTCCAGTTAGCATACCTTTTACGATTTTTTGACTTAAACTTTGTGCAAATTTAGACCAAGCTAAGGTGATAGGCTTTGTGCGTGATACATCACCCCAAATCACAGGAGGTTTAACGCACCTTGTGCCATAGCTTTGCACCCAACCATTTTGAGTAAATAAAAAGCCCTTTAAATTCTCTCCAAAATACTCCACCATATCATTTCTTTCAAATTCTCCATGCACTAAAACATCAAGTCCTATTTCTTCTTGAATTTGTATGCATTCTTTGATTTTTTGTTGGTTAAATTCAGTGTAGTTTTGAGCTGAAATTTTTTCTTGCTTAAAGGCAAGGCGATTAGATCTTACATCGGCACTTTGAGGAAAGGAACCTATGGTTGTGGTTGGTAAAAGAGGGAGTTTTAAAAATTCTTTTTGGATTAAGGCGCGTTCTTTAAAACTAGGCGTTCTGGTAAAATCTTCTTTTTTTAAAGCCTTAAGCCTTGCTTTGACTTTTTCATCTAAACGCTCTGGGATATTTTTAAAAAGCTCTTGATTGGCTCTAAAGAGCGGATTTTCTTCGCTAGAATTTAGAATTTCTTTTAAATCTTTAAGTTCTTGAAGTTTTTCTTTAGCAAAGGCAAAAAGTTTAAGATAGCTTGAATCTAATTTGCTTTCAAATTCAGTGCTATAAGGCACATGTAAAAGCGAACAAGAGGTGTTTAAGATGATATTTTGTGTATATTTTTGAAGCTCTTTAACAAGCTTTAGGCTTTTAGCATAATCATTAGCATAGATATTTTTGCCGTTAATAAGACCTGCAAAAAGGATTTTATCTTTAGCAAAGCCGTATTTTTGAACTAAGGCTAAGCTTTGTTTACCTTCGATAAAATCAAGCCCCAAAGCATCAAATTTGCTTTCTAAAAGTTTAGGATAAATATCTCTTAAGTCTCCAAAATAGCTTTGAAGTAAAATTTTAAGATTTTTTTTGTGATTTAAAAGTTCTTGGTAAAATTCTTCGAACAAAGCGATATCTTCCTTGCTTAAATCATAAACCAAATAAGGCTCATCAAGTTCAAGCCATGTCACTTTAAGTTCATTTAGTTTATCAAAAAGCTCTATATAAGCGTTTAAAAGCTTTTCTTTGGCGAGTTTTTGAGTTTTTTCATCTTTAAAGGCAATGAGTTTAAAAAGTGTGAAAATGCCTATTAAAACAGGCTTGCTTTCTATGCCAAGCTCTTTAGCTTCGAGATATTCTTTAAAAATTTTATCCCCTGTTAAAGCTATAATATCAGCATTATCGCACTCAGGCACCAAATAATGATAATTTGTATTGAACCATTTTTTCATTGCTAAGGCTGTAACATCTCCATTTTCTCCTTGATAACCTCGACTTTGAGCAAAGTATTCATCTAAAGCATCTAAATTTAAATTTTTATACTTTATATGAACAATGTTAAAAAGCACAGCCGTATCTAAGACATTATCATAAAGTGAAAAATCATTACTAGGGATAAAATCAATGCCAGCTTTTTGAATTTCTTGCCAGTGTCTAATCCTTAAATCCTTAGCACTTTTTAAAAGCTCCTCTTTTGAACTTTGGTTTTTAAAGTATTTTTCAATAGCAAATTTTAATTCTCTATTTACACCTATTCTTGGGTAAGAAATGATTGAATTTTTCATATTTATTCTCCTTAAAATGTAGGGATTAAAGCGCCCTGATATTTTTCTTCTATAAATTTTTTAACTTCATCGCTTTGCAAGGCCTTTACTAGGGCTTTGATTTTAGGAAGGTTTTCATTACCTTCTTTAACAGCGATGATATTGCCATATTCACTATATTTACTTTCTGTATAAAGCCCATCTTTTACAGGGTTTAAACCTGCTAAAATAGCAAAATTGCTATTAATAAGAGAATAATCTACATCATCTAAACTCCTTGTAAGTTGAGCGTCTTTTAACTCTACGAATTTAAGCTTCTTAGGATTTTTAGTGATATCTAAAGGAGTGATGAGCTCATTATCTTTAACTTCTATAAGTCCTTTGCTTGCTACAATGCGTAAAGCACGGCTTTCATTTGTAGGATTATTGGGTATAGAAATGCTTTGTCCTTCCTTGGGGTTAAATTTTTTATGTTTTTTAGAATACACTGCCATAGGTTCTATATGGATACTGGCAACTTTTACAAGATGGGTGCCTTGTCTTTGATTGAATTCTTTTAAATAGGGTTCATGCTGAAAATAATTAGCATCTAACTCACCATTTTCAACCATTACATTAGGGATTACTCCATCATTGAATTCATAAATTTTTAAATCATAACCTTGTTTTTGAAGTGCTGATTTTATAAATCTTAAAATATCTGCATGAGGTGTTATAGAAGAGCCAACTTTAAGTTCTTCATTTGCCCATGCAAAACCGGTAAAAAGAGTAGCGACGCAAAAAGCTTTAGTAAATAAAGTCATTTTTTCTCCTTTACGCAAAACTAAATTTTTCTATCAAGTCACTATGATAAATGCTTGCTACATCAGGATGAGAGCGTATCATTCTTTTAAAATAATTACTTGCAACATTTCTTAAAAGTGGATTTTTAGGATCAGTATCCACACCTTTGCTTTCTTTAACAAGCTCTGGATTTAACTTAAAAATAGGTATATCCTTATCAAGTTGCACTCCAAGAAAATAAGCTATGCTAAAGCGTTCTTTTGGGCTTAAATTCACGCGGTGAATAGTAGCTTTTAAATAGCCATTGGTAGCTAGTTCTAAAAATTCTCCTATATTAACTACAACGCTATTTTCAAGTGGGGGTATACTAAGCCATTTACCATCTATAAAAGCTTCAAGTCCGCTTTGTTTTTCTTGAAAAACAAAAGTGATAAGCCCACCATCTTTATGTGAACCTACGCCTTGAGTGATATTTTTTGAGCTTTTTGGATAATGTATGATTTTACAATGTTCGTAAGAATTTTCTCCATAAAGTTTATCAAAAGCATTGCTAGGTAGATCAAGAGCTTGAGCGAAGGCTTTTAAAAGCTTTAAACAAGCTTTTTTGGTTTGTTTGTGCCAAGTTAAGAAAGTTTTTTTAAGTTCTGGAATTTCACTAGGCCAAAGATTAGGACCTTCTAGTCTTTGCCATAAGGGTGAGTTTAAATTCCAGTTTAAAGCATCTCTTTCTGTGCCTATATCCAGTTGTTCTCTATAATCCTTAGATCCTGCTGTGTATTCAAAACCTTCGCTAGTATAACCTCTAAATTGAGGAGAATGTACCATAGAAATAAGCTCTTTCGAACTTCTAGAAAGATTAAAAAATTCTTTGCCAAGTTTGAATAATTTCTCGTTTAAATTTTTATCTATACCAGTATTGATAAGATAAAAAAAACCTATTTTAGAAGCAATTTCTCTTAAATTTTTAAGAAAAGTGCTTTTATCTTTTTCATAAGCTTGTAAATCAAGTATAGGTAAATTCATTTTTGCTCCTTAAATTAAATTAAGGATAAGAAGATATTTTGAATTAAATTTTATTAGAGAAATTTTTGTAAGTTAAGATTTTAAATGAGTATTTTGAAAAAATAAACTTTTTTGACTTTCTTACACATTATATCTCCTTATCCACTTTTTGGACCTTTGGAAACATAATGTTAAGCCAAAGGACGCACTAGATACTACACATCTCGCACATCAGTTTCATTTTTTCTCCTTTTAAAATAATAAAATTTCAAAATCATATATAAAAATATATTAATTAAAGCTTAATCGTTTAAAAAATAAAGATTCTTTTTAAGCATTCTCGAGTTTTAATTCTTTGTTATTCATTATGCTAATACCTAGATTTAAAACTTTTTGGGCAATTTGTTTGGCTTCATCTAAAGAATGCATTGCGCAAGTTCCGCATTGATAGATATTAAGTTCAGGAATTTTGCTTTGATCGCTTACGCTTAAAACATCTTTCATAGCTTCTTCCCAAGCTTTTGCAATACTTTTCTCATCAGGTGTTCCAATTAAACTCATATAAAAACCCGTGCGACAACCCATAGGTGAAATATCAATAATTTCAACTGAATTTGAATTTAAATGATCTCTCATAAATCCTGCAAATAAATGTTCTAAGGTATGAGTGCCTTTTTCGCTCATAATGTCTTTATTTGGTATGCAAAAACGCAAATCAAATACACTAATATCATCACCCTTAGGTGTTTTCATAACTTTAGCTAAACGCACAGCAGGAGCTGGCATTTTAGTATGGTCAACTTTAAAGCTGTCTAATAATGGCATTTTAACTCCTTAAATATAAATTGCCTAAGGATTATAGCATTTAAAATTAATATTTAAAGCCTTTCTAAAAGAAAAAAAGATAAAATAAAACATTTAAAAATTCAAGGAAATTTTATGTTTGAAGTAGTTATAGGTCTTGAAGTTCATACTCAGTTAAATACAAAAACAAAAATCTTTTGCTCATGTGCAACTTCTTTTGGAGAAGCTCCAAATACTAATGTTTGTCCCACTTGTTTGGCCTTACCAGGAGCTTTGCCTGTTTTAAATGAAGAGGCTGTAAAAAAAGCTATAGCTTTTGGAAAAGCTGTCAATGCAACAATTAATAAAAAAAGTGTTTTTAATCGCAAGAATTATTTTTATCCAGATTTACCTAAGGCTTATCAAATTTCACAATTTGATATCCCCATAGTAGAAAAGGGTGAGCTTTTTATCAATGTAAAGGGTGAAAATAAACGCATAGGTATTACAAGAGCGCACTTGGAAGAAGATGCAGGTAAAAATATCCATGAAAGTAATTTTTCTAAAGTGGATTTAAATCGTGCAGGAACTCCTTTGCTTGAGATTGTCAGTGAACCTGAGCTTAGAAGTAGTGATGAGGCAGTAGCTTATCTTAAAAAACTTCATTCTATTATACGCTTTTTAGATATTTCAGATGCAAATATGCAAGAAGGAAGTTTTAGATGCGATGCAAATGTTAGCATAAGGCCTAAGGGCGATACAAAACTTTATACTAGAGTAGAGATTAAAAATCTTAATTCTTTTCGTTTTATCCAAAAAGCCATAGAATATGAGGTAAAAAGACAAAGTGAGGCTTGGGAAGATGGAACTTACGAACAAGAAGTAGTTCAAGAAACTAGACTTTTTGATACGACAAATTTAGTTACAAGAAGTATGCGTGGCAAAGAAGAAGCGGCAGAATATCGCTATTTTCCTGATCCTGATTTATTGCCTGTTTTGTTAAAAGATGAGTTTTTGGATATTAAAATTCCTGAACTTCCTGATGAGAAGAAAGCACGCTTTATAGACGAGCTTGGTATAAAAGAAAGTGATGCTGAGGTTTTAATCAGTTCTTTAGAAATGAGTCGTTTTTTTGAAAGTCTTATTTCTCAAAATTTAAATCCTAAGCTTTGCGTAAATTGGTTAAATACTGAACTTATAGGACTTTTAAAAGGAGAATTGACTATAGAAAATTCTCCCGTAGATGCTCAAAAGCTTGGAGTTTTAATTAAACGCATAGAAGATGGCACTATCAGTGCAAAAGCGGCTAAAGATGTTTTGGCTTTTGTATTTGAAAATACTAGTGTGGAAATTGATGATGCTATAGAAAAGCTAGGACTTAAGCAAGTAAGTGATGATTCAGCTATAGAAGCGGTGATTGAACAAATTTTAAATGCAAATACTGATAAGGTTGCAGAGTATAAAAGTGGTAAAGACAAGCTTTTTGGATTTTTTGTGGGTCAAACAATGAAAGAAGGCAAAGGAGCTTTTAATCCTACAAAAGTAAATGAAATTTTAAAAACAAAGCTTGGTTGATGCGTATAGCGGTTATTGGTGCGGGAAAATGGGGCAGTGCTTTACATCTAGCCTTAAAAGAAAATCACAATTGTTTTATCAGTTCTTTGCATCAGCGTGATTTAGAAGATTTTGTTGGTGTAAAAGAAGCTTTAGAGTGTGAATATCTTGTTTTTGCTTTAAGTTCTCAAGGAATGCGTGCTTGGCTTAAAGAAAATTTCATCAACAAGGGGCAAAAAATTTTAATTGCTTCAAAAGGCATAGAAAATCAAAGTTGTCAATTTTTAGATGAAATTTTTTTAGATTTTGTACCAAAAGAAAATTTTTGTGTTTTAAGCGGTCCTTCTTTTGCTGCTGAAGTGATGCAAAAACTTCCTACTGCTTTGATGATTAGCGGGATAAATCAAGAGCTTTGTAAAAAATTTGCAAGTTTTTTCCCTGATTTTATTAAAACTTATATTGATAATGATATTCGTGGTGCTGAAATTTGTGGTGCTTATAAGAATGTTTTGGCGATTGCAAGTGGAATTAGTGATGGGTTAAAACTTGGTAATAATGCAAGAGCGGCACTGATTTCAAGAGGACTTATAGAAATGCATCGTTTTGGTAAATTTTTTGGTGCTAAAGAAGAAACTTTTTTAGGGTTAAGTGGAGCAGGGGATTTGTTTTTAACTGCAACGAGTGTTTTATCAAGAAATTATAGAGTGGGTTTAAAACTGGCGCAAAATCAAAAATTAGATAGTATTTTAGCCGAACTTAATGAAGTAGCAGAAGGTGTAAAAACTGCTTATGCTATAGAAAAATTAGCAAAAATGAAAGGAATTTATACACCTATTGTAAATGAAGTAGTGGCAATTTTTAAGGGTAAAAGTGTGCAAGAAGCAACGCAGAATTTATTAAAGCAAAATGATTAAGGAAAAATCATGATAATTAAAAATGCAAAAATTTATGGAGATTCTTTACAAGATATAGAGATTAAAGAAGGAAAAATTACCAATATTGGTTCTAATTTACAAGGTGAAGAAATTTTAGATGCTAAAGGTATGACTTTACTTCCATCTTTTGTGGATTTGTGTGTGAGTTTAAAAAACGATAAATTTTCTTTAGCTAATTTAGAACTTTTAGAAAATGAGTGTCTAAAAGGAGGAATTTCTAGTATAGTTTTGCGTGATTGTATGGATTTTGATGAAGAAAGTTTTGCTTTATTTTTACAAAATTTAGCCCAAAGAAAGATGCAAATTTTTTCAAGCGTACGGGTTAAGGATGCAAATGGCAAGCTTAAAAATTTAGCCACTCTTTTAAATAAAGGTGCTTGTGCTTTAGAGCTTGATAGTTCTTTAGATGCAAATACTTTAAAAGTAAGTTCACAATATGCTTTTATGAAAGACTCTCCAATTTTTGTGCGTTGTTATGATAAGGATTTTGATGATAATGGAGTGATGAATGATTGTGAAATGAGCTTTGAGTTAGGGCTTATAGGCATGAGTAAAATCGCTGAAACTAGCCAGATAGCTAAAATGAAAGAATTGGCTAAATTTTATAAAAATAAAGTTATTTTTGATCTTTTAAGTTTGAAAGATTCTTTAACATTATTAGATGAAAAGGATTTAAAACTTGTAAGCATTCATCATCTTATCAAAGATGATAGTGCTTGTGAAGATTTTAATACGGCTGCGAAACTTATGCCACCTTTAAGAAGCAAAGAAGATGTTTTGGCTTTAAGAGAGGCTTTAAAAGAAGGAAAGATTAGCTTTTTAACTTCCTTGCATAGTGCAAAATCAATTTCTTTAAAAGATTTAGCTTTTGATGAAGCGGCTTTTGGAATTCATAGCGTATGCGAATTTATAAGTCTTTGTTATACTTTTTTAATCAAAGAAGGATTTTTAAATTGGCAAGAGCTTTGTCAATTTACAAGTAAAAATCCTAGTGAATTTTTAGGTTTAAATAGTGGAGTTATAGAAGTCGGAAAAGAAGCTAATCTAGTTCTTTTTGATGAGAATGAAGAAATTTTTGCTCCAAAAAGTTCTCTTTATTCTGAGGATAAACTTTTTGGAAAGATTAAGATGCATATAATTAAAGGAAAAAATATTTTAGAAAAATAAGCTTTACTTAAATTCCTAAAGATAGTTTAAATCCTAAAAATACAAGTGCTGCCATAATACCAGCGGCTGGTAAAGTGATAATCCAAGCCAATCCTATAGGCTTCATCATAATCCAATTTGCGTTTTTATTATACACTCCTATACCCAATATAGCACCTATGAGTATATGGGTGGAGCTAATAGGAATTCCAAATTGTGTAGCTAAGAGTATAACTATGCTTGCACCAAGTTCTGCAGAAAATCCAGTAGTAGGGCGTATGGTTGCAAGTTTTGAACCTACTGTAGTAATCACCTCTTTACCTAAAAACCAAAGTCCTACAACTAGAGCAACTCCAAACATAGCTAAAGCAGCAAAAGGTACAGGAGAAGTCGCGTTAATTGTGCCGTTTTTTAAGACATCTAAAATCGCTGCAAAAGGACCTATAGCATTGGCTATATCATTGGCTCCGTGTGAAAATGCAAAACTAGAGGCTGTAAATATTTGAAACCATGAGAAAATTCTATCAGTAGTTTTATTAAGTTCTGTTTTTTTAACGATTTTGACTATAGCAAATGTTACAACATAACTTATAGTTCCTATAATTCCAATAATCCAAAAGTTTTGTAAAATATCCAAAGTGCTAACATTATTTAAACCTTTAAATAAAAACATTGCCGAAATGATAGCAGCAGCAATACAAGCAATGATTGGCATATGAGTTTTTAAAATAGAGTAAATATCTATATCTTTTTCTTGATCCTTAAATTCCTTCATTTTATTTCTATAGAAATTATTTTCTTGTTCTTCCTCATCTAAAGCTATAGCGGAAAGTTCTTTGATTTGTTCTTCTTGGGATTTTGTTTTTAAATTTAAAAAGTATTCTTCTTTGAATTTTTTTCTTTCTTTTTTGATATTTTTCAAATCATCATTTAGTTTTTCTGATGGTTTTAAAATTTTCTTATCAATATATGAATAAATAATATAAGCTACAATACCCCCCAAAAGAGGAGAAGCTATCCAAGAAATAGCTATTCTTAAAATTTCACTCCATTTAACCATAGAGAGTGTTTGGATCCCATCAAATTTTAAAAGCCCCATCATAATGCTAGCACCTACAATCCCACCAACTATACTGTGTGTGGTTGATACAGGTAAGCCTTTCTTGGTTGCAATAAAAATCCAAACCCCAGAGCTTAAAAGTGCAGCAAGCATAATGATAACAAAAAGCATAGGATCTAAAGAATTTGGAAAAATAACAATACCGCTGCGTATGGTCTTAGTAACTTCTGCGCCTGCGAAGATTGCCCCGCTTAGCTCAAAAACAGCTGCTATAATTAAAGCTTGTTTAATGGTTACTGTTTTTGCACCAACGCTTGTTCCAAAAGAATTGGCTACATCATTTCCACCTATATTAAATGCCATAAAAATGCCAAATATAGAAGCAAGAATAAAAAGAATCAGTTGATGTTGCGAAATATAACCAAATCCCCAAATAACAAATGCGATAGTACTGATAATAAAAATAACAAAAGCTATGAGGTTGTCTTTTTGCATTAATAACCCTTTTTTATTTTAATTATACACTTATTTACTTTAAATTTGCTAATTTTATTTTTTAGTCTTTGTGGAATTTTTATTTATATTATTTTTTTATAATAAATACTCAAACAAGAAATAATAAGGAATATAAGAATAATGAGGGGTATTTTTTATATAATAGCATTGTTTTCTTTACTCAATGCCGATGAACTTACAGAGGCTTTAGCAAAAAATAATAATCAAAATTCTTGGGAGCACTTTGATTATAAAAATACCAAAGAAGCTCCAAAAATTCAAGAAGAGAATGTGGATTTTAAAAGCACTTTTGATAGCTTACTTTCAAAAACTTTAGAAAATAATAATGGTATAGATAAAACAGATGGGAATTTAGATTTTCAAAATAAAAATGTGCAGGTTAAAAATTTAAGTTCTCTTTATGAGGGGGAGAATAATTCTTTGCTTTTTCAAAAAGAACTTTTTGTGGCTCAAGATAATTATAATTACTCAGGGGGTTTAATCAATCGTTATGAAAAAGATGATTTTTTATTTGGAGTTAATGGTTTTATTGATAAACAAAAAGAACAAAAAGATACTAAAAGCTTTGGTACAGAGTTTGGTTATAGTAAATTTATAAAGGCTTATGGTAATTATTATATACCCAATGAAGCAGAAAAAAATTTACAGCTTGGAATGAGTTTTGTAATTCCAACTTATACCGCTTTTGCTTTTGATATAAGTAAGGATAATGATAAAACTAATTATCAAGTATCTTACTCTCCTTATAGTGTATTTAGTTTAAATTTATTGCGTCGTGATTATAGTGCAAGAGAGACTATTGATGATACCGTTGTTCAAGTTGGATTTAGTTTTAATTTCAATGAAAGTTTTTTAAAACAATTTAGGAAAAAAAATAATACTTTAGAGGAGGTTAATCGATATGATTTCCTCCAAAGAACCCATTAGTTCATTCCAGCATTATGGAATTTTTCTGGATTATCCATAGCATAGCGGAATTTTTCCCAATCAATTTGTTTATCCCAGATGGCAACGATTAAGGCTGCTACTGAATTTCCACAAAGATTTCCAACCGCCCTCATTTCAGACATAAATTTGTCAACACCTAAAAGAACACCTATAGCAGCTACTGGTAAAACTTGTGCTAAGGTTGCATTTGCTTCTGAAATTTCCATATTTCCTAGAGCTGCAAGCGTACTTCCAAGCACTATAAAACCTGATCCAGTTACACCTACTGCACCTTTTGAAGCTATCATTAATACTATTAAAATACTGATTTCGTGCGCTAAATTTAAATTTACATTGAAAGCTTGTGCTAGAAAGATTAAGCTCATAGCTAGATAAATATTTGTACAATCAAGATTAAAACTATATCCCGTTGGTAAAACAAGTCCGACTGTTGCTTTAGAAAGTCCTGCTTTTTCTAGTTTTCTCATTAAAGGAGCAAGTGCAGACTCGCTTGAACTGGTTGCAAAAACGATCAATACTTCTCTTGAGATAAATCTCATAAATTTGAAGATATTTACTTTTGCAAAATAGCAAATCAGACCCAAGATTCCAAATATAAAAACAAGACATGAAATCAGCATTACTAAAAGTAAATATGCCAAGTTGATCAAAGAGCCAATTCCGTATTGAGCTATGAGTACAGCCATTGCTGAAAAGGCAGCAATAGGGCTAAAATACATAATGATTTGTAAAATTTTAAAAACAAAATTTTGTACCACTTCAAAAACTCTTTGAATTGCCTGTTTGTCTTCTATTCTCATTAAAGAAATAATCAAAGCAGTAATTATAGCAATAACTAAAACTTGTATCGTTTTTCCTTCTGTAAAAGGCGTGATAATATCAGTAGGCATAGCATCTTTTAAAATATGCATAATCTCAGAGCTTGCACTTACTTCTGTGGTTTGAGAAATGTATTTTTGAACGCTTTTTGTATCAAGTTGACTTGGATCAAGATTCATTCCATGACCCGGTTGCATAACATTTGCCATAAAAATACCTATAGCAAGCGCTAAAGTACTTACAACTTCAAAGTAAATAACCGCTTTAGCACCAATACTACCTACTTTTTTTAAACTTTCAAGACTAATGATGCCCAAAACCAAAGTAACAAAAATAATAGGGCCTATAAGAACCTTTAAGGCACCTATAAAATAATCAACTCCTGGTTTGCTAGCAATGGCTAATCCTTTATCTGTACAGCCAAGTGCAATACCTGCAATAATGCCTATAATCACCCAAAATCCAAGACTTTTGATAATACGTTTATATAAAGGCGGTTTTCTTTCAGCTAAAGTTTGACTTAAAGTTTCCAAGTTTATTCACTCCTTTTGATCTTTATAAAATATAATTTTAACAATGTATATTGTAAATTTTAACAAAAAAACAAATCTAGAAATACTCCTTTATATAAGATACGACAATTTTTTATATAAATGTTACAAAAATTCTCATTATTTGTATTATAAAATTTAAAATATTTTTGAAAATTTTATAATTTTGTAATTCAGTTTACTTTTTGTTATTTATTATTGGTAATAATTCTATTTTTGATTTATTTGTTTTTTGGGATATTTTAAATTATGAAAGAAATAGTTTTGTCTGAAAATGCTTTAATTACTTCTAAAACAGATCTTAAGGGGAATATCATTTATGCCAATAATGACTTTTTAAAATACGCAGGTTATAAAGTCGATGAGCTTTTGTATAAATCTCATAATATAGTAAGACATGAAGATATGCCACGTACTGTATTTAAATGTCTTTGGGATTATATTCAAAAAGGAGAAGAAATTTTTGCATTTGTAAAAAATAAAGCTAAGGATGGTAGTTTTTACTGGGTTTTTGCAAATGTAAACGCTTCATTTGATGCCAATGGAAATATTATCAACTACTATTCTGTTCGTCGTGCGCCCAATAGAAAATCTCTTCCTATAATTGAAGAAGTTTATAAAATTTTACTTGAAAAAGAGCAAAAATCAGGCATTAATACTGGAGTTTCAGTTTTAATGGATATTGTAAGTTCTTATAAAATGACTTATAATGAACTTGTTTTTAACTTACAAGAAGATAACTAAATAAGATATGTTTAATTTTTTTTGTTGTATAATCTCCGCCTAAAAATTAAAGTAATATATATTATAAAAGTATTACTTTAATTTATGACTTTAAAATTTTTTAATAAAAAGGATAAATTTATGGTGAAAAATGGATTATTATCAACTATTTTTTTAAGTGTTATCGGTGTTTTAGGTGCCATTTTTATTCATATTTATATTGGAGCGATAATTTTTATTTTAATCGCTGTTTTGATGATTTATTTGTTTAGACAACACAAAGATGAGCAAATAATGATTGACAAACTTTTGGTTCTTTGTAGAGAGTTAAAAGAGGGTAATTTTAACAATAGAATTATCTATGCAAAAACAAAAAGCAAAAAATTAGCCGAAATAGCAGATAATCTTAACAATACTATCGATGGGCTAGAAGCTTACTTAAGGGAAATTAATACTTCTATTTCTTGTTCTCAAAAAGGTGAATTTTATCGCAAGGCTTTGCCTGAAGGTTTAAAAGGAATTTTTGCTCATAATATCGAATTTATAAATAAAGCTTTAGCAAATATAGAAGTGACAGCAAAATCTACTTTTAAAAATGCTTTATCAAGAACTTTAATGGATTTAAGTCTTGGAAATCAAAATAAAGATATGTCTCAAATTTCTAGCTCATTAAATCAAGATATTAACATGATGAAAAATGTATACGATACAGTTGATGCTATTACTCATACAGCTACAGAAAATGGCTCAGAGGTGGATTCTTTACAAAGTGCTATGGGTTCTTTAATGGATGTTGTAAATTCGAGCAAGGAAACAGTCCAAACTTTTGTGGCTAATTCCCAAAATATCACTTCAGTTGTTGAGGTTATACGCGATATAGCTGATCAAACTAATCTTCTAGCTTTAAATGCTGCTATTGAAGCTGCACGTGCAGGAGAGCATGGTAGGGGCTTTGCGGTTGTGGCTGATGAAGTTAGAAAGTTAGCAGAAAGAACTCAAAGATCTACAAGCGAAATTTCTATTGCAATTCAAACTATGCAACAGGATTTTGTAAATATCCAAAGTGGCAGTGAGCAAGTTTTTAACATTGTTAGTGAATCTGAAGAAAGAATTAATAAATTTTCTCAAGCTTTTAAACGTCTAGAAGAAAATAGTAGTGCCCTTGGTGTTAATTTTGAATCCTTTGCAAAGAGATTGATCTTATCTGTGGTTAAAATCGATCATATTCTTTATAAATCAAATATATATTTAAATTTAAATGGGGCTCAAAATTTTAATCTTGAAAGTGTAGATCCAATTTCTAATCTTTGTCAAGATGAGAGAGCTCAAGGTGTTATTAATGAGCTTAGTTCTGAAACTGAGTTAAATTTAGCTAAAGAATTTATAAAAGATAATGCTAAAAAAGCAATAGAAGAATCAAGTCAAGATTATATCGATCAAAAAGCTTACGATGCGATTGTAAATGATATTAAATCACTAGAGCAAAGAAGTGCTGAAATCTTAGCAAAATTAAAAATATAAATTAAGAGGGTTGAGAAAATGTCAAGAGAAATTTTTTTACAAGAAGATAGTTTAATTACTTCTAAAACGGATTTAAAAGGTAAAATAGTTTATGCAAATGATGATTTTTTAAAGTATGCAGGTTATACTATGGGTGAAGTTTTAAATAAACCTCATAACATAGTAAGACATGAAGAGATGCCAAAAACTGTTTTTAAATATTTATGGGATTATATGAAAGAAGGCAAAGAAATTTTTGCTTACGTAAAAAACAAAACCAAAGATAACAATTACTACTGGGTTTTTGCAAATGTAACCCCATCAATAGACATTAATAATAATATCATAGGCTATTATTCCGTTCGTCGTATGCCAAATAAAAGCGCTATTTCTACAATAGAAAGCCTTTATAGTGATCTTTTAAGAGTAGAACAGCAACAAGGCTTAAATAAGGGTGTTGAGATGCTTAAAAATTTCTGCAAAGATGCAGATAAAACTTATAATGAGCTAATCTTCTCTCTTCAAGAAGCTAAATAAATTTTTGTTAGACTTAAAACGAGTTTGTTTTAAGTCTAAATATTATATAATCTTTCTTTTAAAAATTCACATTTTTCAAGGCAAAATATGTTTGATGTCATTGTTATAGGTGGCGGACATGCGGGTGTTGAAGCAAGTGCTGCTGCTGCTAGAATAGGTAAAAAAACCTTACTTTTAACTACATTGATTGAGCAAATAGGAGCAGCAAGTTGCAACCCAGCTATAGGCGGACTTGCTAAAGGGCATTTGGTAAAAGAACTTGATGCCATGGGTGGTCTTATGGGTAAAATCACCGATGAAGCGGGAATACAATTTCGCATTTTAAATGAAAGTAAGGGTGTAGCCGTTCAAGGAAGTAGAGCACAAATTGATATGGATAAATACCGTATCATTGCGCGTAATAAACTTTTAAAACTTCCAAATTTAGAAATTTCTCAAGAACAAGCGAATGCTTTAATCGTAGAAAATGATGAAGTTAAAGGCGTAAAAACAAATTTAGAAAATACATATTTTGCCAAAAAAGTGATACTTACAACAGGGACTTTTTTAAATGGACTCATTCATGTAGGTGAAAATAAACTTCAAGCAGGAAGGGTAGGGGAGCTTGCTTCAGTAAATTTAGGAAATTATCTACAAACTTTGGGTTTAAAAATGGGGCGTTTAAAAACAGGAACTTGCCCAAGAGTGGATGCAAAAAGCATTGATTTTAGCGTACTTGAAGTCCAGGATGGCGATGTAAATCCTAAAGCTTTTAGCTTTCGTTCAAGAAATTTTAATCCCGTTCAACTTCCTTGTTATATCGCACGCACTAATACAACTACACATGAGATTATTAAGAATAATTTTTATCGTGCCCCACTTTTTACAGGTCAGATTGAAGGTGTTGGGCCAAGATATTGCCCTTCTATAGAAGATAAAATCAATCGTTTTAGCGACAAAGAAAGTCATCATCTTTTTATAGAACCTCAAACTATCGATGCGACGGAGTATTATATCAATGGTTTTTCTACTTCTTTGCCTTATGAGGTACAAACTCAAATGCTGCGTTCTGTAAAGGGTTTTGAAAATGCTAAAATAACCCGTTTTGGTTATGCTATAGAATACGATTATATAGAGCCAACTGAACTTAAGCATACTTTAGAACTTAAAAAGATTAAAAATCTTTATTGTGCAGGACAGATTAATGGAACTACAGGTTATGAAGAGGCTGCAGCACAAGGCTTTATGGCAGGAATTAATGCAAGTTTAAGCATAGATATGAAAGAGCCTTTGATTTTAAGGCGTGATGAAGCTTATATAGGAGTTTTAATTGATGATTTAGTAGTAAAAGGTACAAAAGAACCTTATAGAATGTTTACTTCAAGAGCGGAATTTAGACTGCTTTTAAGGGAAGAAAATGCTATACTTAGGCTTGGAAAATATGGCTATGATTTAGGGCTTTTAAGTGAGCAAGATTTTACTTATATACAAAATATTGCAAACAATCTTCAAAAAGGACTTGAATTTTTACTTTCTAAAGAATTTACGCCTAACAACCAAAATAATGCTTTTTTAGAGAGTTTGGGAGAAGATAAAATTTCCTCTATAGTCAATCTTCAAAAAATTGTTGCAAGATCAAGTTTTGATATAGAAAAATTAAAAAAACTTGACCCTATGTTTGAAACTATGGATCATTACTCTTTAAGAGAGATTTTAAATGAGGCAAAGTATTATCATTACATTAGTATGCAAAAAGCTCAAGTAGAAAAAATGAAAAATCTTAGCGAGCTTAAAATTCCTGAAAATTTTGATTTTAAAAGTGTAAGCGGTTTGAGTAATGAGGTTGTAGAAAAGCTTAATTCTCATAAACCTCCAACCATTTTTGCTGCAAGTCAAATCAGCGGAATCACTCCTGCAGCGTTAGACATTTTACAAATTTATATCAAAATGCAAAAGAAAAAAGCTTAAATGCTTGTTTTTTTATTTTTTTATCTACTTTAATTTTGCTTTTTGGCGTCCATGGAATTTACTTATTTGGGTATTTTCTAGTTTGGGAGCTTTTTTTGTTTTTATTTTTCAATTGGTAGATTTTAAAGACGCTTATTTTGTTTTTTCTTTGGTTTGGGATAGTTCTTTAACTTTGGTTGGGTTGATTATCCTTTATTTTACTTGGAATCTTTGGGATTTTTTGATTTTATTGCGAATAAAATTTTGCATTTTTCTAGAGAGAAAAATCAAGAAAAAATTTATATCAGCACAAAAAATTGATGTTGTTTTTGTTGATTTTTGTATTTTTTCTTTCTGCATTTTTTGCTGGTGATGGAGCGATTTTAATCATTACACCTATTATTATAGCTTTATTTTCAACTTTTAAAGATTGTAAAAATCATACTTATATTTTAAGTTCTTTTTTGCTTAGTCTCTTTTTTTATGTGATGTAAGTTCAAACGCTTTGGTTATTTCAAATTTAACCAATATCATCACAGCAAATTATTTTAAGATAGAATTTTTAGAATTTGCTAAAAATATGTTTTTACCAAATTTTTTTGTTTTGCTTTCTACTATAGCTATAGTTTTTGTGCTTTATGTGAGAGTGCTACCTGAAAAACTTGAGTTTCAACTAGTCAAAAAAGAACAAATTTCATTGAAATTGTTTTTTCTTTGCGTAGTGTTTTTATTTTTTTTGTGATCAGTTTTTTATAGGTGAAATTTTTGATATTAAAATAAGTTTTTTTGCTTTGCTTTGGGCAGGAATTTTTTGGCTTATTGTTTTAAAAATTCAAGGTAAAAAAAGTATTAAAATTCTTTTTGAAGCACCTTATGGAGTTTTGCTTTTTAGTTTTGGGCTTTATATGGTGGTTTTTGCTTTACATAAAATAGGTGTGAGTGAAATTTTGGTTAAAAGCTATGCTTTTTTCATGCAAGATAAGAGTGGAATTTTTGGCGTGGCTTTGATTTCGGCTTTTGGATCTTCTGTGTTTAATAATTTGCCTATGGTTTTAATTGGAGATTTGGCATTAAAAGAATATTTTGAAAGTTTTTCTTTTGATTCTTTGATGATTTATGCTCATCTTTTAGGAGTAAATATAGGCCCAAAACTTACGCCAATAGGTTCTTTGGCAACTTTGCTTTGGCTTGGAGTTTTGGCTAGAAAAGGCATTAATATTTCTTTTTGGCAATATTGTAAATTTGGCTTTTTGATAACTTTACCTGTGCTTGTTTTTTCCCTTTTTGCTCTTATTGTCTAAATATCAAAACTTGTTAAACAAAGAAAAAATTTATTTTAATTTCGATAAACTTTTAACTTGGTTAAAAAATAAAATCGAAAGGACAAGTTATGGCTACATCTGAGAGTAGACGAAGCTTTATGGGCTTTGCATTTGGAAGCGTAGCTGCTGTAGGCGGTGTTTTCTCGCTTGTTGCGATGAAAAAAACTTGGGATCCGCTTCCAAGTGTCAAAGCTGCAGGTTTTACTACAGTAGATTTATCAGGAATGCAAGATGGAGAGCTTAGAACTATAGAATGGCGTAAAAAGCCTATTTTTATATTAAAAAAAGATGCGAGTATGCCAAAAGATGAAAAACGTGATGTTGTGGTAAATAACGCAGCTTATACTGTGGTTATAGGACTTTGTACGCATTTGGGTTGTATACCTGCTTACCAACCAAGTGAGCAATTGTTTAAATGTGCCTGTCATGGTGGAGAATTTGACACAAGTGGAAAAAATGTCTTTGGACCTCCTCCAAAGCCTCTTGAAATTCCTCCTTTTAAAATTGATGGAACCAAACTTGTTTTAGGTGAAGAGGGTCCTGAATATAAAAAAATGATAGGGGAGGCTTAAGATGGCACAAATTAGAAAAGCTAATGGCCTTGTAGATTGGCTTGATCAAAGACTTGCAGTACATAAACTGCTTGATGTTTTAATGGTAAAGTATTGGATACCAAAGCAAATTAACTTTCTTTGGGCAATGGGGGTTATTTTAACCACTCTTTTTGCAGTGCTTTTTGTTACAGGACTTTTACTTGTAATGTATTATAAACCAGATACCGCACTTGCTTTTGATAGTGTGAATAAGACTATTATGCAAGAAGTGGATTATGGATGGCTTTGGCGTCACATGCATGGTGTTGCTGCTTCTGTTGTATTTTTGATTATATACATACATATGCTAACAGGAATTTATTACGGTTCTTATAAGAAAGGTCGTGAGATGATTTGGGTTAGCGGTATGCTTTTGTTTGTTGTATTTTCTGCTGAAGCTTTTAGTGGGTATATGCTTCCTTGGGGACAAATGAGTTATTGGGCAGCCCAAGTAATCACTAATCTTTTTGGAGGGATACCATTTATTGGCCCTGAGCTTGTGATTTGGATTCGTGGGGATTATGCGGTTTCTGATCCAACTTTAACAAGATTTTTTATGCTTCATGTGTGCTTGCTTCCTATAGTTATCATTGCTATTATAGCATTTCACTTCTATTCTTTAAGAATTCCTCATGTTAATAATGAAATTTCTGAAGAACTTGACTTTGACTTAGAGGCTGAAAAATACATGGCAGGTGACACAAAGGGTTCTAAAGTGATTCCTTTTTGGCCAGGATTTTTATCAAAAGATTTTATGTATATAAGCTTTTTTATGATTTTCTTCTTTTATTTGGTCTGTTTTAAATTTGATTTTGCAATGGATCCAATTAATTTTGATCCAGCTAATGCGCTTAAAACACCAGCTCATATTTATCCTGAGTGGTATTTCTTATGGAGTTATGAAGTTTTAAGAGGATTTTTCTTTGATATTGCAGGTATTAAAGCTTTTGATATAGGTTTGGCTGCATTTGGTATTGCTCAAGTGATTTTCTTTTTACTTCCTTGGCTTGATAGAAGTGATGTTGTAAAACCGGCTCATGAAAGACCTTTATTTTTCATTTGGTTTTGGATATTGCTTATCGATTTAATTGTTTTAACAGTTTATGGAAAATTACCTCCAACAGGTGTAAATGCTTGGGTAGGATTTTATGCTTCTGTAGTATTTTTACTTTTACTTATTGTAGTTTTACCGGTTATTACTATCATGGAGAGAAAAGGAGCTAAACAATGAGAGAAATAAAAATATTTTTAGTTGTAGTAGTTTTTACTGCACTTGTATATTGGGGGGTAGAGCCTTATGCTCATTCAGTAATGAAACCTCATGTTGCTCCTGCAAATTTTGATTTTGCTGTAGAAGATACTACTTTTGCAAAAGGTATAGTTGAAGCTAAAGAATTAGCTCTAAAAGATGCACAAGCTTCAGGAGACGCTAAAAGAATAGAGAGTGCAAACAAAGAACTTGAAAAAGCAAAAGAAGAATTAAACAAGGTTGAAATACTTTGGGCAGATGTTGCAAAGATCGATTTTGCTAAGGGTGATGCAAAAAAAGGTAAAGAATTTTTTGAAAATAACTGTTTTGCATGTCATGGTGTAAAAGAAGATGGAATAGCAGCTAATATTACTGATTCTTCTATGGGGGTAATACCACCTGATCTTAGTGCAGCTGGTGCTATTTTTGATGAAAAATTTTTAGCAGCTTTGATCATGCATCCTGCGCTTGCTTTAAAAGTAGATCATAAATTTGGCGATGCTTTTATTATGACAGCTTACAATAAAGATACTTCAGGAGAAAGTGAAGAAGCTACAAATGTAAATATAGCCAATGTAATTGCTTACCTTAAAGATGTGAGTGTTAAATTTGAAGCCAGTGAAGATGCTGCTATTAAGAAAGATGTTGAGGCAAAATATGCTAAAATGGAAAATAGTGCTCAAAAAGCTGCTTTAATAGAAAAAGATATAAAATTTGCTAAAGATAAAGCAACTTTTATTGAGGCTTGCGGACGTTGTCATGATATGAAATATGATAGCTTTTTTACTCCATCAAATCAAAATGATTTAAAAACTTATTTAGGTTCTGTTCCGCCTGATCTTTCTATGATGATAAGATCTCGTGGTGAGCAATATTTACATGATTTTATTAATAATACTCAAAAACTTCTTCCAGGAACGGCTATGCCAAGAGTAGGTTTAACAGAAGCTGCACAGGCTAAGGTTGTATCTTATATTGATCAAGTGGGTGATAGCAAAAAAGAAGAAAGAAAAACTACAGGAATTTATGTAATGGTATTCTTTGTAATTTTAAGTATTTTTGCTATAGGTTGGAAGCGTTCTGTTTGGTCTAAATTACATTAATATTACATTTTTTGCCATTATTTAATGATAATGGCAAAAATCTTATTTTTTCTTCATTTTTATTAACTTTTAACATTTAAAGAGAGATACTCTAAAATATAATTATTTTAGAATTTAGGAGTATTTTATGTTAGAAAAAACTTTAATCAAATCTATTTTAAAAAAATGGAATTATGGGGATTTTAGAGTTGTTTTTTGGGATAAAGAAGAATTTCTTATCGGAAACAAACCTGCTAAATTTTCTTTAATTTTTAAAGAAAAAATTCCTTTTTTGGAGTTGTTTGGCGATACAAGTTTAGTTTTTGCAAGACATTATATGCAGGCAAAACTTGACATAGATGGTGATTATGATGAAATAGCTAGGGTATTGTATTATTTTTCTAATCAGCAATTTTTTAAAACCAAAAAAGATGTATTGAGTAAAATAACTCAAAAGCAAGAAAGTAAAAATATTAAAAGTCATTATGATATAGGTAATGATTTTTATAAGCTTTGGCTTGATGATACTATGAGCTATTCTTGTGCTTATTTTAAAGAGCCTAACAACACTCTTTATGAAGCTCAAATTAACAAAATAGAACATACTCTTAAAAAACTTGATTTAAAAGAAGGAGAAAAGCTTTTAGATATAGGTTGTGGCTGGGGTTGGCTTTCTATTATGGCGGCTCAAAAGTATGGAGTTAAGGTTGTTGGAATTACTATTTCAGAGGAGCAGTGTAAAAAAGCCAAGGAAAGAGTAAAAGAACTTGATCTTGAAGATAAAATAGAAATAAGACTTCAAAATTATCAAGATTTAGAATTTGAAAATTATTTTGATAAAGTTGTTTCGGTAGGTATGTTTGAACATGTAGGCAAAGAGAATTTAGGACTTTATTTTATGAAAGTAAAACAAGTTTTAAAACCTGGAGGTTCTATGCTTTTACATTCTATTTTAGCCATGTTTGAAGGAAAAACAAATGCTTGGATAGATAAATATATTTTTCCAGGAGGGTATTTACCTTCTTTAAGAGAGGTTGTAAGCACTATGAGTGAGTGGGATTTTCATCTTCTTTTAGCAGAAAGTTTAAGAATGCACTATGCAAAAACTTTAGATTTATGGGATGAAAATTTTAATAAAGTATTGGACAAGGTAAGGAAAAAATATGATGAAGAATTTATAAGAATGTGGGATTTATACCTTCGTTCTTGTGCCTCTGCTTTTCGTGTTGGAAGCGTGGATTTGTTCCAATTTTTAATCACAAAGGAAATTAATAATAATTTAAGTCTCACTAAAGAATACATATATAAGTAAAAACTAAACTTAAATTTGATAGAATCCTAGCTTCATTTCACACACATCAATCCTTTTTAGCTTGTGTAAATTAAGGGATGTGGAGGAATAAAGCTAAATTTATAAGGAGAAACTCATGGTTAGTATGAGAGATTTATTAGAATGTGGTGTGCATTTTGGACATCAAACAAGACGCTGGAATCCAAAGATGAAAAAATTCATTTTTGGCGAGAGAAAAGGTATTTATGTAATTGATTTACAAAAAACTTTAAGATATTTTAGATATACCTATAATATCGTTCGTGATGCTGCCGCTGAAGGAAAAACTATACTTTTTGTTGGAACAAAAAAACAAGCAGGTGGAGCGATTAAAGAATACGCTGAAAAATGCGGTATGCCTTATGTAAATCATAGATGGCTTGGCGGTATGATGACAAATTTTGGCACTATTCGCCAATCAATTAGAAAATTAGAAGTAATTGAAAAAATGGAAGAAGATGGAAGTATTAAGCTTTTAACTAAAAAAGAAGCTTTAATGCTTACAAGAAAAAAAGAAAAATTATTAGCTTATTTAGGTGGAATTCGTTATATGAAAACTCAACCTGATATGATTTTTGTTGTTGACACAGTAAAAGAAAAAATTGCTGTTCAAGAAGCAAATAGATTAAGAATTCCTGTTGTAGCTCCACTAGATACAAACTGCGATCCTGATTTGGTAACTTATCCTATTCCAGGAAATGATGATGCAATTCGTTCAGTGCAACTTTTCTGTCAAGAAATGGCTGAAGCGATTAATGAGGGAAAAGCTTTAAGAGAACAAGATGGTGAAGCTTTACCAAATGAAGAAAAAGAAATCACTGATGAAGAGAAAAAAGAAGTTTTAGATGAAGCGATGAGCGAAGAAGACTTCGGTGAGGAGCAAGAATAATGGCTGAAATCACTGCTGCAATGGTAAAAGAACTCCGCGAAAGTACAGGTGCGGGGATGATGGATTGTAAAAATGCTTTGAGTGAAACTAATGGAGATTTTGATAAAGCAGTGCAACTTTTAAGAGAAAAAGGTTTAGGCAAGGCTGCTAAAAAAGCAGATAGACTTGCTGCAGAAGGTTTAGTAAGTGTAAAAGTAAGCGATGATTTTACAAGCGCAACTGTAAGTGAGATTAATTCCGAAACAGATTTTGTGGCAAAAAATGATCAGTTTATCGCCTTAACAAAAGATACTACAGCTCATATTCAAAGCAATAGCTTGCAAAGTGTGGAAGAACTTCATTCAAGCACAATCAATGGCGTAAAATTTGAAGAATATTTAAAAAGTCAAATTGCAACTATAGGAGAAAACTTAGTTGTAAGAAGATTTGCAACTTTAAAAGCAGGTGCTAACGGCGTTGTAAATGGTTATATTCATACAAATGGCCGTGTTGGTGTTGTGATCGCTGCAGCTTGTGATAGTGCTGAAGTAGCTTCAAAATCAAGAGATTTATTAAGACAAATTTGTATGCATATTGCAGCAATGAGACCAAGTTATTTAAGTTATGAAGATTTGGATATGACTTTTGTTGAAAATGAATACAAAGCTTTGGTTGCTGAACTTGAAAAAGAAAATGAAGAAAGACGCAGACTTAAAGATCCAAATAAACCTGAACATAAAATTCCTCAATTTGCAAGTCGTAAACAATTAAGCGATGCAATTTTAAAAGAAGCTGAAGAAAAAATCAAAGAAGAGCTTAAAGCTCAAGGTAAACCTGAAAAAATTTGGGACAATATTATCCCGGGCAAAATGAATAGTTTTATAGCTGATAATTCCCAACTCGATAGCAAACTTACTTTAATGGGTCAGTTTTATGTAATGGATGATAAAAAAACTGTAGAACAAGTGATCGCTGAAAAAGAAAAAGAATTTGGCGGAAAAATTAAAATTGTTGAATTTATTTGCTTTGAAGTTGGCGAAGGTTTAGAAAAGAAAACTGAAGATTTTGCGGCTGAAGTTGCTGCACAACTTTAAAAACGGTTAAAAATGGAACTCTTAAGAGCGGAAAATTTAAGCCATAGTTTTGATTATCCGCTTTTTGAGGGTTTAAATCTTACTTTAAATACCAAAGATTGCATTGCTATTCAAGGGAGTAGCGGTTGTGGTAAATCTACTCTTTTGCATATACTTTCTTCTTTATTGATTCCAAAAAAAGGTGAAGTTTTTTTTAAAGGTTCTAGTCTTTATCAGATAGATGAAAACGAAAGATTAAAAATTTGCCGTTATGATTTTGGTATTATTTTTCAGACACATTATCTTTTTAAAGGTTTTTCAGCTTTAGAAAATATCGAACTTGCTAGTGTTTTATCGGGTCAAGATTTAGATGAGAAAATTTTAAAAAGGTTAGGTATTGATACGCTTTTACATCAAAAAATAGGAAAGCTTAGCGGCGGACAACAACAGCGTGTGAGTATCGCACGTGTGCTTTGTAAAAAACCAAAGATTATTTTTGCTGATGAAGCAACTGGAAATTTGGATTTTGATAATGCTAAAAATGTTATTGAACTTTTAATTTCCTATGTTAAAGAAAATGATGCAGCTTTATTTTTTGTAACTCACGATAGTAAGCTCGCAAGTTTTTGTGATAAAACTTATACTATAAACGCCAATGGAATTTGTTAATTATTTAGGTGACAAAAATGTTGTAACTTTTATGTTGCTTCTTGCTAGAATGAGTGGTCTTATAGTTTTTTTTCCTTTTTTTTCACATAATTCTATTCCTATGGTGATAAAAAGTACTATAGTTTTATTTTTGACTATGTATTTATATCCTTTGGCTAGATTAGAATCTTTGCATTTAGATAGTTTTTTTGTTTTACAGCTTATTAGTGAAGTGATTTTTGGAATGATAGCAGGATTAATGCTTCAAATTATTTTTGCTATTATTATGATGGCAGGCGAGCAGATTGCTTTTACTATGGGATTTACTATGGCAAGTATATTAGATCCAAGTTCTGGAACGAGTATGCCTATTACGGCACAAATTTTAAATTTGCTTGCTTTGATGTTTTTTCTTGCTTTTGATGGTCATCATTTAATGCTTTTGTTTTTAAGTCATTCTTTAGGTTATATTAGTTTAGGTGGATTTTATCCGCATGAGAATTTAATGCATTATTTAAATATGGGTATGTTTAATATTTTCATCATAGGTTTTACTATGAGCTTTCCTATACTTGGAATTTCACTTTTAGCCGATGTTATTTTTGGACTTTTGATGAAAACAATGCCACAATTTAATCTTTTAGTTATTGGTTATCCTATAAAGATAGCTTTAGGCTTTGTAGTTTTGATTGCTATTTTACTAGTTATGATGCAATATTTTAAAAATTTAATTTTAGAACTTTTTACTCATATGCAAACTCTTTTTTTCTCCTAAGGAAAGGATAAATGAAATTATCGTAAAATAGTGATTATTTTTCAAGGATTAAAGTGATGAAAATTTTACTTTTAAATGAAAACCCTGTAGTTTCAAGACTTGTAAGCCTTAGTGCTAAAAAAATGTCTTATGATTTTGAAGAACTTAATGCTTATAGTGAAAATTTGGGTAATTATGATGTGATTATTGTAGATAGTGATACTCCAGCACCTTTAAAAATTCTTAAAGAAAAATGCGATAGATTGATTTTTTTAGCTCCGCGAAACCAAAATATAGATATAGATGCACAAATTTTACAAAAACCTTTTTTACCTACAGATTTTTTAAATTTACTTAATAATAAAGATACAAACAAACATACATCTATTGATTTGCCAATATTAAGTAATGATGAAAATCCTTATGCTGATATAAGCTTGGATTTAGATAATTTAAATTTGGATGATTTGCCTGATGAAAATTCTTTAGATATAAATTCAGAGGGAATAAAAGATTTGAGTTTTGATGATGATGCTCAAAATGATAATGCAAACAAAATTTTAGAAACTCAAAATTTAGAAGATGAAAATTTAGAACAAGAAACAACTAAAGAACAGACTCAAGAAGACATTCAAACTGATTTAGATTTAACTTTAGAAGATAGCAAAAACGAAAAAGAAGACTTAAGCCAAGAACATACAGCTTTGGATACTGAGCCTAGTTTAGATGAGCTAGATGATAAAAATGATGAAGATTTAGAAATCAAAGAAGATGATAAAAATGAAGAAATAGAAAAGCAAGAATTATTAGACGATTCTAAAACAAATGCATTAGAAATGCAAGAAGAGCTTAGTGAATCTCAAGATGATAATGCAAACAAAGCTTTAGAAGTTCAAAATTTAGAAGATGAAAATTTAGAACAAGAAACAACTAAAGAACAGACTCAAGAAAACATTCAAACTGATTTAGATTTAACTTTAGAAGATAGTAAAAACGAAAAAGAAGACTTAAGCCAAGAACATACAGCTTTGGATACTGAGCCTAGTTTAGATGAGCTAGATGATAAAAATGATGAAGATTTAGAAATCAAAGAAGATGATAAAAATGATGAAGATTTAGAAGATAACAAAGAATTACAAGCTAATATAAGCGACTTTGATGATCTTCCTGTGGTCGAAGAGCAAGAAAAAGAAATGGATTTTGATGATCTTCCTGAGGATGCTGAATTTTTAGGTCAAGCAAAAGATAATGAAGAATCAGAGGAAATTTTAGAGGAGTTTGCTCCTGTTGTGGAAGAAGATGTTCAAGATGAAATGGATGATTTTATTTCAAATTTGAGCACTCAAGATCAGATTAAAGAAGAACTAGCTCAACTTGATGAGCTTGATTATGGTATTGATAGTGATAATAGTAGCAAGGTTTTAGAAGATTTTAAAGATGAGCCAATTTTAGACGATAAAGAATTAGGAACAAATGAAGAGGAAGTGGTTGTGCCAAATTTAAATATAAGTGATTTTGATGCATTGAAAGAAAGTGATATACAAGAAGCTCTTGGAGAGGAAATTGTAGAAAAAAATGAAGAGCCTATAGTAAGTAATGCAACTAAAGATGATAATAGTGAAGAGATAGTCAATGAGCTTAGCCAAAGCATAGTAGGAGCGATCACTTCAAGTATTAAGGATGATACCTTAAAAGCTGCTCTTAAGGGTATAAATATGAACATAAATATAAACATTAGCTTTAAAGAGGATTAAAATTGCAAGGTTTTATTTTGTTGATTTCAGGTCCTAGTGGAGCTGGAAAATCAACTCTTTTAAAAAAACTTTTTGATGAATTTGAAGATGAGCTTTATTTTTCTATTTCTTCAACAACTCGCAAACCAAGAGAGGGTGAAAAAAATGGAATACATTATCATTTTATATCCCATGAAGAATTTCAAAAAGGTATAGATGGTGATCATTTTTTAGAATGGGCTAAGGTGCATGAAAATTTTTATGGCACTTCTTTAAAGCACACTCAAGATGCTTTAGATAATGGAAAAATAGTTGTTTTTGATATTGATGTGCAAGGATTTAAAATAGCCAGACAAAAAATGGCTGATAAAATTATTTCTGTTTTTATTACTACAAAAAATAAAGATGAGTTAAAAAAAAGACTTATTAAGCGAAATACTGATACAATAATACAACTAGAAAAAAGATTACAAAACGCTAGTGATGAAATGAAAGAGCTTAGCGAGTATGATTATCTTATCATTAACGATGAGTTAAAGCAAAGTTATGAAGCATTGCGAGCGATTTTAATCGCCCATAAATTTAGAACCAAAGGGCAGAATCTAGGGCAAATTCAAAATATTTGGAATAAAGGAGAATAAAATGGGTGGTTGGTCAAGTCCAAGTCATTGGTTGATTATTTTATTGATTGTTGTATTGCTTTTTGGAGCAAAAAAAATTCCAGAACTTGCAAAGGGTTTAGGCAAAGGTATTAAAACTTTTAAAGATGAAATGAATAATGATGATGAAGTAGCAAAAAATACTCAAAAAATAGAAGAAAACAAAAACACAACTAATAATACAAATGCTGATGCAAGTATAGACGAAACAAAAAAAGCTTAAGGTTTAGTCTTTTGAAAAGTATTATTTTTAATGAAATTAAAAAGATTTTAGAGTGTGATTTTACACTTGAAAATCCAAAGGATAAAAATTTAGCACATTTTGCTACCCCTTTGGCTTTTTCACTGGCTAAGGAATTAAAAAAATCTCCTATGTTAATCGCTAGCGACTTAGCGAACAAATTTCAAAATCATGATTGTTTTGAATCGGTTGAAGCTGTAAATGGGTATTTAAATTTTAGAATTTCCAAAACTTTTTTAAATGAGCTTGCAAATCAGGCTTTAACAAATCCAAATGATTTTACTAAAGGAGAAAAAAAACAAGAAAGTTTTTTGCTTGAATATGTGAGTGCAAATCCTACCGGGCCTTTACACATAGGACATGCAAGAGGCGCTGTTTTTGGAGACACCTTAACAAGACTTGCAAGACATTTGGGCTATAAATTCGATACAGAATACTATGTCAATGATGCGGGTAATCAAATTTATTTACTAGGGCTTTCTATTTTACTAAGTGTGAAAGAAAATACACTTCATGAAAATGTTGAATATCCAGAGCAATATTACAAAGGCGAATATATAGCGGATTTGGCAAAAGAAGCTTTTGAAAAATTTGGTAAAGAATTTTTTAGCGAAGAAAATATCCCTAGTTTGGCTGATTGGGCAAAAGATAAAATGCTTGTTTTGATTAAACAAAATTTAGAACAAGCAAAGATAAAAATTGACAGCTATGTAAGCGAAAGATCGTATTATGATGCTTTAAATATAACTTTAGAATCTTTAAAAGAGCATAAAGGAATTTATGAGCAAGAAGGTAAAATTTGGCTTGCTTCTTCGCAAAAAGGCGACGAAAAAGATCGTGTAATTATCCGTGAAGATGGACGCGGGACTTATTTGGCAGCAGATATTGTTTATCATAAAGATAAAATGAGTCGTGGTTATGGAAAGTGTATTAATATCTGGGGAGCAGATCATCATGGTTATATCCCTAGAATGAAAGCTGCGATGGAGTTTTTGGGATTTGACTCTAATAATCTTGAGATTATTTTAGCACAAATGGTTTCCTTGCTTAAAGATGGAGAGCCTTATAAAATGAGTAAAAGAGCAGGAAATTTTATCTTGATGAGCGATGTAGTTGATGAGATAGGAAGTGATGCTTTGCGTTATATCTTTTTGAGTAAAAAGTGTGATACTCATTTGGAATTTGATATTAGTGATTTGCAAAAAGAAGATAGCTCTAATCCTGTATATTATATCAACTACGCACACGCTAGAATTCATCAAGTATTTGCTAAAGCTGGTAAAAAAATCGATGATGTAATGAAAGCTGATTTGCAAAGTTTAAATCAAGATGGCGTAAATTTGCTTTTTGAAGCTTTGAATTTAAAGGCTATTTTAAACGATGCTTTTGAGGCTAGAGCTTTGCAAAAAATTCCTGATTATCTTAAAAATTTAGCTGCAAATTTTCATAAATTCTACAATGAAAATAAAGTTGTAGGCTCTGCAAATGAAAATGATTTACTGAAATTATTTTCTTTAGTTGCTCTTAGTATTAAAACTGCATTTTCTTTAATGGGTATTGAAGCGAAAAACAAAATGGAACATTAAAACAGCATTTTGCTGTTTTAATAATTTAGCAAAAATACTGCTATTATTACGATAATGATACCTAAAATTCCTATTTTGTTTAATTTTTCTTTATATAAAATCCATCCACCAAGACAAGTTCCTATGATGCCTATAGCACCCCAAGTTGAGTAAGCTATGCTTAAAGGAACATATTTTAAAGAAAAAGAAAGTAGAAAAAAAGCAAGTATAGCATTGATAATAGCAGCCAAGCCCCAAATTTTATGCTTAAAACCATCTGATTTTTTTAGTAATAAATTTGCTACGATATCTAACAATGCCGATAGAATAATGATAAAAATATACATTATTCTTTAACCTCGCCTATGTTAATCATGATAATTCCAATGATAGAAAGAATAATGCCTAGAATTTGAGTTAAGGTTAAACTCTCTTTAAAAACTATAAAAGAAACTAAAAGTATAAGGATAATCCCTAAAAGTTCCCATACAGCATAGGCTATGCCTATTTGAATTTTTTTAATCGCTTTACCCATAAAAAAATAAGAAAAAGCTATAAATAAAGCCATGAATATATAGCCTAAAATTTGATTTTCCATTTTTAAAAAACTAGTGCCTAAAACTTCAAATACAATAGCAGCAATCAAGAAAAACCAAGCAACAAAAAGTTCTTTTTTTGCGATATTCAAAAACTTCTCCTAAAATAAATGGTAAAATCATACCATTTAAAGCTTTAATTAGCCTTTTTAGTTTATACTTTTAAGTTTGAAAATCTTTAAAGAAAGTGAGAATTTATGGGACGAGCATTTGAATACCGAAGAGCTTCTAAAGAGGCTAGATGGGATAAAATGAGCAAGCTTTTTCCTAAGCTTGCTAAAGCCATACAAGTAGCCGCTAAAGAAGGTGGCGCTGATCCTGATATGAATCCAAAATTAAGAAGTGCCATAGCTACAGCAAAAGCAAATAATATGCCAAAAGATAATATAGATGCAGCTATTAAGCGTGCAAGTGGAAAAGATGGTGTAGATATTAAAAACATTCATTATGAAGGAAAAGCTGCACATGGAGCTTTAGTTATAGTTGAATGTATGAGCGATAACCCTACACGCACCGTGGCTAATGTTAAAGCTATTTTTAGCAAGAATGGTGGAGAAGTTTTACAAAATGGATCTTTAGGCTTTATGTTTACTAGAAAAGCGGTTTTTCATCTTGAAAAATTTGCAGGAGATTTAGAAGAATTAGAACTTGATTTGATCGATGCAGGGCTTGAAGAATTAGAACAAAATGAAGAAGAGTTGGTAATTAGCGGTAATTATACTGCCTTTGGTGAGCTAAGCTCTGCTATAGAAGCTAAGGGTTTAGTTCTTAAAAAAGCAGGACTTGAATACATACCAAACAATCCTGTAAGCTTTAGCGAAGAACAGCTTAGCGATATAGAAAAACTTTTAGATAAGTTAGATGATGATGATGATGTTCAAGCTGTTTATACAAATATAGATTAAGGAGAAATAATGATAAAAACAATTGACACAAGCAAAGTAAATGAATACAAATTTGCTCTCATAGAAACTGAAAAAGGCACAATGAAACTAAAACTTTTTGGCGATGAGGCTCCACAAACGGTTTGTAATTTTGCTACTTTGGCTAATGAAGGATTTTATAAAGATTTAAATTTTCATCGTGTGATCCCAAATTTTGTTATACAAGGAGGTTGTCCGCACGGCAATGGTATAGGTGGACCTGGATATGAAATCATTTGTGAATGTGATGATCAAGAACATAAACATGAGCGTGGAACTTTATCTATGGCACACGCAGGACGCGATACGGGTGGCTCTCAATTTTTTATTTGTCACAGCCCTCAAGCTCATTTAGATGGAGTTCATACTGTTTTTGGGCAAATTGATCCAAAAGATAAGGAAAGTTTAGAAGTTTTAGACTCTATACGCCAAGGAGATAAAATTCTAGATATAAAAATTTGCGATAAAATTTAAAATTTTAAAACTTTTTTGAAACTATAATTTACAAAGCTAGTCCATAAGTTTGACTAGCTAAAAATAATTAACACATAATTTTTTTTAAAGCTTTTTTTTCTATAATTATAATTTTATTTCAGTTAAATGTAACAAAATTACAAGGAGTTATGATTATGAAAACTAAGTTTTCACTTATTTTAAGTGCTTGTCTTCTTTCATCTTCACTTTTTGCTAAAAATGCAGATGATGAGATAACCAAGCTTCAAAAACAGCTTGCGCAAATTCAAGCCGAACTTGCACAAATCAGAAAAGAAAGAGAAGCTCAAGCTAAGCAAAATGAAGCTGTAAAAGCTGAACTTGCCGATCTTAATGATAGAGCTGATGAAACAGAATTTCAAGCTGCTTTAAGCAAGGTTAAATTTGGTCTTGAGTTTTCAACAGCGGTTTCAAATACAAACTATAAAGTTAGCGGACAAGATTATAGTGCTAACAACAAATGGATGAATGAGCTTCATTTAAATATGAATGCTGATATTAATGATAAAACCAAATTCTATGGTCGTTTATCTATGGCTAAAAACTGGTCTCAAATGGGTTGGAGTGGTACTCCTTATGACTTAGATGCAGGAAGAAACACAAGAACAAGTGGACCTGTACTTTATGTAGATAGGGCTTATCTTGACTACTATATCACACCTGAGTGGATTGCGACTGTAGGAAGACAACCAGGAACCGATGGTCCAGGAAGTAATCTTAGAAACAATGCTTTAAGACAATCCACTTATCCAGCCTTAGCAATCAATGCTCTAGGTGATGCAGCGGTGATCACTTATAAGCCTGAAAGTTTGCAAGATCATAAGGTAGCTATCCGTGCAGCTTATGGTAAAACTTATCAATGGGATGAAGAAGGCAAGGTAAGAGACTGGATGAGCGATCAAAAAGATGCTGATGCAAATCTTTATTATGCTGCAGTAGAAGGAGAGCTTCCTATAGAAGGCATGGGAGATAATTTAATATTATTTAATATTGCATATTTAAGCGATTTTGCTTTACCACTTAACAATGGTCCAATTGGTTTACCTAATAATGGTACTACTACTATTCTTGATGATGATGGTGTAGTAAATTTAGGAGATTTAACTATAGCAAATCTTCATTTTGAAAATTACAAAGCTTTTGGGACAAATTTCAACTATTTCATCTCCTTGGGTTATTCTCATGGAAATAACAATCAATTAAGTTCGACATTAAGTGGAATTCTTCAAAAACAAGGTTATGGCGATGGCAAGTTTAATGAAGAAGATGGCTATGCGGTACATGTAGGTGGACGCTATGATTTTACCAAGGCTTTAAAAGTAGGGTATGAGTTCTTCTGGGGAAGTAGATACTGGTATACTATGAGCCGTCCAAGTATCAATGATCCACTTAATATAAGAATGACAAGAGGAACGGCTCACGATGTTTATGTGATTTATCAACTTGATAGATATCAATTCTTGCGCTTAAGCTATACCAATATCCAAAATAAATGGGGAAATCGTGGCTTACCATTTGGTGGAGCGAAAAAAGATAAAGCAAGAGCTGATAATATCATGTTAATGTATAATGTAAAATTCTAAGGAGCAAAAGATGAGAAAAATACTTTTTGCAAGTTTATTACCTATCATTGCTTTGGCTGATTGTGCAAGTTTGATGGCAAAATACGAAGCTCCAGAGCCAGAGTCAAAAACAATGAAACAAGTTGAACGCTGGATTAGTAAAAAAGTTAGCGATCCAGCTGATGCTGCTGTTTTAAAAGAGTGCATGATCGCTCGTGCAGCAGACAATCCAAATCAAGTTTCAGTTGCAGGTAAATAAAAAAAGCGGTGTAAAACCGCTTTTTACTGTTTAATTTTTTAGCTACAATTTTTTAAAATTTTCTTCAAATAAGGCTAATATGCAAGAAACCATTTCTTTTATTGTTGAGACGGCTAGTGCTTGGGGGTATTTGGGTATTATTATCTTAATGACCCTAGAGAGTTGTTTTATACCTTTTCCAAGTGAAGTTGTTATGATACCTGCTGGATATTTAGCACATAAAGGTGAACTTGATATTACTTTTTGTATACTTAGTGGGACTTTAGGTTCTGTTTTAGGGGCTTTGATTAATTATTATATTTGCTTTTTTTGGGGTAAAAATTTTGTATTAAAATGGGGTAAGTATTTTGGTATAAATGAAGCCAAATTTGCTAAATTTGAAGAATTTTTTAACAAACATGGGGAATTTTCAACCTTTACTTGTCGTCTTTTACCAGGAATTCGTCAGTACATCTCTATGCCCGCAGGTTTGGTAAAAATGAAACTTGTAAATTTTATACTTTTTACTGCGCTTGGTAGTGCTATTTGGGTGGCTATACTTGTATTTTTGGGTTATTATATAGGACAAAATGAAGAGTTGATTAAAACTTATTTAACTCAAATTTTAATCATTATAATTATTTTTGTGATTTTCGCAAGCTTAATTTATATCAAAATCAAAAAGCCTTTTAGTAAATGATTTAAATTGTAAATATTTTTTCTTTATTATTTTCAAATTTGCTATAATTATAATAAATTCAAGTTAAAGATGATTAAAATATGGAAAAACCTGATATACAAAGATTAACTAATTTTTTAATCGTATATACTAAAACTTTATTAAGCGCTGGAACTTATACAGCTAGGGTAGCAAAATGCGTAGGAAGAATAGCCGAGGTTTATGGCTATGAGATCAATATCAATTTCTTTTTTCATCATATTACTTTAAATATTGTAGATATAGATGATAACTCCATTCAAAGAACTTATGTTATACCCAATCATCATGCCCATGTTAATTTTAAGCTTATTTTTGATTTAAGTGCTTTAAGCTGGGCTATATATGATCACAAATACGATCTTGAAAAAGCAAAAGTCGTTTTTGAGCAAATTTCTCAACAAAAAAAGCATTCTTATTTGCTTAATCTTTTATTTGTTTCTATGGCAAATTCGGCTTTTTGTAGGCTTTTTGGTGGTGATTTTGGCGCTGGAAATTTAGTGTTTTTTGCAACTTTTGTGGGATTGTTGTTAAGATATATTTTAACTAAAGCAAAGATTGATTTAAGAATTCAATACATCCTTTGTTCTTTTGTCTCATCGTGGTTTGTATTTTTTGGACTGGATATGGGATATACCAATACCTCTGATGTGGCTTTGGGTTCTAGTATCTTGTATCTTATACCAGGGGTATTTTTTATAAATTCTGTGATTGATATATTAAAAGATCATATTTTAATGGGGTTTAGTCGTATTATCAGCGTGGCTATTTTGATTTGTTGTATAGCACTTGGAATTTACATGACGCTTAGTATTTCAGATTTTGGGATTTTAAGATGATTGAATTTATTTTAAGAGATATGTTTTTTGCTGCTGTGGCGGGATTTGGCTTTGCTTATGCTTGCAATCCACCTTTAAAAACCCTTATTTTATCTGCTCTTTTAGCGGCAATTGCACATGGGCTTCGTTTTACTTTGGTGGAATATTTTCATTTTCAAACTTTAGCAATCGCAACTTTTGTTGCCTCATTTTGCATAGGATGTTTAGGAATTGCTTTAGCAAAAATCATCAAAACCCCTGCTGAAATTATCGCTTTTCCTGCTCTTATTCCTATGATACCTGGAATTTATGCTTATAAAGCGATTTTGTATCTTATTTCTTTTATACGCAGTGATGATTTGAAGGCTAAGTCTGAATTTTTGGTTCAATTTTTTGATTATTTTTTTACAACCGTTTCTGTGACTTTGGCTCTAGCTATAGGAGTGAGTGTTACTTTGCTTATATTTTTTGAACAAAGTTTTATGATGACTAGACATGCAAAAAAACATTAAAACTTGTTGTAAAATTGTTTAATATTTCTTTTTATAATTTTAAATCAAAAATTTAAAAAAAAGGTATTGTATGTTATGTCCAGTTTGTAATGTAGATTTGATTATGAGTGATAGAAGTGGAGTTGAGATTGATTATTGTCCAAAGTGTCGTGGCGTTTGGCTTGATCGTGGAGAACTTGACAAAATCATAGAACGCAGTGTCCCTAATACAGCAAATTTTAACCAAGCTCCAAGACAAGAGTCAAGATATAATGACTCAGCTTATCATCAGCACAATGATTACTATAAAAAGAAAAAGAAAGAAAGTTGGCTAGGCGAGCTTTTTGACTTTTAATTTTTATAAAAATAACAAAAATTTATATCCTTTTTAACTTAATATCTTAAAATGTCAAGCAAAAAGGATATAAGATGTATAAATTTTTATCACACGAGCCTTTAGCTAACAAATCTTGTCATCATAATCACGAAGAACATTCTCATGAACATCATCATTCCCATGCTGATGCAAGGAGTATGGATAAAAAGATTTTAAAAATTTCTCTTTTAATGACTTTTTCTATGATGCTTGTGCAATTTATTTATTCAATCCTTTCAAATTCTTTGGCACTTTTAAGCGATACTTTGCATATGTTTTCTGATGTTTTTGCCTTAGCTCTTAGTTTTTTAGCCATTATTGCTGTAGAAAAATGGCAAGATCATCAAAAGACCTTTGGGTATTTTCGTCTTGAAGTTTTAGTGGCTTTTATCAATGCTTTAACCATTATTTTATCGGCTTTATTTATCATTTATGAGGCTATAGAAAAATTTATTAATCCAAAAGAAATTGACGCTAAAACCATGATAATTGTAGCTATTTTGGGCTTTTTGGTAAACGGGGTTAATGCTTTGATGATGTTTAAGGGTGCAAATTTAGAAAATGTCAATATGAAATCCGCTTTTTTACATATGATGAGCGATTTATTGGGTTCTTTAGCGGTTATTATAGGTGGGATAGTGGTGTATTTTAGTGGTATTGTTTATATAGATACGATTTTAGCTATTGTATTATCAATCTTGCTTTTAAGATGGGCGATTATCTTGCTTAAACAAAGCGCTAATGTCTTGCTTGAAAGTTCTCCTGTGGATATAGAAAAAGTAAAACAAGTTTTGCTTTTAAATCCTAGTGTGGATGAGGTGGTGGATTTGCATATTACTCAAATTACCAATAAAATGCTAGTAGCTTCTATGCATTTAAAAGTGAAAGTTTGTGATCTAAAGGAATTTGAAAAACTATCTCAGGATTTATCCCATAAATTACTACATGAATTTGAAATCGGACACATTACTATACAACCTATAAGGAGTGAAAATGAAATTTAAAGTAAAAAATGTTAATTGCATGAATTGTGTAAATTTGATTAAAAATTCCCTTGAAGATGAATTTGGAAATATAGAAGTGGATTTGGAGCAAAAAATTTTAAGTTTAAATTTAGAAGAAAATCAAGTATCAAATTTTACAAAAGAATTTCAAGATTTAGGTTTTGAGATTGTGGAGCGTTTATAATGGAAGAATTGCGTATAAAAATAGGTAAAATGACTTGCGTTAATTGTTCTAATGCCATAGAAAGATCTTGTAAAAAAATTGATGGTGTTAAAGATGCTAGCGTTTCTTATGTGAATTCTAGCGGGGTTTTTTTACTTGAAAATCAAGAAAAACGCAAAGATATCATCGCAAAAATTAAGAATTTAGGCTTTGAAATTTTAGAAGATGAACAAAGCTTGAACGCATACAAGGCAAAAAAACACTTAGAGTTAAGAAAAAATTTGCTTTTAAGTATAGTTTTGAGTGTGATTATTATGTATTTTGAAATGTTTGTTAAAAGTTCTTTTTCGCAAAATATCCAAATGGCTTTGAGTTTTTTTGGGATATTTTATTGCGGGAGAGACTTTTTTTCTCATGCTTTTTTAGGCCTTAAAAGCAAAAATTTAGATATGAATACCCTTGTAGCTTTGGGGACTTTGAGTGCTTTTGTGTATTCTTTTTTAGTGTATTTGCAAATTTTTAAAGAAGAAGATTTGTATTTTAGTGGTGCAATGATGATTATTTCCTTTGTGCTTTTAGGAAAATATCTTGAAAGTAAGGCTAAATTTAAGGCACAAGATTATCAAAGAATTTTAGAAAATATAGACACAAAAAAGACAAAAATTTTGCTTGAAGATGAAAGTATTAAAGAAATTCCAAGTTCTTTTGTCAAAAGTGGCGATGTGCTTTTGGTAAAAGAAGGAGAAAGCATTGTTGCAGATGGAGTGGTGCTTTTAGGAAGCGCAGAGCTTGATATGAGTTTTTTAAATGGGGAGTTTTTGCCTGTTTTAAAAAAAGAAGGCGATGAAGTTCAAGCAGGAGCAGTGGTTTTAAATGGTGTTTTAAGGATTAAAGCAAATAAAAAGGCTATGGATAGTACTTTAGAACAAATCAAAAATCTAGTTTTTGAAGCAGGAAATATCAAAAGTCCTTTGGCAAATTTAGCAGATCAAATTTCTAAATACTTTGTAGGGGGTATAATATTTTTTGCTTTTTTAGTTTTTGTTTTTTGGGTGGTAAAAGCAGATTTAAATACAGCTTTTTTGCACGCTTGTGCTGTGCTTTTGATTTCTTGTCCTTGCGCTTTAGGTCTTGCAACGCCTATAGCTTTGGTTGTGGCAAGTTCAAATGCGGCAAAAAATTTCATTCTTATTAAAAATCCTGCTGCTTTGGAAAAATTAGCCTTGGTTAAGTATGCTTTTTTTGATAAAACAGGTACATTAACAAAGGAAAATTTGAGTATTTTTAAACACAATCTTTCTAAAGATGATTTTGATAAATTGTGTCAAATTGAAAGTTTAAGCTCTCATCCTATAGCCAAGGCTTTACATAAAGATCAAATTTTTGATTTAAAGGGTGAAGGAAGAGTGATTGTGGGTTCTGGCATAAAATACAAAGAAGATAATGATATTTATCTTGTAGGTAGTGCGGAGTTTTTGCACGAAAATGAAGTTGACACAAAAGAAAGCGATATCTTTTTTGATTCTTTTAAAGAATATGTTAGGGTGTATTTTGCTAAGAATAAAAAGTGTTTAGGCAGTGTTTTATTAAGCAATGCTTTAAAAGATGGGGCTAAAGAGCTTGTGTTAAATTTAAAAGGGCAAAATCTTAAAACTTTTATTTTAAGTGGTGATCATATAGAAAATGTAGAAAAAATAGCCAAAGAATTACAAATAGATGAATTTCACGCTCAACTTAAGAGTGAAGAAAAACTACAAATCATTCAAAAATTTAAAAAAACTCTTTTTGTAGGAGATGGGATCAATGATGCGGCGGCTTTATCTGCTGCAAGCGTGAGTATGAGTTTTTCAAAGGCAAATGAGCTTGCAAAAAAAACAGGAGATTTTATCTTGATAAAGGATGATTTATCAGCGATTTTTAAATGTTTTAAACTTGCTAAAAAAACACGCAGTATTATTAAGCTAAATCTTTTTTGGGCTTTTATATATAATATATTTTGCATTCCTATCGCAGCAGGATTTGTGCCTTTTATCACTTTAAGTCCTCATATAGCAGCACTTGCAATGTGTTTTAGCTCTGTTACCGTGGTGCTTAATTCTTTAAGACTTAAAAGAATTTAAAAATTTAATTTTTATTAATAATATATTATTAAAATGGTATAAATGTAATAAAAATGTTTTTGCATAAGTAAAATGATTTGATTTTCAAAAATTATTTTGCATCGTTAGCAGGTATAGTGGTTTTTGGAAATGTGATAGATTACAATTCTAATTTCCAATTTGTTTCGCATGTGATGAGTATGGATACAAAGCCTGATTTATTTAGGTAATGCTATGTTTATAGGGCTATTACTTTTCCTGTGATTCATCATATAAGCTATATAGCAATTATTCTTTTTGAACTTTTATTGCCTTAACAGCTCTAAAAAGGTGCTTATGATATGTTTAAAGCTAGAAATTTAGATGTTCAAAACTTTCATAATGTTAAGATTTTTGGGATTATTTCTTTAATTTGTTGTTGTATTTTATGGTTTGCCTTCCAAGTAGTTGCTGCAGAATGGTTTGAAATGTGGATGAGTAATGTTTGGAACGGTTTACCTGATGCTACAAGATTGGTAACTTATATGTTTTTAGCTTTGATTTTCATCTCTCTTAAAAATGATGATTAATTTTCTATACTAGGCTCTCCAAAACAATCTTTAAGAGCCTCTTTAAGATCTTCTTGTGGGTCAAATTTTTTGGCCCCTTCTTTAAGCATATTAATAGAACTTTGAATATCTATGTTTTTATTTTCATTGTTTGGTAATTCTTGAGTTAAGGATTGAAGCTTATTTTCATCAATTGTTAGTGCTTTTTGCACATTAATTTTAGCATTTTCTCCAAATTTAGCTTTAAAAAGTTCTTGTATGAGTTTAAAACCTTTATTGAGTGTGTCGCGATTTTGTCCTTGTGCGTTTGAGCTTATATTTAAGGTATTGTTTTCAAAACTAATAAATTTTGTGCTTTGTTTAAAGCATTCTGCAAGATCAAAATCCCTATCATAAATACTATCAAGCAAGATTTCATAAGCATTTTTTTCTATTTTTTTCTCAAGATTAGGTATGATAGGAGCAGGTGTGATCCTAGGTGTAATATTTGTTGTATTTTCTTGTTTGATTTCTTGGATTTGTGCGTCAATTTCTTTTAAATGACTTGCTTCCATCATCATAAAAGCCATAACACAAAGTGTAAAGCCATCATCATCACAAAGCATATTTTTAGCTTTTGATAAAATACGGAAAAATCTTTCATAAATTAAAGTAGAAAATTCTGTACTTTTTGCAAAAAAGCTTTCTTTTAAATAAAAAAGCATTTCATCAATCACGCTTGAGGCTTCATAGTCTTGTAATTCTTCCAAATATGCAAAAACTTTTTCTTTGTCTTTTGTTAAAATAGCCTGATAAAAGGCTTTGATTTTTTGAGGATCTAAAAAGCCTAGCATATCTGTAATTTTACTAATGCTGATTTCATTTTGACAAAAAATAATAGCTTGGTCAAGCAAGGTTAAAGTATCTCTTAAAGATCCGTTGCCACTTCTTGCTATAAATTTTAAAGCTTCTTCTTCAAATTTAACATTTTCTTTAAGTAAAATTTCTTTAAGATGATTTAAAATTTCACTTTGTGGAATTTGTTTAAAACGAAAATGTTGCGTTCTTGAAAGCACAGTAGCTGGAAGTTTTAAAGGATCTGTGGTTGCAAGTATAAATTTAACATAGTTTGGTGGTTCTTCTAAGGTTTTTAAAAGCGCATTTGCAGCCTGTTGGGTAAGCATATGCACTTCATCGATGATGAAAATTTTAAATCTTGCCATAGAAGGGGTGTATTTGGTTTGTTCGATTAAGGTTTGTATGTCTTCAAGTCCACGGTTGCTTGCAGCATCCATTTCTATAATGTCTATATGTTTGCCTTCAAGTGCTGCAAGACAGTGTTTGCAAGTACCACATGGAGTATCACTTGGCCCTTGTTCGCAAACTAAAGCACGAGAAAAAATTCTAGCACTTGAAGTTTTTCCACTTCCTCTAAGTCCTGAAAAAAGATAAGCATGAGCTAAGCGATTATGATTTAGAGCGTATTTTAAACTTACGCTAACTGTTTTTTGTCCTATGAGTTCATCAAAGGTTTTTGGTCTGTATTTAATCGCTAAAGCTTGAAGCATTTTCTACTCGTTCATTATAGATAAAAGTTCTACATTGTCTTTGGTTTTAAGCATTTTAGAATATAAAAATTTCAACGCCTCAACATCATCCATTTGAGAAATTGCTGAACGGATTGCCCAAATTTTTTGAAGATTTGCTACGCCTTGGAGTAATTCTTCTTTTCTTGTTCCTGATTTGATGATATTAATTGCAGGATAAATTCTTCTATCGGCGATATTTCTATCAAGAACTATTTCGCTATTTCCTGTACCTTTAAATTCTTCAAAAATTACATCATCCATTCTTGAACCTGTATCAATTAAAGCTGTAGCAACTATGGTTAAAGAGCCTCCATTTTCTATATTTCTAGCTGCGCCAAAGAAGCGTTTTGGTTTATGTAGGGCATTAGCATCTACCCCACCGCTTAGGACTTTTCCGCTGCTTGGAGTTGCGGTGTTATAAGCACGCGCCAGTCTTGTGATGCTATCAAGTAAGATAATAACATCTTTTCCTGTTTCTACCATTCTTTTGGCTTTTTCTATCACGAGTTCAGCTACACGCACGTGATTATAAGCAGGTAAATCAAAAGTAGAACTAAAAACTTCACCTTTTACACATCTTTGCATATCGGTAACTTCTTCAGGTCTTTCATCGACTAAAAGCACGATTAAATGCATTTCTGGGTGGTTTTTTGCAATAGCAGCAGCAAGTTCTTTCATAAGCTCTGTTTTACCTGTGCGTGGTGGAGCAACGATGAGTCCGCGTTGTCCTTTTCCTATAGGAGTAAAAAGATCCAAAACACGACCCGTAAGCTTCATAGCATCGTATTCGAGTTTGATTTTTTCTGTTGGAAAAATAGGGGTTAAGTTATCAAATAAAGGTCTTTCTTTGGCTTCTTGCAAAGGTAGATAATTGATCGCTTCGATTTTTAAAAGAGCGTAGTATTTTTCTTGATCTTTTGGTTCTCTTACCTGTCCTGTAACGATGTCGCCTACACGCAGAGCAAATTTTCTAATTTGTGAATTTGAAACATAAGCGTCATTAACACTATCGCTAAGATTAGAGTCCATGCCTCTTAAAAAGCCATAACCTTCAGAAGAAATTTCTAAAATCCCTGTAAAAAGTATGAAACCGCCTTTTTTTGTTTGTGCTTTTAAAATTTCAAAAATAAGTTCTTGGCGGCGAAATTCTCTTGGATTTTCGATTTCACATTCATTAGCGATTTTAACTAGATTTTCTAGATCTAATAATTTTAATTCTTCGATTTTATAACCTTCCACTGGAACGTGGGTTCTTTGATGTTGTTTTTTTTCTTTTTCCATAAGTCCTCGTAAGATTTAGCAGAATAATTTTTGTAAAATGTGATTTTAGTAAAAAAATGCACTTTTTGTCAAATTTTGTTTATAATTATAAAAAATATTTTTTTAAAGAATGATTATGAAATGTGAACATTGTAAACTTGATTATAAACAGGCTCAAATGATAGAGTATAAGGGTAAATTTTTTTGTTGTAAGGGTTGTGAGAGCGTTTGGGAAATTTTACATGAAAGTGGACTAGATGAGTTTTATGAAAAGCTTGGAAATCAAACCTTAAGCCCTGTAAATTTTCAAAATGAAATGAAAAATTATGATGAGTTTATCACTAAAACCAAAGAAGGATTTAGTGAAATTTATCTTATGATACATGGTATAGAATGTGCAGCTTGTGTGTGGCTTAATGAGAAAATTTTAACCAAGCAAGAAGGAATTTTAGAACTTGATATCAATCATTTAAGCCATAAAGCACGCATTGTTTTTGATGAGCAAAGTATTTCTTTGGTGCAAATTTTAAGACTTATTGAAAGCATAGGTTATAAAGCGAGTGCTTATGATGCGAGCAAGGCTTCAAAAAAAGCGGATTTACTAAAAAGGGAATTTTATTCTAAGCTTGTTGTGGCTATAGCTTGTGTGATGAATATCATGTGGATAGCAGTGGCAAAATACGCAGGACTTTTTAGCGGTATGGATAAGGATACTAAGGATATTTTAAATTTTGCTGAATTTATCCTTTGTTCTCCTGTGCTTTTTTATACGGGATCTCATTTTTATAAAAGCGCTTTTAAAACTTTAAAAATGCATAGTTTAAATATGGATGTATTGGTAATTAGCGGAGCGAGTTTGGCTTATGTTTATTCTTTATGGGCTATGTTTTTTAGGGTAGGGGAGGTGTATTTTGACTCCGTGGCGATGATAATTTGCTTTGTGTTTATAGGTAAATATCTTGAGATGTTTAGTAAAAAGCGTGCTTTAGATACTATAGATGGGCTTAATGATTTTTTACAAAATGAAGTTTTAGTTTTCAATGGTAAAGAATTTGTTCCTAAAGAAGTGCAAAAGGTTTGTTTGGGAGATAGAATTTTACTTAAAACTGGAGATAAAATTTTAATCGATGGGATTTGTAAAAGTGGTGAAATGAGTGTGGATACTTCTTCTTTAAATGGAGAAAATATCCCAAAACTCATACAAAAAGAAGATGAAATTTTTTCAGCTTGTATAGTGCTTGATGGAAGTGTGGAGTATGAAGCAACAAAGCTTTACAAAGATTCAAAACTCAGTCAAATTATTCAGCTTTTAGAACTTGCAAGTTCTAAAAAAGCAAAACTTGAAAGTTTGGTCAATAGTCTTTCGGCTTATTTTTCTAGAACGGTTTTATTGATTGCTTTTATTTGTTTTGCTTTTTGGTTTTTTTACAAGGAAGCGAGTTTTGAAATTTCTTTAGTCAATGCGATTGCGGTTTTGATTATCGCTTGTCCTTGTGCTTTGGCTTTAGCAACACCAGTGAGCAATCTTGTGGCCTTAGGTAGGGCTTTAAAAAAGCATATTTTGTTTAAAAGTTCTAGCGTGATAGAAGATTTAAGCAAATGTGATTGTGTGATGTTTGATAAAACAGGTATTTTGACTAAAATAGAGCTTGAACTTAAAGAGGTTTTTTTGGATAAAGCGCTTGATTTAAATGAGCTTTATAATTTTGTAAAACTTTCTAAACACCCTATCTCTCAAAATATTGCGTCATATTTAAAGCAAAAAGGAGCTAAGGATTTAAATTTAGATTTTAAAAAGCATTCGAGTATTCAAGCTAAAGGTTTAAGTGCTGAGTTAAATGAAGAGTTGCTTTTAGGTGGAAGTTCTAAATTTTTGCAAGAAAAGGGTATTGTAACTAAAGAATTTGATAATACGCATTTTATTTTTGCTAAGGAAGGTAAAATTTTAGCTTTTTTTGAGTTTGATAGTGTTTTAAGAGAAGGTGCAAAAGAGCTTATTGCTTATCTTAAAAAAGAAAAGAAAGAATTAATGATACTAAGTGGCGATCATCAAAAAGCAGTGGAAAAAATCGCTAAAAAGTTAGAAATTCAAAATTATCAAGCTTCTTGTTTGCCTGAAGATAAAATGAAAACTATAGAAAATTTAAGCAAAAATTACAAAGTTTTATTTGTAGGCGATGGGGTAAATGACGCTCTAGCTTTAAAATACGCAAGTGTTTCGATGACTTTAAGAGAAGGAAGTGATCTAGCTATAGAAAGTAGTGATGTTTTACTTTTGAAAAATGACTTGCTTTCTTTAAAAAAAGCCATAAAATTATCTAAAAACACCTTTAAAATTATCAAGCAAAATCTTGCTTTTTCTTTGTTTTATAATGCTTGTACCATACCTTTGGCTTTTTTGGGCATGATTAATCCTTTGTTCGCTGCTATTTCTATGTCTTTTAGTAGTATAATAGTCGTTTTAAATGCTTTAAGGATCAAAGAATGAATAGTATAATCATGATGATGATAGGGGTGTCTATCTTAGCGTTTTTTATCATTTTGGCAACTTTGCTTTGGGGGATTAAAAATAAGCAGTTTGATGATGATTATAAATTTACTACTTTAAATGACGATGAGGATTCTTTGCGTGATGCTATAGAATTAGAAAGGCGTAAAAAAGAAGCTTTGGATAAAAAAAGGCTTTCTTAAAAAGGAAAGCCTTTTTAAGAAATTATTTTAAAGTTTCAATATGAGCTTCAATAGCTTTAAAATCTTCTTCAGTTAAACCTTTAAGGTTAAGTTTCATGATCGCACCTTGACCATAAGCATTTCTTTTGCCTTCTGAATATTCTTTCATGTATTGAAGTCTTTCAGCAGAAGAAAGAGTTTTTAAGGCTGGAACTTTGTTTAAGTAAACTTTGTCAGCATTTGCACCATGGCATACTGCACATTTTTTAAAAAGTGTAGCACCATCTGCAGCAAAAGCAGAAACGCCAATACATGCCAAAGCAGAAACTACTAATAATTTTTTCATTTGTTTTCTCCTTAGTAAAAATTAGATTGCTAGGTATTATATATCTTTATTTTTATAAAAATCTTAAGAAATTAAAGATAATGTTTATTTTCTTTTTAAAAAAGCTATATTATAATGTTTTTATGAAAACAAAAGCATTATTTTTAGATAGAGACGGTGTGATTAATATAGATAAAAAATATGTCTATAAAATAGAAGATTTCGAATTTTGTAATGGAATTTTTGAACTTTGTAGATATTTTTTAGCTAAAAATTATTTGCTTTTTATAGCGACAAACCAATCAGGCATTGCAAGAGGATATTACAAGGAAAGTGATTTTTTAAAGCTTTGTGATTACATGCTTAAAGAATTTGTCAAACAAGATATAAAAATTGATAAAATTTATCATTGTCCGCATTTAGAAGGTTGTGAGTGTCGCAAACCTAAAGCAGGAATGCTTTTAAAAGCAAAAGATGAGTTTGATTTGGATATGAAAAATTCTATCTTTATCGGAGATAATCTAAGCGATATGCAAGCAGGATTAAATGCTGATATTGGTACTTTGATTTTAGTAAATGAAGAAAAAAAAGAAGGCGATTTTTTTAAGCAATGCAAAAATTTAAAAGAAATTTTGAGCTTTTTTAAAGAAAAGGACATTTAAATGAAAATAGCAATTACAGGTGGTGCAGGATTTATAGGTTCACAACTGGCTTTAAATTTGCAAGAAAAACATGAAATTTTAATCATCGATAAAATGCGTAGTAGTGCGACTTTTGAAAATGGAAATTTACAAAGTTTTGGGCATTTTAAAAATTTGCTTGAATTTGATGGAGAGCTTTTTGTAGGTGATATTAATGATGAAAAAGTTTTAAAAAAGATTGAAGATTTTAAGCCAGAGATTATTTTTCATCAAGCAGCAATTTCAGACACTACGGTTTTTGATCAAACTAAGGTTTTACAAACCAATTTAAATACTTTTAAAGATTTTATAGAACTTAGCATAGATCTTAATGCAAAGCTTATTTATGCAAGCTCAGCTTCGGTTTATGGTGATGCAAAAAGTCCGCAAACTGTAGGTAAAGATGAAGAACCAAAAAATCCTTATGCTTTTTCAAAATTGATGATGGATAAGTTGGCGAAAAAATACTACGATAAAGCTCATTTGATAGGACTTAGATATTTTAATGTTTATGGAAAAGGCGAATTTTATAAAAACAAAACCGCTTCTATGGTTTTGCAATTTGGACATCAAATTTTAGCGGGTAAAAATCCACGCTTATTTGAAGGAAGTGATAAAATTTATAGAGATTTTACCTATATCAAAGATGTTATTAGTGCCAATTTAATCGCCCTTGACTCAAAATGTGGAGTTTATAATGTAGGCAGTGGTAAAGCAAGGACTTTTCAAGATATAGTTGATATTTTGCAAAAAGAGTTAAAGACTGATTTGCCTTGTGAATATATCCCAAATCCTTATGTAAAATCTTATCAATTCCATACTGAAGCAAAACTAGAACAAGCTTGGGATTATCAGCCAAAATTTAGTCTTGAAGAGGGTATAAAAGATTATTTAGATGAGATAAAAAGACTTTTTGAAAAGGAAGTAAATGCTTGAGTTTTTAAGCCAGCAAAAACCTAAAATTTTGATTATAGGGGATTTTATGGTGGATAATTACACTTGGTGTGATTGTTCGCGTATCAGCCCTGAAGCCCCTGTTTTGGTAGCTAAAACTCTTAAAGAAGATAAAAAATTAGGCGGGGCTGCGAATGTTTATGCAAATTTAAAAAGCTTGGGAGCTGATGTTTTTACATTCGGTGTTGTGGGCGATGATGAGAGTGGGAAATTTTTACAAGAAAATTTAAAAGGAGAATTTTTGATCCAAAAAGGACGCAAAACTCCTTTTAAAAATCGTATTATGGCACACAATCAGCAGGTTTTAAGACTAGATGAAGAAGATACAAGTGAGATTTTGCTTGAAAATGAGCTTATTGCTTTGTTTGATAAAAAGATTAAAGACTTTAAGGCTGTGGTTTTAAGCGATTATGCCAAAGGTGTTTTAACCCCTAAAGTTTGTAAGGCTGTGATAGAAAAGGCTAAGGTTTTAAATATCCCTGTTTTGGTTGATCCTAAGGGGAGTGATTTTAGCAAATACAGTGGTGCAACCTTACTTACACCTAATAAAAAAGAAGCTTTAGAGGCTTTGAAATTTGAAAATTTAGAGGGTGAAAATTTAGAAAAAGGGATTAAAAAATTAAAAGAAGATTTTGCTTTGCGTTATTCTATCATCACTCTTTCAGAAGCGGGGATCGCACTTTTTGATAAGAGTTTAAAAATCGCACCTGCTAAAGCCTTAGAAGTTTATGATGTAACAGGGGCGGGCGATAGTGTGATCGCCGTTTTGGCTTTTTGTTTGGCAAATGAGATTGAAATTTTTAAAGCTTGCGAACTTGCCAATGAAGCTGCAGCCGTTGTAGTGAGTAAAATAGGTAGCGTGAGTGTGAGTTTTGATGAGATTAAGAGTTTTAATCGTGTGGATTTTGAGAAAAAAATCAAAAGCAAAGAAGAACTTTTAACGCTTTTAAAACAAAATGATAAAAAGATTGTTTTTACAAATGGTTGTTTTGATATAGTGCATTTTGGACATATAAAATACCTTGAAAAAGCTAAAAGATTGGGTGATGTTTTGATTGTAGGTTTAAACTCAGATGCGAGTGTGAAAAGACTCAAAGGCGAGAGTCGTCCTGTAAATTCAGAGTTTCAAAGAGCTTGCATATTGGCAGCTTTTTATTTTGTAGATTTTGTAGTGATTTTTGATGAAGATACGCCTTTGGAACTTATAAGCTTTTTAAAACCCGATATTTTGGTTAAAGGGGCTGATTATAAAGATAAGCTTGTTGTGGGTGCGGATATCGTTTCAAAGGTTAAATTAATTGACTTTGAAGAAGGATTTAGCACAAGCAAGATCGTAGAAAAGATTAAGGATAAAATATGATAAATTTAATAGAAAAAGAATGGCAAGAACATCAAAAAATCGCTCAAAAAAGTGAAATTTTAAAAGGACAAATCGCTAAAGTAGGTGAGCTTTTATGTGAGTGTCTTAAAAAAGGTGGTAAAATTTTAATTTGCGGAAATGGTGGAAGTGCAGCTGATGCACAGCATTTTGCAGCTGAACTTAGTGGGCGTTATAAAAAAGAACGCAAGGCTTTAGCAGGTATAGCGCTTACAACCGATACTTCAGCACTTAGTGCTATAGGAAATGACTATGGTTTTGAGTTTGTTTTTTCAAGACAAGTGGAAGCTTTAGGAAATGAAAATGATGTTTTAATCGGTATTTCAACGAGCGGAAAAAGCCCTAATGTTTTAGAAGCTTTTAAAAAAGCAAAAGAACTTAATATGCTTTGTTTAGGGCTTAGTGGAAAGGGTGGTGGAATGATGAATAAGCTTTGTGATCATAATCTTGTTGTGCCAAGCGATGATACAGCTAGAATTCAAGAAATGCACATTTTAATCATACATACGCTTTGTCAGATTATAGATGAGAGTTTTTAATGAAAGTTTTTATCATCAATTTAGAGCGTTCTTTAGATAGAAAAGAGCATATGCAAAAACAAATCCAAAAGCTTTTTGAAATAAATCCTACTTTAAAAAATAAATTAGAATTTATTTTCTTTAAGGCTATTGATGCTAAAAATAAAGAACATTTGGAATTTAAAGATCATTTTCCTTGGTGGGGTTCTTGGGTGCTGGGTAGAGGGCTTTCTGATGGAGAAAAAGCTTGTTTTGCTAGTCATTATAAACTTTGGCAAGAATGCATGAAGCTTGATGAGCCTATAATCATCCTAGAGGATGATGTGGAATTTAGTGATGAATTTTTAAATAATGGAGTAGAATATATAGATGAGCTATTAAAGAGCAAATATGAATATATAAGACTTTGTTATTTATTTGATAAAAGATTGTATTTTTTGAACGAGAATGGATATTATTTAAGTTTTGAAAAACTTGCTGGATCTCAAGGTTATGTACTGCAAGTAAGTGCTGCAAAGAAATTTCTTAAATATGCTAAAAATTGGATCTATGCCGTAGATGATTATATGGATATGTTTTATAAACATAATGTGTTAAATATAGTTAAAAAACCTTTATTATTAAAACATGATTGTAGAATAGAAAGTTCAATTTCTCAAGCTGGACGTTTATTTTTGAAGGCTAAATTTTACAGAAAAATTATTAGAGAAATTTTTAGACTTTATAGAAATATTTTAAAACTATCTTATACTTTTTACATTAAGAAAAAATTAGATATTAATTAAATTTTGAATTGCTTTTAAAATCACTTCAGGCTTTAAATCTTTCATGCATTTGTGGTGTTTTAAAGGACAGGTTTTTTGCATACAAGGCATACAAGCTAGATCTAAATGCACTAATTTTGCGTTTTGATTTTGCCAAGGTGAAGTTTGGGTAAATTTCGTAGGGCCAAAAATAGCCACGGTTTTTACCTTATAAACCGCACTTATGTGCATAGGACCACTGTCATTTGTGATAAAAAGATCGCAAAAAGCGATATTTTGACAAAGGGTTTTGATAGTGGTTTTATTGCAAAGATTTTTTACTTTTATGTTTTGTTCTTTTAAAATTTGATAAATTTCATTACAAAGTTCTTGTTCGGCTTTTCCTGCACCAAAGATTAAAATTTCATGACTTTGGCTGAAATTTAAAGCCACTTTAGCAAAATAACTCGCATCCCATCTTTTTGCACTTCCAAAGCTTGCGCCAGGGTTGAGTCCTAGAATTTTTTTACCATTTTTTAAGACAAGAGGGTTTTGAAATTTTAGCTTAAAGGGAAGTTTTAAGTCTTTAAAATGAGCTTTTATGTCAAGCGAGTTTTCTATAAAATAAAGGTATTTTAAAACTTGATGTTCTTCTTTGTACTTGTTTTTGTTAAAAAAATATCTTTGTTTTGTTTTAAGAATATACAAGATAATCTTAGAAGAAAACGCAGATCTAAAAGCAAAGCTAAAATTGATTTTACCAAGTTCTTTGCGTAAAGATAGGGCTTGTTTGTAGCGGGATTGCTTATTTTCTATGATGATTTTAGAATTAGGAAATTCTTTAAAAAGTGTTGTGGAAACCAAAGAACCATAAAGGATAAATTGAGCATCTTTAAAGTGTTCTTTTATAGCATATAAAGCAGGCGAAGCCATCACCGCATCGCCTAGCCAAGTGGGAAGGTGTATAAAAATTTTCATAAATTTCCTAAACTTTGATAGAATTGTTTTTATTATTTTAACAAAATTTAGGAAAAATATGCCACAACTTTCGATCATAATTCCGCTTTTTAATTCTTGTGATTTTATCTTAAGAGCTTTGCAAAGTTGTATAAATCAGACTTTAAAAGATATTGAAATTTTGATTATCGATGATAAAAGTAAAGATAATAGTTTAAATATGGTTTTAGAATTTGCTAAAAAAGATCCAAGGATAAAAATCTTTCAAAATGAAGAAAATTTAGGAACTTTTGCAAGTAGAAATTTGGGAGTTTTGCATTCTAGGTCTAATTTTATAATGTTTTTAGATAGTGATGATTTTTTAACTCTTGATGCTTGTGAAATAGCGTTTAAAGAGATGAAAAAAGGTTTTGATTTGCTTTGTTTTGATGCCTTTGTGCATAGGGTAAAAACCAAACAATTTTATCGTTTTAAACAAGATGAAGTTTTTAATCAAAAGGAATTTTTAGAATTCTTAAGCAAACAAAGGCATTTTTGCTGGTCAGTTTGGGCGAAGTGCTTTAGAAAAGATATCATCTTAAAAAGTTTTGAAAAAGTTAAAATAGATGAGTATTTGAGCTATGGCGAAGATGTGCTTTTTTGTTATATTTATTTTATGTTTTGCGAGAAAATAGCTGTTTTTAAAACTTGCATTTATCATTATGAATTTAATCCAAATGGAAGATATGAAAACAAAAATAAAGAAATTTTAAATCAAAACTATAAAGATAAAAAGAAAAGTAATGAACTTATAAGAAGACTTTCTATGGATTTTAAAAATGATAATTTTCATGAAAAATTATTTAGTGTTTTAGAGAAAGAGGAAATGAGTTTGAAAAATAGAAATTAAGTTTAGATTTTATATAATTAGGTTTGTATTTTAATAATAAAAGGCTAAGAATGACTGAAATTTCAAGTTTTTGGTATACTCCTAAAGGTTATAAAGGTATAGGTCTAATGGAAATCCTTACTATTAAATCTTGGCTTGATAATGGATATAAATTCCATCTGTATACTTATAATTTAGATGATAAAATATTTTTAAAATTTCAAGAATTATTTAGCAATTTTATACTTAAAGATGCAAATGAGATTGTACCTTTTAGTGAGTATTTTAGCGATGATAGAGGAGCTGGAGTAGCTGCTTTTTCGGATTATTTTAGGTTTAATCTTTTATATCAAAGAGATGCTCTTTGGGTAGATTTAGATATGGTTTGTTTAAATCATATGGATTTAAGTCAAGAATATATTTTTACCCAGGAGATTGACAAAGATGAAACTAAACCAAGAATTACAACATCATTTTTAAAATTTCCTAAAAATTCGGATTTTGGGAAAAATCTTATACAAGAAGCAAAAAAGATTATAGATAATAAAAAAATTATTCCTTGGGGGGTAATAGGTCCTTGGTTTTTAGCAGAACAGGTTGAAAAATGGGATTTAGGTAAATATAAATGGGATTATAAACAAACTTGTCAAATTCCGTGGTATAAAGTTAAAAATTTTATAGACAAGGGACAAGTTTTTGATGAAGGTAGACCTTGTTTACACTTATTTTCCGAAATGTGGAAAACTAACAAAATGAATAAAAATTTATTTTATAAAAACGGGATTTATGGTAGTTTGTTAACCAAATATTATATAAATGATTTATTAGATACTATAGATTATCCTAAAAGAAATTTCTTTTTAAAGTGTATTGATAATATTAAATATAAGTTAAAAATTTAAGATTTTCTCCCATTTTAACATGACAGTTTTTTCAGAAAAATTTTTTATAGCTTTTTGTTTAGCTTTTTCTCCCATATTTGCTCTTAAATTTTCATTTTCTATTAAAATTTTAGTTTTTTGAGCAAAATATAAAAGATCATTATCTGGTATTAAATATCCATTTTCTCCATCATCTATAATATCGCTTGGCCCTGTTTTAATATCAAATGCAACCAATGGTAGCCCAAATGATAAAGCTTCTATTAATACCATAGGAAAGCCTTCATAATAGCTACACATTGCAAATATACTAGCGTTTAGATATTCTTTTTCAATATCCTGTGTAAAAGGTTTAATCTTGATTGAATTTTCAAGATTATTATCTTGAATTTTTGTTTGAATTTTTTCTTTATTTTCCCCCTCTCCAATTATGGTTAATGTCCATTCTTGATATTTTTTATTATTTTGAATAATATTCCAAATTTCAATAAGCCTAAGAAATCCTTTTAAATCATCTTGTGTAAACCTTCCTACACTTAAAATATTTTTTTGTCTATAATTAGTTTTTTTAGATGGAATGCAAGGTAGAAAGTTAGGAATGGTATAAATATTTTGATGTCTTTTCTTCCATTGCTCAAGTTCTTTACTTGAAAGAGTAATAATTTTATGAAAATAAGAGAGATTATTACATTGCTTGTAAACATTGAAATTTCCATGTATAATTTTAATATATTGTGTATTTTTTAGTTTAAATATAGGTACAAATGTCTGATAATCATTTGATATAATGACATCTACCCCCCGCCGCCATTTTTTTATCATTTTATTGATAATTATATTGTTTATTATTGTTTTTATGGCTGTAATTTTTTTAGATTTAAGTGGTGTTTCTGTGTTTTTATATAAAAAATGTAGATTAACATTTTTATTTAATAAAAATGGAACGAAAGAATTTTTTTTGTATATACTAAGAATAATCACATCATGGTTTTTTGCTAAAGAATTAGCCAAATTAGCAACAACTCTTTCAGTACCACCATATACCGTCATATCATAATTTATAAGTAAAATTTTCATTAAATTTCCTAAGTTATAATTTTCATTTATTTAAATATATATAAAGGAAGATTATAGTTGAAGAATTCTGAAATTTCAATAATTATACCCACCTATAATGTAGAAAAATATATAGCAAGAGCTTTAGAAAGTTGCATAAATCAAACCTTTAAAGATATAGAAATAATCGTTGTGGATGATTGTGGAAATGACAAAAGTATAGAAATAGCTAAAGAATATGCCAAAAAAGATACAAGAATAAAAATAGTTTATAATGAAGAGAATTTAGGTCTTTTGAGGGCTAGGTATGAGGGGGGGTAAAATTGTAAATTCTCCTTATATTATGTTTTTAGATCCTGATGATTATTTAGAACTTAATGCTTGTGAAGAGTGTGTGAGAATTTTAAACACTCAAAAAGAAAGTGATTTTATATGGTTTGATTTTATATATAAAAGAATTTCAGGGGTTGTAAATAGGGGAAATTTTTTACAAGATCAAACTTTTACTGTTTTTGAATATTGTCAGAATATTATAACTCAAAATAATAGTACTTCTTATTGGAATCTTTGTTCTAAACTTATTAAAACAGAAATATATTTAGCATCTTTTTCTTTTTTAGAAAAAAAGATATTAAACGCTAGATTAATCATGGCAGAAGATGCATTAATTTATTTTTTTATTATTTTAAATTGTGGAAAAATTACTACTAGTGCAAAAAATATTTATTATTATTGTCAAAATGACAATAGTTCTGTTGAGACTAATGATATTGTCAAAATTGAAAAAAACTTACAAGATGAAAAAATGGTTATTGGAATTTTACTAGAATTTTTAAATCATCATAAAAAGAATATTGAATTATATTTGTATGTTTTTTTAAAAATAATGATTGGTGAATTAATCGTATATAAATTACATCGAGAAATAAAATTATATCGATTAAAATATAATTATATGATATATAAAATAAAAAAAATAAAAAATAAATTTCTAATAAAATATTTTTTATTGAAAAGATTTTTGATGGAAAAGTATTTTAAAAATAAATTTAATTGAATGTGTTATAATTATCACTTAGATTACCATGTTGGAGTATTGGTATTGTTAAGCTTAAATTTAATAAAGAATTAATGTGTGCAAAATTTCCGTCATAATCCCAATCTATAATGTGGAAAAATACCTAGATGAGTGTTTAAAAAGCGTCATAAATCAAAGTTATAAAAAATTAGATATTATCTTAGTAGATGATGGAAGCACTGATAATAGCTTAAATATCGCTAGAGAATATGCCAAAAAAGATGAAAGAATTTTTCTTATTACAAAAGAAAATGGTGGTTTAAGTTCAGCTAGAAATGCGGGTTTAGAATTTATAAAAGGTACAAAATTAAGAGATTTTTTTGAAAATGAAGAAAATATTATTAGTTATAAAAAATCAAATACTTTTAAAAACAATACTAAAGAACTTACAAAAGAAGAAATAAATAAAAAATTTACAAAACTTAGCAAAAATATAATACAAACAAAGCTAAAAAATATTAACGATTTTATCATCCAAGATTTACCTGATAATATTATTCATTTTTTAGATTCCGATGATTATTTAGATCTTGATTGCATTGAAAAATGTGTAAATGAGATGAGTAAAGATGATATAGATATTTGTACACATAATATTAAAGAATTTCTTGAAGAAGAGCAAGTATTTAGACAAAAAGCAGAATGTGATATTTATTTAAATTGTAAATACGCTAAAAATATCAGTGGGATTGATTTTTTTAAAAAAAATAATATTTGTGAGTTTTATTTTGCTTGGCAAGGAGCTTTTAGAGCAAGTTTATTAAATGCCTATAAGCTTCGTTTTACTTATGGGATTTATCATGAAGATCATGATTTTGGAACTATATTATTCTTAAGCGCTAAAAAGATAACTTGTATTAAAGAAGAGTTGTTAATTTATAGAATTCGATTTAATTCTATAATAAAAAGTGAAAAAGAAAAAATAATTCCTAAAAATATGCCTTTTTATTTAGAGCCTTTAAGACATTATTTTGATGATTATTCTAAGCTTAGAGCTTATTTTAAGGCTTATTGTATGTGTAAGATTGGAGTCAATATCCTACTTTTTTGCAAAGAAAGTAGGATATTAAATGAAAAATTAGCAAATAAGATATTTTTACATTATATTCATTATTATATTGAGCAATACTATCCTTTAAATTATCTCAATATAAAGGATTTATTTGCTTTAGTGGATATCAATTTAAGATTTTTTAGATTTAGGTTACTATTTAGATTTTATTTGCGCCATCCTAAAAAACTTTTTAAGAAAAATAATGCCTAAAATTTCAATAATTATACCCACCTATAATGTAGAAAAATATATAGCAAGAGCTTTAGAAAGTTGCATAAATCAAACCTTTAAAGATATAGAAATAATCATTGTGGATGATTGTGGAAATGACAAAAGTATAGAAATAGCTAAAGAATATGCCAAAAAAGATACAAGAATAAAAATAATCTACAATAAAACAAACCTAGGTACCTTTGCAGCCAGAAATAATGGTGTTAAACATTCAAATAGTGAGTATTTGATGTTTTTAGATCCTGATGATTATTTAGAGCTTGATGCTTGCAAAAAATTAATACTCTTAATACATACTTATAAAATATGCCAATTTTCTTTTACTCAGATTAGTAATGGCGTTAAATTAAAATCAGCATTTAAGGATACACTTAAAAATTTAGAAGAATTTAAAGGAATTTATTGGAATATCTGCACTCTGTTTGTAAAAAAGGATTTTTATTTGGATTCATTAAAAGAGCTTTTTGCAATAGATAAAAAACTCCTAGTAGCCGAAGATATGCTTGCGTTTTTTTTCTTGATAAACAATTTAAATGATAATGGATACTTGCAAGTTGATTTGCATTTGTATAATTATGTAGATAATTCTTTTTCGATTACTAAGCGACGAAAAAATAAAGAGAAAATTCAGGATTGTTTAGATGATTATTTTTATATTTTAAAATATATAAAAGAAAATAAAATTCTTAAAGAAAATTTAAAGTCATATGTCTTGATTTATTTACAAATTGATATTTTAAAATTTTTATTTAATAATAAAGAAATAAATTATTTTAAATATAAATTTTTAAAAAAAATGTATAAAGTTAAATTATTTTTTTACCATTTTTTAAAATGAAGCAATTTCATTCCATTTTTTCATAATTACTTCTTTGCTAAATTCTTTTTGTACTTTTTCTTTGGCGTTTTTGCCAAATTTTTCTCTTAAACTTTCATCTTGCATTAATATCTTAAGCTTATTTGCAAATTCTTGCAAATTTCCATCTTCTATTAAAAAACCACTTTTTTTATTATCTATGATATCGCTTGGACCATTATTGATATCAAAAGCAATGCTTGGAATGGTATAGCTTGCACTTTCAGCTAAAACCATTCCAAAACCTTCAAAATGACTAGCCATTACATAAATACTTGCTTTTAAGTATTCTTCTTCTATATTTTGATTAAAAGGCAGTAAAATAATGGAATGTTCTAATTTTTTAGCTTGTATTTTATGAAGAATTTTTTCTTTTAAAAGCCCATCTCCTACGATATGAAGATTCCATTCTTTAAAATTTTCATCTTTTTTTACTATTTCCCATATATCAATAAGTCTTAAAAAACCCTTTTCTTTAGTAAATCTTCCCGCACTAAGTACAACTTTTTGTGATAAATTACTAGTTTTTAAAGATATGAAAGGGAGAAAATTTGGAATTACTTGTATATTTTTATGCCACTTTTGCCATTTATCAAGTTCTTTGGCTGAAAGTATGATGAGTGTATCAAAATAGTCAAAAATCTTTTTTTTCTTTTTTGGAGCTTTGATGTGCCAAATTCTAAAATATTTAAGTTTTTTATTTTTAAAAAAAGGTAAAAAATATCCATCATTAGCTAAAAGAATTTCATTTTTTGCATTTTTAAATTTTAAAATAATTAAAAGTGATAAAAAATAACGATAAAAAGTTTTTAAAAAGATTTTTTTAATTTTATTTGCATGATAAAAATTTTGATTACTAAGATAAGAAATTTTTATATCTTTACAAAGCTTATAAGCAGGTTGTTCAAAGCTTTTATAAAAGCTAAAAATTTCAACTTCATATTTTTTAGAAAAAGCATTAGCAAGATTAACGCAAACTCTTTCTCCGCCGCCGCTTTCAGTGATATCTTTTAAAAAAATATTAATTTTTTTCATGATTTAACTCGTAAAGTTTCATATAACGAAAAAAAGCCCCATTCGCATTTAAAAGAGCTATGATAAAACCTTTATAGCCGTATTTTATACCGCCACGAAAAAAATAATCTTTTACAAAAGTCAGCCAAAAGCGTAAAGTTGCTCCAAAAACACTTGCTTTTTTACCTTGCTTGAGTTTTTCTTTTGCTGAAAAACTAGTGTAAAGATTCATTTTGTAAATCATACTTTCTATTCCATTACAAGCATAATGCCTTAATCCATTTTTAAGATGAATTTTTTTAGCATTGTTTGATAAAATAAGACTTTCATGTACTAAATTATCATTAAAATGAGTGAAATTTTTATTAAAAATTCTTAAAACATAATCAGGCCACCAACCACATGCCTTTATCCATTCGCCTTTATAGAGATTTTTACGGCTAAGTGCGATGATATTATCTTCTTGAAGTTCTAAATTTTTAAGCTCTTTAATACACTCATTTTCAAGCACTTCATCAGCATCAATGCTTAAAATCCAATCATTTTTTGCATAACTTAAAGCAAGATTTTTTAAAGCTCCAAAACCTATAAAAGTACTGTGATAAATGTGCAAATTAGCAAAATCTTTTTTAAATTCATTAGCTATATTTAGGGTATTATCACTGCTTTCATTGTTAAGAAAAATAATTTCATCAAAATCTTTTAAAGAATTTAAGCACTCAAGCAAAGTTTGCTCAGCATTTTTTACGATGATAATAACGCTTATTTGCTTTAGATTCATTTTGCACCCTTGTAAATTTCCTCATTATAGCTTGCAAAGCGTCTATGGAAAAAAAAGTATTCCCAAGGTCTTTTTTTAATCATTTCTTCGCAACTTTGTGCTTGATAAAGTGTTAGCTCTTCTAAACTTGCACTTTGAGAATCTTTTGCTTTAAAAAACTCTATGTAAAATTTACCAGATTCTTTATAAGCGTAAACAGGGATGATTAAAGCATTGCTTCTTTGTGCGATAAGGCTTGCTCCCATTTGATAATTCACTTCTTTGTTAAAAAATTTCAATCTTACGCTTTCGTTTTCTACACAGTCTTGATCAGTTAAAATTCCCAAAGTTCGCTCTTTTTTTAGAGCACTTAGCATTTGTTTTATACCGCCTTTTTTATCGATAAGTTCTATGTCAAATTGGGTGCGACTTTGGCTTAAAATTTCATACATAACTTCACTTTTTAACTTTTTTCCTACTATGGAAATCGCACCATATTTAGCCGCATAAGCAAGGCTTAAAATTTCCCAGTTTCCATAGTGTGCAGTTGTGAAGATAATAGGACGCTTTAAAGCTAGAGCATCTATAAGAAAATTTTCATTGATAAAATTTACTTTATTGAGAATTTTTTCCTTGGTGGTGTTTTGATTTTGCAAACAATCAATCCCAAATTGAGCAAAATTTTCATAAATTTTCAAAGAGAGTTTATCGCGTTCTTTTTGAGTGTATTGAGGAAAACAGATTTGCAAATTTATATCGATGATTTTACGATGTTTTTTGTTAAGATGAAAAGTGATTCTTGCTACAATCAAAGCTAAAGAATTCAAGATACAATCAGGCATAAAAGTAACAAAAAATTTCAAAATATAATAAAGACTAAGATATATTCTATCGCTATTTTTCATTAAGTAAGCCTTTGGCAAGTTTAAAGATATCTTCTTCTTCTATACGCGTGATACAAAAATCACTTTTATCGATATGCTTGGCATTTTGGATTTTTTTACCCGCATCAATGATTTTATTGATATGAGTTTGAAAAGCATTGCGGTAGCTTGGTGTTGCCCCAAAAATCGTAATAGATGCTTTGTTTAAAGCAAAAGCCAAATGTGTTGGACCGCTATCATTTCCTATGATTAAATTCATCATTTTTGTAAAGGCCATTAGCTCTTCAAGATTGAATTTTGGTGCTAATTCTATATGTGTTTCATCAATGTCACTAAGATTTAAAACCTCTTTGGCAAATTCGTATTCTTTTACATTTCCCCAAGCGAGCCAAATTTTTGCTTGTTGAAATTCATTGATTAAAAGTTTGCAAAGTATAGCGAGTTTGGTTTTAGGATAGATTTTATTTTCTACGCTTGAACCCACGTGTATGAGTATGTTTTTTTCATTTTTATCAAGCTTGAGTTTATTGTTTAAGAGTTGTTTTAAATTTTCATCCACGCTAAAAATATCTTGCTTAAAGGCTAAATTTTTGGCATTAAAATCAGTATTTAACATAAAGGAGGTAAGACTTAAGTATCTTACAAATACATTTTCATTGTAATCTAACTCAAGTTTTTGGTTGTAGAAATTATGAGCAAAACTTTCTTTAAGGCTATTTTTATCAAAACCAAAGTTATTTCTACTTAAAATTCGACTTATAATAGCAGATTTTATGAGCCCTTGTAGATCTATTACTGCATTATAGTTGTTTTTTCTTGCATTAAGAAGAATTTTGAGGCTTTTTAGAATTTTTTTGTCTTTTAAGGGCAGGGCATAGAGTTTATCTATTAAAGGATGGTTTTTAAGTATGCCTTCAAATTTTTCATCTACAAACCAATGAATTTCTATATCTTTTTTAAAATTTTTGATAAATTGCAAAACCACGGCACTTTGGATAATATCACCAAGTGCTGACAAACGAACAATTGCTATTTTCATTAAAAGCCTAATATTTTAAAATTTTTGCTATGATTTTAGCGAAATTATTTAAAAAAAGGTTAAAAATGGCAAAAAATGAAGGTTATATTTGTGTTTTTGATTGTGAGAGTGTGCCAGATGTTGAGCTTATCCGCAAAACTTTGGGTTTTGAAGGAAGTGATTTGGAGGTAAGTTTAAAAGCACTTCAGTGGCAAAAAGAACAAAGCGGGAGTGAGTTTTTGCCTTTGCCTTATCATAAAATCATCAGTATTTGTGCGGTTTTAAGTGATAATTTTGGAAAATTTATCAAAGTAAATAAAATTGATGGGCAAAATGAAAAAGAAATGATTGAGAATTTTTTCAATTTTATAGAAAATTATGAGCCAAAATTAGTCAGCTTTAATGGTAAAAATTTTGATATGCCCGTTCTTGTTTTAAGGGCTTTAAAATACAATTTAAAAGCAGCAACTTATTTAGATACTCAAAGCGATAAATGGAATAATTATAAAACAAGATTTTCAGAATTAAAACATTGTGATTTATTAGAATCCTTAGGATCTAATGGGCGTGGAATAAAGCTTGATACACTTTGCTCTATGGTGGGTTTGCCAGGAAAATATGATGTGCATGGCGATGAGGTAATGAAGCTTTTTTATGAAAATGAACTTGAAAAAATTCACGAATATTGTGAAAGTGATGTTTTAAATACCTATATGCTTTTTTTAAAATATGAATTTATTAAAGCTAATGTTAGTGAAGAAGATTACATTGATTTTCTTTCTTATATGAGAGATTTTTTGCGTGTAAAAAAATCAGATCGTTCTTATACAGAAGTTTTTGCAAAAGCTTGTGAAAGTGAAATTTCAAAAGTTCGATCTTAAGTATTTAAGAAAATATATTAAAATTTATTTTTGACATTTTTAAAAAAGGAATGATGATGAAAATTCTTATTAGCGGTGGTGCAGGTTATATAGGTTCTCATACTTTAAGACAATTTTTAAAAACAGATCATGAAATTTGTGTTTTAGATAATCTTTCTAAGGGTTCTAAAATCGCAATAGAAGATTTGCAAAAAATAAGAGCTTTTAAATTTTTTGAACAAGATTTAAGTGATTTTCAAGGTATAAAAGCATTGTTTGAGAGAGAAAAATTTGACGCTATTGTGCATTTTGCAGCAAGCATTGAAGTTTTTGAAAGTATGCAAAACCCTTTAAAATATTATATGAACAACACTGTTAATACGACAAATCTCATCGAAACTTGTTTGCAAACTGGAGTAAATAAATTTATATTTTCTTCAACGGCAGCCACTTATGGTGAACCACAGACTCCTGTTGTGAGCGAAACAAGTCCTTTAGCACCTATTAATCCTTATGGGCGTAGTAAGCTTATGAGTGAAGAGGTTTTACGTGATGCAAGTATGGCAAATCCTGAATTTAAGCATTGTATTTTAAGATATTTTAATGTCGCAGGTGCTTGTATGGATTATACTTTAGGACAACGCTATCCAAAAGCGACTTTGCTTATAAAAGTTGCAGCTGAATGTGCCGCAGGAAAACGTGACAAACTTTTTATATTTGGCGATGATTATGATACAAAAGATGGTACTTGCATAAGAGATTTTATCCATGTAGATGATATTTCAAGCGCACATTTAGCAGCTTTGGATTATTTGCAAGAGAATGAAAGCAATGTTTTTAATGTAGGTTATGGACATGGTTTTAGTGTAAAAGAAGTGATTGAAGCGATGAAAAAAGTTAGCGGAGTGGATTTTAAAGTAGAACTTGCCCCACGCCGTGCGGGTGATCCTAGCGTATTGATTTCTGATGCAAGTAAAATCAGAAATCTTACTTCTTGGCAGCCTAAATATGATGATTTAGAGCTTATTTGTAAATCTGCTTTTGATTGGGAAAAACAGTGCTAAAAAAACTTTTTTTTATTTTAGGCAAGGAAGATAAAAATTTTTTATTTTTCTTACTTGTTTTTTCAGTATTTGTTTCTTTTATAGAAACTTTTGCGATTTCTTTGGTAATGCCTTTTATCACTTTGGCTAGTGATTTTTCTTATTTTGATCGTAATAAATATTTAATCAGTTTAAAAGAATATCTTAATATCCCTGTTTTTGAAATCATTGTTTATTTTGGAGTGGGGCTTATTGTTTTTTATGTGTTTAGAGCTTTGTTAAATGCGTATTATTTCCATCTTTTGGCAAGATTTTCTAAAGGGCGTTATCATGCGATCGCTTATAAGGTTTTTTCTAAATTTTTAAATATTAATTATGAAAAATTTACTCAAAAAAATCAATCTGAAATTTTAAAGTCCATTACAGGAGAAGTTTATAATCTAAGCACTATGATTTCATCATTTTTACTTTTGATGAGTGAAATTTTTGTAGTGCTTTTGCTTTATGCTTTAATGCTTTTGATTAATTATAAAATCACTTTATTTTTAAGTGTTTTTATGGTGTTAAATGCCTTTATTTTAGTGAAAATTTTAAGTCCTATCATTAAAAAAGCAGGACTAAGACGGGAAGAAGCGATGAAAAATTTCTTTGAAATTTTAAATACAAATTTAAATAATTTCAAGTTTATCAAGCTTAAAACCAAAGAAGATGGAGTTTTAAGTCTTTTTAAAGCACAAAGTGAAGCTTTTTCTAAAGCAAATATTACCAATGAAAGCGTAGCTGCGGTGCCTAGAATTTATCTTGAAGGAATAGGTTTTTGTGTACTTGTTTTTATCGTGGTATTTTTGGTTTTGAAAAATGAAAGTGATATTTCAGGTATTTTATCCACGATTTCTATTTTTGTTTTAGCGCTTTATCGCTTAATGCCAAGTGCAAATCGTATTATTACAAGTTATCATGATTTGCTTTATTATCATTCTTCTTTGGATATTATTTATCAAAATTTAAGACAAGAAGAAGAAAATTTGGGCGAGGAAAAATTAAGCTTTAATCAAGAGCTTAAAATTTGTAATCTTAGCTTTGGTTATGAGGGAAAAAAACATTTATTTAAAAATCTTAATTTAAATATTAAAAAAGGTGAAAAAATCGCTTTTATAGGGGAGAGTGGTTGTGGAAAAAGCACCTTAGTAGATCTTATCATAGGACTTTTAAAACCAAAAGAAGGGCAAATTTTAATTGATAAGCAAGAATTAAATGCAAGTAATACAAAAAATTATCGCCAAAAAATAGGCTATATCCCGCAAAATATCTATCTTTTTAATGACAGCATAGTTAAAAATATCACTTTTACAGATGCGGTTGATGAAGAAAAACTTAGTAAGGTTATCAAACAAGCAAATTTAGAGCATTTTATAAAAAATTTACCTCAAGGAGTTCAGACAAAAGTAGGTGATGGGGGGAGTAATTTAAGCGGGGGGCAAAAACAACGCATAGCCATAGCAAGAGCTTTATATTTAGAGCCTGAAATTTTAGTGCTTGATGAAGCAACTTCTGCGCTTGATACTCAAAGTGAAGCAAAAATCATGGATGAAATTTATAAAATTTCTAAAGATAAAACTATGATTATTATCGCACATCGCCTTTCTACGATAACGCAATGTGATAAGATTTATCGTTTAGAACACGGTAAGCTTAAAGAGGAGAAATGATGAAAATAAGCTTTATTATCGCAACTTTAAATTCAGGAGGCGCTGAGCGTGTTTTAGTAACCTTAGCTAATGCGCTTTGTAAAGAGCATGAAGTAAGTATTATTAAATTTCATGCAGGAGAATCTTTTTATAAGCTTGAAAATGAAGTTAAAGTTACAAGTTTAGAACAATTTAGATTTGACACACTTTATCATAAAATCGCAAGTCGTTTTAAGAAATTTTTTGCCTTAAGAAAGGCTTTGAAAGAAAGTAAAGCTGATGTTTTTATTTCTTTTTTGGATACAACTAATATTGCTTGTATTGCTGCGAAAATAGGGCTTAAAACTCCACTCATTATAAGTGAGCATAGCAATGAGGCGTATTTAAAACCTAAAATTTGGCGTTTTTTAAGAAGGGTAAGCTATCCTTTTTGTGATGCTTTAAGTGTGCTTGGAAGCAGTGATAAGATGTATTATGAAAGATTTGTAAAAAGGGTTAAGCTTTTATTAAACCCTTGTCATTTTAGCGATGAGATTCCTTTTGATTCTAGTTTTAAAAAGGAAAATTTGGTTCTTTTTATAGGGCGTTTAGATTACAACAAAAACCCTGCAATGTTTTTAAAAGCTATAGCGCATTTGGATAAAAATTTGCAAGAAAAATATAAATTTGTTATAGCAGGAGATGGAGAGTTAAGGCAAGAACTTGAATACAAGGTAAAATCTTTAGGAATAAAAGTTGATTTTTTAGGACGCGTTGAAAATGTCAAGGCTCTTTATGAAAAAGCAAAAGTGCTTTGCCTTTGTTCTTTTGTAGAGGGTTTGCCAACGGTTTTAATTGAAAGTTTGTATTTTGAGGTTTGTAGAATTTCAAGTTCTTATTATAATGGTGCTAAGGATTTAATCAAAGATAATCATGATGGGCTTTTGGTAGGTTGTGATGATGAAATAGCACTTGCTAAAAAACTTGAACTTGTTTTAAATGATGAAAATTTTAGAAAAGAACTTGTAAATAGTGCCAAACAAAGGTGTAAAGACTTTGAAATTTCTCATATCAAAGAAGAATGGCTTAAGCTTATAGCCGAGGTTAAAAATGCCTAAACTTTCTGTTATAGTACCAACTTTTAATCGTCAAGTTTTACTAGAAAAGGCTATTAAAAGCATACAAAATCAAGATTTTAAAGATTTAGAAATTATTGTAAGCGATGATAATTCTAATGATGATACTAAAAGTGTGGTGCAAAATTTACAAAAAGATGATGATCGCATTAAGTATTTTTTAAATCAAAATTACAAACAAGGCCCAAATGGCAATAAAAACAATGGCTTAGATCAAGCAAGTGGCGAGTTTGTAACTTTTTTAGATGATGATGATGAGCTTTTATCTGGGGCTTTAAGTACCTTGATGCAAAAAGCAAGTGAGGGTTATGCTCATGTTTTTGGAAATTGTTTGATGGAAAAAGAAGGAAATTTAAGCAAGGAATTTAGCGGCAAGGGCTTGGAAAAAGATAGTGAAATTTCTAAAAAAGATTTTTTAATGGCTAAATTTAGCGGAGAGTTTTTTTCTGTTTTTAAAAAATCTCTACTTGAAAACAAGCGTTTTAATGAAGAATTTTACGGCAATGAAGCCACGCTTTGGGTAAATTTATACAAGGAAAAAAGTTTTTATATCCATAAGGCTTTTAGGATTTATAGGATTTTTAGGCAAGATAGCGTGACTTTAGGGGCGAGTAAAAATGCTCATAGGGTGTATTTGGGATATTTAGAGCTTGCTAAAATTTTAGAAAATGAACTTAGAATGAGTAAGGATAAAGATTATAAAAAAACTTGTGCGAGTTATTATAAAATGGCAGCTTATTATGCAAAACTTGCAAAAAATTATAAAGCTCTTTATAAGTGTTTGTTTAAAAGCCTGAGTATAAAAATCAATGCTCCTGCTTTGATATTACTCATTTTAAGTATAATTCCAAATAGTATGATTAAAAAATTATCAAAAATTCGGGTGGCTTTATGCAAAAATTAGGCATTTTTATTTATTCTTTAGGAAGTGGTGGTGCTGAAAGAGTTGTGGCGACTTTATTGCCTATTTTAAGTTTGAAATTTGAAGTGCATTTGATTTTGATGAATGATAAAATTTCTTATGAAATTCCAGAGTGTCAAATTCATTTTTTAGAATGTTCAAAACCTAGTGAAAATCCTATTTTGAAATTTTTAAAATTACCTTTTTTGGCTTTAAAATATAAAAAACTTTGCAGAAATTTGGGCATTGATACAGAATTTGTTTTTTTAAATCGACCTAATTATATAGCTTTAATGGCAAGAATGTTTGGAAATAAAACCCGCCTTGTGATCAATGAATGCACTACGCCAAGTGTGATGTATGCAAAAAATAATTTTAATTCTTTAGCAAATAAATTTTTAATTTCTTTACTTTACCCAAGAGCTGATTTAATCCTGCCTAATTCTAAAGGAAATTTAGAAGATTTAGTGCAAAATTTTAGTATAAATCCAAAAAAATGTGAAATTTTATACAATGCTATCGATTTAGAAAACATAGAGCAAAAAGCCCTTGAAGATATAGCTTTAAAAGATAAATTTATTTTAAGTGTAGGCAGGCTTGATAAAGGTAAAAATCATGCTTTATTAATTCGTGCTTATGCAAGATTGAAAACAGATTTAAAGCTTGTGATTTTAGGTGAAGGTGTGCTTAAAGATGAGCTTTTAGCTTTGATTAAAGAATTAAATTTGGAAGAAAAGGTTTTGCTTTTAGGATTTGATAATAATCCTTATAAATACATGGCTAAATGCGAATTTTTTGCTTTTGCTTCTGTATTTGAAGGCTTTTCAAATGTTTTAATTGAAAGTTTGGCTTGTTCTTGTGCTGTGGTTTGCACTGATCATAAAAGTGGCGCAAGAGAGCTTTTTGGCGATGATGAATTTGGACTTTTAGTAGAAGTAGATAATGAAAACTCTATGTTTCAGGGTTTAAAGACTATGCTTGAAGACGATAAATTAAGAAAAGCGTATAAAAATAAGGCTAAAACTAGGGCTAAGGCTTTTGATAAAGTAAAAATTGCACGCGATGCTTTGAAATATTTATTAGGATAAAAGATGTTGAAAAAAGAGTATTTAAAAAACCCTTATTTAGTTTTGTTTGCGATGATTATATTAGCTTATGTTTTTAGTGTATTTTGCAGGTTTTATTGGGTTTGGTGGGCAAGTGAGTTTAACGAGTATTTTTTCAATAATCAGTTAATGATCATTTCAAATGATGGCTATGCTTTTGCTGAGGGCGCAAGAGATATGATAGCAGGTTTTCATCAGCCTAATGATTTGAGTTATTATGGATCTTCTTTATCCGCGCTTACTTATTGGCTTTATAAAATCACACCTTTTTCTTTCGAAAGTATCATTTTATATATGAGTACTTTTTTATCTTCTTTGGTGGTGATTCCTATTATTTTACTAGCTAATGAATATAAACGTCCTTTAATGGGCTTTGTAGCTGCTCTTTTAGCAAGTATAGCAAACAGTTATTATAATCGCACTATGAGTGGGTATTATGATACGGATATGCTGGTAATTGTTTTACCTATGTTTATTTTATTTTTTATGGTAAGAATGATTTTAAAAAAAGACTTTTTTTCATTGATTGCCTTGCCGTTATTTATAGGAATTTATCTTTGGTGGTATCCTTCAAGTTATACTTTAAATGTAGCTTTAATTGGACTTTTTTTAATTTATACGCTTATTTTTCATAGAAAAGAAAAGATTTTTTATATAGCTGTGATTTTATCTTCTCTTACTCTTTCAAATATAGCATGGTTTTATCAAAGTGCCATTATAGTAATACTTTTTGCTTTATTTGCTTTAGAGCAAAAACGCTTAAATTTTATGATTATAGGAATTTTAGGTAGTGCAACTTTGATATTTTTGATTTTAAGTGGTGGGGTTGATCCCATACTTTATCAGCTTAAATTTTATATTTTTAGAAGTGATGAAAGTGCGAATTTAACGCAGGGCTTTATGTATTTTAATGTCAATCAAACCATACAAGAAGTTGAAAATGTAGATCTTAGCGAATTTATGCGAAGAATTAGTGGCAGTGAAATTGTTTTTTTGTTTTCTTTATTTGGTTTTGTATGGCTTTTGAGAAAATATAAAAGTATGATTATGGCTTTACCTATATTGGTGCTTGGGTTTTTAGCCTTAAAAGGGGGGCTTAGATTTACCATTTATTCTGTACCTATAATGGCTTTAGGATTTGGTTTTTTATTGAGCGAGTTTAAGGCTATATTGGTTAAAAAATATAGCCAATTAACTTCAAATATTTGTATTATTTTTGCAACTATTTTGACTTTAACTCCAGTATTTATCCATATTTACAACTACAAAGCACCAACAGTTTTTTCTCAAAATGAAGCATCATTATTAAATCAATTAAAAAATATAGCCAATAGAGAAGATTATGTGGTAACTTGGTGGGATTATGGTTATCCTGTGCGTTATTATAGCGATGTGAAAACTTTAGTAGATGGTGGAAAGCATTTAGGCAAGGATAATTTTTTCCCTTCTTTTGCTTTAAGCAAAGATGAACAAGCTGCAGCTAATATGGCAAGGCTTAGTGTAGAATATACAGAAAAAAGCTTTTATGCTCCGCAAAATGATATTTTAAAAACAGACATTTTACAAGCTATGATGAAAGATTATAATCAAAGCAATGTGGATTTGTTTCTAGCTTCATTATCAAAACCTGATTTTAAAATCGATACACCAAAAACTCGTGATATTTATCTTTATATGCCCGCTAGAATGTCTTTGATTTTTTCTACGGTGACTAGTTTTTCTTTTATTAATTTAGATACAGGAGTTTTGGATAAACCTTTTACCTTTAGCACAGCTTATCCACTTGATGTTAAAAATGGAGAAATTTATCTTAGCAACGGAGTGGTTTTAAGCGATGATTTTAGAAGTTTTAAAATAGGTGATAATGTGGTTTCTGTAAATAGTATCGTAGAGATTAATTCTATTAAACAAGGTGAATACAAAATCACTCCAATTGATGATAAGGCTCAGTTTTATATTTTTTATTTAAAGGATAGTGCTATTCCTTATGCACAATTTATTTTAATGGATAAAACCATGTTTAATAGTGCTTATGTACAAATGTTTTTTTTAGGAAATTATGATAAGAAATTATTTGACTTGGTGATTAATTCTAGAGATGCTAAGGTTTTTAAACTTAAAATTTAAGGGTTGAAAATGAGAATAGGATTTTTATCACATGCAGGAGCAAGTATTTATCATTTTAGAATGCCTATTATAAAAGCATTAAAAGATAGAAAAGATGAAGTTTTTGTTATAGTGCCGCAAGATGAATACACACAAAAACTTAGAGATCTTGGCTTGAAAGTAATTGTTTACGAGCTTTCAAGAGCTAGTTTAAATCCTTTTGTGGTTTTAAAGAATTTTTTTTATCTTGCTAAGGTTTTGAAAAATTTAAATCTTGATCTTATTCAAAGTGCGGCACACAAAAGCAATACCTTTGGAATTTTAGCAGCAAAATGGGCAAAAATTCCTTATCGTTTTGCCTTAGTAGAAGGCTTGGGATCTTTTTATATAGATCAAGGTTTTAAGGCAAATTTAGTGCGTTTTGTTATTAATAATCTTTATAAATTAAGTTTTAAATTTGCACACCAATTTATTTTTGTCAATGAAAGTAATGCCGAGTTTATGCGGAATTTAGGGCTTAAGGAAAATAAAATTTGTGTGATAAAATCCGTAGGGATCAATTTAAAAAAATTTTTTCCTATTTATGTAGAATCGGAAAAAAAAGAGCTTTTTTGGAAAAATTTAAACATAGATAAAAAACCCATTGTGCTTATGATAGCAAGAGCTTTATGGCATAAAGGTGTAAAAGAATTTTATGAAAGTGCTGCTATGCTAAAAGACAAAGCAAATTTTGTTTTAGTTGGTGGAAGAGATGAAAATCCTTCTTGTGCAAGTTTGGAGTTTTTAAACTCGGGTGTGGTGCATTATTTGGGTGCTAGAAGTGATATAGTCGAGCTTTTACAAAATTGTGATATTTTTGTTTTGCCAAGCTATAAAGAAGGCTTTCCTGTAAGTGTTTTGGAGGCAAAAGCTTGTGGTAAGGCTATAGTGGTAAGTGACTGCGAAGGTTGTGTAGAGGCTATTTCTAATGCTTATGATGGACTTTGGGCAAAAACAAAAAATGCTAAGGATTTAAGCGAAAAAATTTCACTTTTATTAGAAGATGAAAAATTAAGATTAAATTTAGCTAAAAATGCCGCCCAAGATGCTTTACAATACGATGAAAATAATATCGCACAGCGTTATTTAAAACTTTATGATAGGGTAATTAAGAATGTATGAAAAAGTTTTTAAAAGAATTTTTGATTTTATTTTAGCTTTAGTGCTTTTAGTGCTTTTTTCTCCGGTGATTTTAATCACTGCTTTGCTTTTAAAAATCACTCAAGGAAGTGTGATTTTTACCCAAAATCGCCCTGGGTTAGATGAAAAAATTTTTAAAATTTATAAATTTAAAACCATGAGCGATGAAAGAGATGAGAAGGGTGAGTTATTAAGCGATGAACTTCGCTTAAAAGCTTTTGGAAAAATTGTTAGAAGCTTAAGTTTGGATGAGCTTTTGCAACTTTTTAATGTCTTAAAAGGGGATATGAGTTTTGTGGGGCCTAGACCTCTTTTGGTTGAGTATTTACCCCTTTATAATGAAGAGCAAAAATTGCGTCATAAAGTGCGTCCAGGTATAACAGGATGGGCGCAGGTAAATGGCAGAAATGCTATTTCTTGGCAGAAAAAATTCGAACTTGATGTGTATTATGTGAAAAATATTTCTTTTTTGCTTGATTTAAAAATCATGTTTTTAACAGCTTTAAAGGTTTTAAAACGAAGCGGGGTAAGTAAAGAAGACCATGTTACAACAGAGAAATTTAATGGCAAGAACTGAAAAAATTTATATTTATGGTGCTAGTGGTCATGGGCTTGTTTGTGAAGATGTGGCTAAAAATATGGGTTATAAAGAATGTATTTTTTTAGATGATTTTAAAGGAATGAAATTTGAAAGCACCTTGCCAAAATATGATATTTTTATAGCCATAGGAAATAATGAAATTCGAAAAAAGATTTATCAAAAAATTTCAGAAAATGGCTTTAAAATCGTTAATCTTATTCATAAAAGCGCGCTTATAAGTCCTAGTGCAAGTGTGGAAGAAAATGCAGGAATTTTAATCATGCCTTATGTAGTAGTTAATGCTAAAGCCAAAATAGAAAAAGGCGTGATTTTAAATACTTCAAGTGTGATTGAACATGAATGCATAATAGGGGAATTTTCTCATGTGAGTGTGGGGGCTAAATGTGCAGGTAATGTAAAAATCGGTAAAAATTGTTTTTTAGGGATTAATTCTTGTGTTTTGCCTAATTTAAGCTTAGCAGATGATAGTATTTTGGGTGGTGGAGCAACTTTGGTTAAAAGTCAAGATGAAAAAGGTGTTTTTGTGGGAGTGCCTGCAAAAAGAAAAATATGAAATGATTATAAAAAGATTTTTGTTTGATTCTTTGTAAATTTTTTTAGGTAAAATAGAGTCAATTTATAAAAATTTTGTTTTATACAAAGGATAAATCATGAGATTTTTTCTTTCTCCTCCGCATATGGGCGGCAATGAATTAAAATACATAGAAGAAGTTTTCAAAAGCAATTATATAGCACCTTTGGGTGAATTTGTAAATCGCTTTGAACAAAGTGTAAAAGATTATAGCAAAAGTGAAAATGCCTTAGCTTTAAATTCAGCTACAGCGGCTTTGCATTTAGCTTTAAGGGTGGCGGGGGTAAAACAAGATGATATTGTTTTGGCTTCTTCTTTTACTTTTATCGCTTCAGTAGCACCTATTTGTTATCTTAAAGCAAAACCTGTATTTATAGATTGTGATGAAACTTATAATATCGATGTAGATTTGTTAAAGCTTGCTATTAAAGAATGTGAAAAAAAACCAAAAGCATTGATTTTAACTCATCTTTATGGTAATGCTGCAAAAATGGATGAAATTGTTGAAATTTGCAAAGAAAATGACATTGTTTTAATCGAAGATGCTGCCGAAGCTTTAGGAAGTTTTTATAAGAATAAAGCTTTAGGAACTTTTGGAGAATTTGGAGCTTATTCTTATAATGGTAATAAAATCATCACCACTTCAGGTGGAGGTATGCTTATAGGAAAAAATAAAGAAAAGATTGAAAAGGCAAGATTTTACAGCACTCAAGCAAGGGAAAATTGTTTGCATTATGAACATTTAGATTATGGTTATAATTACCGTTTAAGCAATGTTTTAGGAGCTATTGGTGTAGCGCAAATGGAGGTTTTAGAGCAAAGAGTGCTTAAAAAAAGAGAAATTTATGAGTGGTATAAAGAATTTTTAGGAGAGCATTTTAGCTTTTTAGATGAGTTAGAAAATTCAAGAAGTAATCGTTGGTTAAGTACAGCTTTGATTGATTTTGATAAAAATGAACTTAATGCTTGTCAAAAAGATATAAATATCAGTCAAAAAAATATTACTTTGCATCCAAAAATTTCAAAACTCATAGAAGATTTGAAAAATGAACAAATAGAAACAAGACCATTATGGAAAGCTATGCACACTCAAGAAGTATTTAAAGGAGCTAAGGCTTATCTTAATGGCAATAGTGAGTTATTTTTCCAAAAAGGAATTTGTTTGCCAAGTGGTACAGCGATGAGTAAAGATGATGTTTATGAAATTTCAAAACTGATCTTAAAGAGCATAAAGGCTTAAAATGATTTTTTATAAAAGCAAAAGATTAGCATTTTTTTTAACTTCAGATATTGTTTTAATTTTACTTAGTGTTTATCTGGCTTTTTCTTTGAGATTTAGTGGAGATATTCCGAGTATTTTTTATCATGGTATGATGGTTTCTGCTATTATTTTGCTTATTTTAAAACTTTCATTTTTGTTTATTTTTAGAATTTATAAAGTAGCTTGGAGATTTTTTTCTCTCAATGAAGCAAGAAAAATTTTTATTGCTTTGCTTTTAGCTGAGTTTTGTTTTTTTCTTATTTTTTATTTTTTTAGTGATTTTTTTAATCCTTTTCCAAGAAGTGCTATTGTGATAGATTTTGTTCTTTCTTATATGTTTATAGGTACTTTAAGAATTAGCAAAAGAATGCTTGTGGATTTTAAACCTTCTAGAATGAAAGAAGAAGAAACTCCTTGTATTGTAGTAGGGGCAACTTCTAAGGCATTGCATTTGTTAAAAGGTGCAAAAGAAGGTTCTTTGGGACTTTTTCCTGTGGGTGTGGTTGATGCGAGAAAAGAGCTTATAGGGACTTATTGTGATAAATTTGTTGTAGAAGAAAAAGAAAAAATAAAATCTTATGTAGAACAAGGGGTAAAAACTGCCATTATTGCTTTAAGACTTGAACAAGAAGAGCTTAAAAAACTTTTTGAAGAACTTGTAGCTTATGGTATTTGCGATGTAAAAATATTTTCTTTTACAAGAAACGAAGCAAGAGATATTAGTATAGAAGACTTGCTTGCTAGAAAACCAAAAGATTTAGACGATAGTGCTGTGGCAGCTTTTTTAAAAGACAAGGTAGTTTTGGTAAGTGGGGCAGGTGGAACTATAGGCAGTGAACTTTGTAAACAATGTATTAAATTTGGCGCTAAGCATCTTATTATGGTTGATCATAGTGAGTATAATCTTTATAAGATCAATGATGATTTAAATTTATATAAAGAAAAAATTACTCCTATTTTACTGAGTATTTTAGATAAGCAAAGTTTAGATGAGGTATTAAAAACTTATAAACCTGAGCTTATTTTACATGCAGCCGCCTATAAACATGTGCCTCTTTGTGAACAAAATCCACATTCAGCAGTAATTAATAATATTTTAGGAACTAAAATTTTATGTGACAGTGCTAAAGAAAATAAAGTAGCTAAATTTGTGATGATAAGTACAGATAAAGCAGTGCGACCAACAAATATTATGGGTTGCACTAAGAGAGTTTGCGAGCTTTATACTTTAAGTATGAGTGATGAAAATTTTGAAGTTGCTTGTGTGCGTTTTGGTAATGTTTTAGGTTCTAGTGGTAGTGTGATACCGAAATTTAAAGCACAAATTGCCAATAATGAGCCTTTAACTTTAACACATCCTGATATAGTGCGTTATTTTATGCTTGTGGCTGAGGCAGTGCAACTTGTTTTACAAGCTGGAGCTATCGCAAAAGGGGGAGAACTTTTTGTTTTGGATATGGGTAAGCCTGTGAAAATCATAGATTTAGCTAAAAAAATGCTTTTGCTTTCTAATCGCAATGATTTAGAAATTAAAATCACAGGCTTAAGAAAAGGTGAGAAGCTTTATGAAGAGCTTTTAATTGATGAAAATGATGCTAAAACGCAATATGAGAGTATTTTTGTAGCAAAGAATGAGAAGGTTGATCTTGATTGGCTTAATAAAGAGATAGAAAATTTACAAATATGTGAAGATATTTCAGAGGCTTTATTAAAGATTGTACCTGAATTTAAACACAATAAAGAAGGTGTGTAATGTATATAAAAGATATACAAAGATTTGAAGATAATCGCTATCGTGCTAGAGCTTATATGAGTTATATTTTAACAAGAAATTTGCCTAATAAACTTCCTGATATTCACCTTGAAACGATTAAAATAGCTTTGGATAAAATAGCTCATGAAGTTGTTGTTTTTGATGCTTTGTATATTTTAGATATTTCAGGCATGCAAATAGAAAATGCGATTTCCTTAAATAAGGCTCATGAAATAGGACAGGGCGAGGATAGAAGTACTCGTTCTTATTTTTATAGAGCTGTAAAATTAAGACGATGTGTTTTGAGCGATCCTTATCCTTCAGTTTTAAACAACGAACTTTGCGTGACAGCTTCTATGCCAATTTACGATGATAAAAATAACTTACTTTTTGTTGTTTGTATTGATATCAAGCTTGAAGATATTTTAAAGATTATTCAAGCAGGAAAATTTGAGTTTGTTTTTACTCAATTTAGTCGTTTGGTATATTTTTGTTTCGCACTAGTTTTATTTGTGATTACTTGTTTTTTATTTCAAAAAGGTTTTTTTAGTCTTTTTGATAATCAAGCTATAGGTATAGAACATATGTTTGAAAGTACTATTGCTATAACTTTAGCTTTGGCTATTTTTGATTTGGCAAAAACTTTGATCGAACAAGAAGTATTAGGAAGGACAAAAAAAGAAGAAGGTGGAATTCAAAAAACTATGGTGAGATTTTTAGGTTCTATTATCATTGCTTTGGCCATAGAAGCTTTGATGTTGGTATTTAAACTTGCTATTGGTGATCTTTCTCAGATGATTTATGCGATTTATCTTATCGGTGGAGTGAGCTTGCTTCTTTTAGGTTTAAGTGTATATTTATTTACGGTTAAGTATAAAAATAATAATATTTGAGTAAAAATTTAAGTAAAAGATGATATAATGCTGTTTTTTAAAATTTTTTAGCTTGATTAATAAGGCTAAAAAGGGTAAAATAAAACTATAAAAACTTTGAAAGGACGAAATTGTGAAATTGTTAGTTGTTGATGACAGTTCTACTATGAGAAGGATTATTAAAAATACCCTAACAAGACTTGGACACGATGATGTTTTAGAAGCCGAGCATGGCGTTGAAGCTTGGGATTTATTAACTAAAAATGAAGATGTAAAAGTTTTAATTACAGATTGGAATATGCCAGAAATGAATGGCTTGGAGTTGGTAAAAAAAGTAAGAGCAGAGAAAAAATATGAAGATATGCCTATTATCATGGTTACAACTGAGGGCGGAAAAGCTGAAGTGATTACTGCTTTAAAAGCTGGCGTAAACAACTATATTGTAAAACCTTTTACTCCACAAGTTTTAAAGGAAAAACTTGAAGATGTTTTAGGAACAGGAAGTGGAGAAGGTGCAGCTGAGTAAAGGCTGATTTTTAAAATTCTAAATGCAAAAAAAATATTACGAATTGTTCTTTATTGTAGAAGAGCGGTATAAAAATTTATTTCTTGATTTTGCTTTTGATTTAGGTATAGAAGCCATAGAAGAGAAAGATAATGGTGTTTACATTAGATCCCATGAGAGTTTAGAAGAGCTTTCATGGGCACTTGAAATATTTGCTCAAAAACTTACAACTACTTTCAATTTAAACCGTAAAATTATTTCTAATTTAAGTCTTGTAGAGAAAGAAAACAAGGACTGGATACAAGAATATAAAAAAGGCATAAAACCTATTTTAGTGGATAATATTTACATCCATACTACTTGGCAAGAAGAAAAAAAGAATTGTATAAATATAAAGATTAATCCAGCCTTAGCCTTTGGCTCAGGACATCACGAAAGCACATATTCTTGTGTAAAATTTTTACAAAAATTTTCTAAAAGTAAATTAAGAGCTTTAGATCTTGGTTGTGGTAGTGGAATTTTGGGTATTATTATGGCAAAGTTTGGCTGTAATGTTGAAATTTGTGATACTGATGAGTTGGCTATTGATAGTTCTTTGGAAAATGCAAGATTAAATGGTGTCGATTTTCACAAGGCTTGGTGTGGATCTATAGATAAAGCAAATGGTTTATATAATCTAATTGTTGCAAATATCATTGCAGATGTGATTTTAATTTTAGAAAAAGATATTAAAAACCATTTAGAAGATAATGCTATACTTATTTTGTCAGGAATTTTAGATAAATATTCAACAAGAATTAAAGAAAAATTTCAAGATTTGAAACTCATTGATGAAATGCAAATCAATGAGTGGTGTAGTTTTGTATATAAAAATAATAAAAAGGATAAGCAATGAATAATAATACCCCAAATAATAAGGGTAATCCGCAGGGCAATAATTTTTTTAACAAAAATCCCATTTTTATTTTTGCGATTTTTGCAATTGTAATGATAATTATTTTTAAGGGATTTTTTGATGACAATGGTTCTTTTGGCGGGACATTGAATGGCAATGAAGTAAATAAAAATGTCCCTTATTCTGAGTTAAAAAAGCTTATTGAAAGTGGACAAATCAATCAAGTTAGCATAGGACAAACAACAATCAAAGCGATTTCAAGCTCTCACAATACTGTTTATACGGCAAAAAAAGTTAATGATCCTGAGCTTGTGAGTTTACTAGATAGTAAAAATATCGCTTATGGTGCGTATTCTGAAACAAATTGGTTTACAGATATACTTTTTTCATGGGTTTTGCCAGTATTTATTTTCTTTGGTATTTGGATGTTTTTGGCAAGTCGTATGCAAAAAAATATGGGAAGTTCTATATTGGGTATAGGAAGTTCTAAGAAGCTTGTAAATTCAGAAAAACCTAAAGTAAAATTTAGCGATGTAGCTGGTGTTGAAGAAGCTAAAGAAGAAGTAAAAGAAATTGTAGATTTTTTAAAGTATCCTGAAAGATATATTAAATTGGGAGCTAAAATTCCAAAAGGGCTTTTACTTGTTGGGCCTCCAGGTACAGGAAAAACTTTGCTTGCAAAAGCAGTTGCAGGTGAAGCTGATGTGCCGTTTTTTAGTGTTTCAGGTTCTTCTTTTATAGAAATGTTTGTGGGTGTAGGTGCTTCTCGTGTGAGAGATTTGTTTGAAAATGCAAAAAAAGAAGCTCCCGCTATTGTTTTTATAGATGAAATAGATGCTATTGGTAAAAGTCGTGCAGCAAGTGGCATGATGGGTGGAAACGATGAAAGAGAACAAACTTTAAATCAGCTTTTGGCTGAAATGGATGGCTTTGGGACAGAAAGTTCCCCAGTTATTGTTTTAGCAGCAACAAATCGCCCAGAAGTTTTAGATGCAGCGCTTTTAAGACCAGGAAGGTTTGATAGACAAGTTTTAGTTGATAAACCTGATTTTAAAGGTAGGTGTGATATTTTAAAAGTGCACATGAAAGATGTCAAAATTTCCCCAAAAGTTAAGGTAGAAGACATAGCACGCTTAACCGCAGGGCTTGCAGGAGCTGATCTTGCAAATATTATTAATGAAGCGGCACTTTTAGCAGGTAGGGATTCTAAAAAATATGTAGAACAAAATGATTTAGTTGAAGCTGTTGAAAGAGCTATAGCAGGACTTGAGAAGAAATCACGTCGTATTAATGAAAAAGAAAAGAAAATTGTTACTTATCATGAATGCGGTCATGCTTTAATCGCTGAAACTACCAAAGGTGCAAAACGTGTAAGTAAGGTTTCTGTGATTCCGCGTGGTCTTGCGGCTTTAGGTTATACTTTAAATACTCCTGAGGAAAATAAATTTTTAATGCAAAAACATGAACTTATCGCTGAAGTAGATGTACTTTTGGGTGGTCGTGCAGCTGAAGAAGTGTTTATAGGTGAAATTTCAACGGGTGCAAGTAATGATTTAGAAAGAGCAACCGATATTATAAAAGCTATGATTTCTATGTATGGTATGAGTGAAATTGCAGGACTTATGGTGCTTGAAAAACAAAGAAATACTTTCTTAAGTGGTGGACAAACCATAAAAGATTATTCTGAAAAGATGGCAGAATCTTTAGATGATTATGTAAAGAAAACCTTAGATGAACGCTATAAAGATGTTAAAGATACTTTAAATACTTATAAGGGAGCGATTGAGACTATGGTTGCAGCCCTTTATGAAGAAGAAACTATTGAAGGTAATAAAGTGCGTGAGATTATTAAAGAGTTTGAGGATCAAAATAGTCTACCAACTCGTTTACAAGAACTCGAAGAAGTTAAAACTGAAGTTAAAGTAGAAGAATGAAAGATTTTATTGCAAAAGATGGATATTTAAGTCTTATTATTTTAAGCTTGATTTTTATTTTTGTGTGGATTTTTTATTCTTTTTCCATCTTGCTATTAGCATTAATTGTAATTTGTATTTTTCTTTTTAGAGCGCCCAAAAGAGAACTTGTTTGTAGTGATGAAAAAGCTATTTTTGCACCTATGGATGGTAGGGTTACTAAAATAGAAAATATTCATCATAAAGATTTGGGTGAATGTGTTGAAATTACTATTAAAAATGCTCTTTATGATGCTGGGAATTTTAATACACCTTTTGCAATGTCTATAATAGATATTCGTTTACGACATGGGCTTTTTTTGTGCAGTGAATTAAAATCTGCAAAAATGATGAATGAAAGAGCTTTTATTTTGGCAAAAGTTAAAGAGAATAAAACGATAGCCTTGCGAATCTATGCAGGTTCTTTTGATAGAAAATTAAAGCTCGATAATATTTCTCATGATTTAAAAGCAGGAGATAGAATGGGTTTTTTAATCAATGGCTCTATAAGTTTACTTTTACCAAAAGATACTAGAATTCATATAGGCTTAAATGATGAAATTAAAGCAGGTTCATTGTTGGGCTATTTTGCGTAAGGAAAAATAATGAATAACAGACCGCAACTAATTTATATTTTACCCAATCTTTTTACAGCTGCTTCAGCTTTTTTAGGGGTTATTTCTATTATAGCTTCAATACATGGAAATTATTATACAGCTTTGATTTATATTATTTTATCTTTGATTTGCGATGGGCTTGATGGCCGTGTTGCAAGACTTACAAATTCTACTTCAAAATTTGGAGTAGAATTTGATTCTTTAGCTGATCTAGTAGCTTTTGGAGTTGCTCCAGCGGTTCTTTTTTATATGGCTATAGGTTATGATTTTGGAAAGCTTGGATCTTTGATTACGGCTTTTTTTGTGGTTTTTGGAGCTATTCGTTTGGCGAGATTTAATGTTACCACAGGCACTTATGAACCTTCTGTTTTTATAGGTCTTCCTATACCTACTGCAGCAGTTGTGAGTGCTATATGGACTTATGCGTTTATTAGTTATGATTTTTTAAAGCCTTATGGTGTAGTTTTTTTGGTGCTTCAAGCAATTTTAGGGCTTTTAATGGTAAGTAATATACGCTATCCTAGCTTTAAAAAGCTTGATTTTAATCGTTCTAGTGTTTTAAAAGTTTTGATTATTTTAATTATAATATTTTCATTTTTATATCTTTATCCTCTTGAAAGTTTAGTAATTTTAGCAAGCTTGTATGTGCTTTATGGAATTATTCGGGTTTTATATACAATTATTGTTTCAAAATTTAAGATAAGAAATCAAGAGTAAAATTTTTCAATGACTTCGCATTCTTCTTGAGTGAAGCCAGCTTTGATTCTTGCTTGAATGTTAAGTTTTTTTCCTGCAAGAGAGAATTGTTTAAACGTTTTACAAAGCTCGATAAAATCATACTTTTTTTGATTTGCAAATTTCCACCAAGTATCTCCTTTTTTAACGTGTTTTATTTCATCATTAAGTATAATTTCAAGATATTCCATTAAAAGATTTTTAATGGAATGATTGGAACTTTGAAGTTTTTGAACAACAAAGGGGTTGGCATCAAGCCCTTTAGCTTCTAAACCTCTATGAACTATTCCCATTCTAAAGCTTAAAGAGTCTTTTGTAGCTTCTAGAGCAGATTCTAAATTATCATGCACTGGAAAATCTCCATATTTGTAACCAAGTTCTTCAAGTGCTGAATTTAAAAGTTTGAAATGTTTAATTTCCTCATCTGCCACCTCCAGCCAATCGTAATAAAATTGCAAAGGTAGATTTTTAAAGCGATAACTCGCATCTAAAGCCAGGTTAATTGCATTAAATTCTATATGAGCGACTGAATGAATTATTTTAGCAAGCGCATGAGTTGAATTGAGAAATTTAGGCCTTCTTATACGCGTAGGATGAAGCAAGGTAATTTGTTGCGATGTATTTTTTTTGAAAATGCTTTGATGCTCGTGATTAAAAATAAATTTGTGGCTTTTAAAGTCTTCATAAAAATTTTGAAAAGAGTGAAATTTTATAGTTATATTTTTTTCATATAAAATATCTTGAAGTTCTTGAAAAAATTCTTTTTGCATTTAAAACTTTCTTGAAAATTATAAAAATTTATCATTTAAAATTGAAATTTTAATTATATAATATAAAAATTATTTTACAAGGGCAGATCATGAAAGAATTAAATGAAGAAGAAAAAAAAGTAATTTTAAATAAAGGAACAGAAGCTCCTTTTAGTGGGAAATATAATGATTTTTATGAAAAAGGAATCTATCAATGCAAACAATGTGGAGCTTCGCTTTATAAATCCGAAGATAAATTTAAATCAGGTTGCGGATGGCCTAGCTTTGATGATGAAATAAGAGGGGCTATTAAAAGAATTCCTGATAAAGATGGGATTAGAACCGAGATTGTATGTGCAAACTGCAATGGACATTTAGGTCATGTTTTTGAAGGAGAAGGATTTTCTGCTAAAAATGTAAGACATTGTGTAAATTCTATTTCTTTGGAATTTGTAAAAGCTAAGGATTGATAGTGTTTTCTAGTATGGGTTCTGAGCTTTATTTGATGTTCTTTGCTGCAATTACTTTACTTGCCATATTAAATCCTTTTGGTAATTTAACTCAATTTTTGGCTATGAGTGATGGATTGCCTTTAATGCTTCGAAAAAAACTTTTTAGAACTATTCTCTATACAGCTTTTACTATAGTTTTGGTATTTTTACTATCAGGACCTTTATTTATGAACTATATTTTTAGAGTTTCATTAGATGATTTAAGGGTTTCTGGTGGCTTAGTCCTTATTATAATGGCTATTAAAAATTTACTTTTTTCAACAAAAATTGCAACTAAGGATTTTAGTTCTTATCAGGATATGGATGATAAGGAAATTTTAAGACAGAGTTTAATACCTATGGCATTTCCTATGCTTGTTGGGCCTGGAACTTTAGCTAGTATTATCGTTATAGCCGAAGATGGTGGGCTTGATGTTGCTCTTGGCGGAGTAATGATAGCTTTTATTTTTATGTTTATACTTTTTCATTTTGCAGCTACTATAGAAAAAATAGTTGGAAAATTGATTTTACATGTTTTTTCTCGTATAGCACAAGTATTTATTGCTGCTATGGGGTTTAAGATGATTATTGTAGGTTTAAAAGATATATTTAACTTATAAATTAATATAATTTTAAGTAAATAATACTATATAAATATGATATAATTTTAAAATAATTTATTATTAAAAAGGTGAGTTTTATGTTTGGTGCTAAGAAAAACAATACTGAAATAATTGAACAACTTGAAAAAAAGTGTAATGGTTTAGGAGATATTTTAAGATCTATTGGGAATACCATGGCGGTAATTGAATTTACCACCGATGGCGTTATTTTAGAGGCAAATCAAAATTTTTTAACAACTATGAAATACTCCCTTTCAGAGATCAAGGGCAAGCATCATAGTATGTTTTGTTTGTCTGAAGTTGTTAATTCTTCAGCATATAGTGATTTTTGGAAAGATTTAAGAGATGGAAAAGCTAGAAGTGGTCTTTTTAGACGTATAGCTAAGGGAGGGATAGATGTTTATTTAGAAGCAAATTATCTTCCAATTAGTGATAATAATGGTCATGTTTATAAAATTATTAAATTTGCCAATGATATAACTCAAAGACATTATGAAATGCTTGATCTTAGAAATACTATTGCTGCTGCTAATCGTTCTATGGCTATTATTGAATTTAAACCTGATGGGACTATTATTACGGCTAATGAAAATTTTTTAAGAACTATGGATTTTAATATTGATGAGATTAAAGGAAAGCATCATAGTATGTTCTGTGATTCTAATTATAGACACTCTAAGGACTATGTTCAATTTTGGGAAGATTTAAGAGAGGGTAAATTTCAATCAGGTAAATATATAAGATACGGAAGAAATAATAAAAAAGTATACCTTGAAGCAAGTTATAATCCGGTTAAAAATGATGATGGAAAAATTTACAAGGTTATTAAATTTGCTACAGATATAAGCGAACAAGTTAAAAAAGATCAAGAAAAACTTCGCCTCATAAGCGAACTTGCAGAAAAAAATGATAATCTTACTCAAGATGGAGATCGTGTAATTGAAAACACTGTTTCAAATGTTCAGAATATTGCTGATATGATGTCTCAAAGTTCAAATCTTGTTTCCTCATTAAATCAACAATCAGATGAAATTAAATCTATTATTCAGACTATTAGTGATATTGCTGATCAGACTAATCTGCTTGCTTTAAATGCTGCTATTGAGGCAGCACGTGCTGGTGAACATGGTAGAGGTTTTGCTGTTGTTGCTGATGAAGTAAGAAATTTAGCTGAAAGAACAGGGCATTCAGTTAATGAAATTACCACTACGATTAATTCTATTCGTAATGTTACATCACAAGTGGTTGAGAGTATTAAAAGCGGTTTAGAGGATGTTAATCAGAGTGTTGAACTTGCAAAAGAAGCAAGAGAATGTATGGAGAAAATTCGTGAAAGCTCTGCTGAAGTTGCTAAAGCAATGTCATAAGCGTGATTTTCACGCTTATTTTTTAAGTCATTAAATCTTTAAAATTTTTAAAACCACTTTCTTGATTGCATTTTTCTTTTAAAATATTTAAAAATTCTTTCCTAGAAATATTATGAGCACCCATGAATTCTAAATGTTGGTTATAAACTTGACAATCTATGATAAAATCATAAGGTTTTAATAAATCACAAAGTTTAATCATGGCAACTTTAGATGCATTTTTTTTAATGCTTACCATACTTTCACCAAAGAAAACCTTTCCTAAAATTAAACCATAAATTCCACCTATAAGTTCATTATTTTCATAAAGTTCAAGGCTATGCGCATAGCCTTGGGTAAATAACTTATAATAAGTGGTAATAAATTCATCATCTATCCAGCTTTGAGAGCGTGTATCGCGACATAATGTAATTAATTTTAAAAAATCATAATCAAGTTTAATTTGATAGAGATTAATAAATTTTTTCATATTTTTTTGGATGTGAATTTGATTTGGAATTAAAATGCATCTAGGATCTGGACACCACCAAGTTACAGGTTTACTTGTCCATGGGAATAGACCAAAAGTATAAGCTTTTACAATAAAATCAGCTTCTAAATTTTGACTTAAAAATACAGGAGCATTTTTAGGTGCATTGAGTAATTTAGAATATAAATTCGAGCTTTCCATTTTTACCAAGTTTGATTTTAGCTATACCGCCTTTTTTAAGCTTTCCGAATAAAATTTCATCACTGATTTTTTCTCCTATCTCCTCAGAAATTATGCGTTTTAAAAGCCTTACTCCAAATTCTTTATTATAGGCTTTTTTAGCTAAATAAATTTTAGCTTTATCATCCGCTGATAATTTTATATTATTTAAATTTTTAGAAATTTCATCAAGTTCTTTTTCGATAATTTTAACAAGTATAGCATCGTTTAAATCATTAAAATGTAAAATTTTATCAATGCGATTAATAAATTCTGGAGCAAAAAAGTCTTTGATAGCACGATTACTTTTTTCTTCATTTTTACTTAAAAAACCAAGCTCATTGCTTTCTTTAAGTCCTAGATTAGATGTCATAATAATGATTGTATTTTTAAAATCTACTTTAAGACCGCTATTGTCGGTGAGCTCGGCATTGTCAAAAATCTGTAAAAAGGTATTGCTTAAATCAGGATGAGCCTTTTCTATTTCGTCAAAAAGAACAAGACTGAAAGGATTTTTGCGAATAGCATTGCTTAAAAGTCCACCCTCTTCAAAACCTATATATCCAGCTGGAGATCCTATTAGTTTACTTATAGCATGTTTTTCTGCATATTCACTCATATCAAAGCGTTCTAAATTTAAACCTAAAAATTCAGCTAAAGCTTTGCAAAGTTCTGTTTTTCCAACTCCACTTGATCCAGTAAACAAAAACACTCCGCGTGGTGTATTGGAATTTTTAAATCCTGCGAAACTTTGCTTAAGTGATGAAACAAGGCTATCTATAACTTCATCTTGGCCAAAAATTTTTGCTTTTAAATTTGTTTTTAAATTCATTAAAGCTTTATTTTGATCGAATTCAAACATTTTGTGATGGTGGGTCATTTTTGCTAAAACATTTTCTAAATCTTTTAAATTGGCATTTTTTCTAGCTTTTGGATTTAAAGCAAAAGAAGCACCAAGTTCATCGATCAGATCTATAGCACAATCAGGTAAAAATTTATCATTAAAAAATTTTTTACCCCAAATTACAGCATATTGAAGAATTTCATCGTTTAATTTTATATGATGAAATTCTTCATATTTGTTTTTTAATCCTTTCAGAATTTGCAAGCTTTCTTCTTGGCTTGGTTCATCTACATTTATTTTAGCAAAACGGCGACTTAGGGGTTTATTTTTATCAAAAGTATTTTTATATTCCATAAAAGTTGTTGCACCTATGCATTTTAAAGTTCCATTGCTTAGAGCTGGTTTTAAAAGATTGGAAAAATCAGTATGAGATTCTCCTGTGCCTCCAGCTCCTACTATAGTGTGAATTTCATCAATAAATAAAATAGCATTCGGTATTTTCTCAAGTTCATTTAAAATTTCTTTAATTCGTTTCTCAAAATCTCCACGGTATTTTGTTCCCGCAAGTATACTAGCCATATCAAGACTAAAAATTTTTGCATTTTGTAAGTTTTTAGGCACCTTTTTTTCCGCAATAGCCAATGCTAATCCTTCTACAATGGCCGTTTTGCCAACTCCTGCTTCTCCTACTAAAATAGGATTATTTTTCTTGCGACGTGAAAGAATTTGCATCATTCTTTCAAGTTCAAATTTTCTTCCTATTAAAGGATCAATCTTGCCATTTTGAGCTAAAAGTGTTAAATCACTTGTGTGGTTGCTTAAATTTTGTATATTTTCATGATTTTGAAGTTCTTGAATTTTGTTAAGATTTATGTTGTGTTTTTTTAAGAGATAGCTAGAATAACTTCTTGAATCCTGTATGAGCTTTTCTAAAAAATCTATAATTTTAATTTCATTATTTTTATTTTTAGATGAAAGTAAGATTTCATCTAAAACAACAGATATTGTAGGTTCTATTTCTTGTTTAATAACTTGATTGTTTTGAGAAATGTAATTTTTTAATTCGGTTTCTAGAAGCTCAAGATCTCCATCTGAAAATTCTTCAAATATATCCTTAAAATCAGTGCTTAGTTTTAGTAATGCAAACAGTACATGCTCACAGGTAACAAATTCATGATGGTTTATTAAGCTTAGATTTTTGGCATTATCAAGATATTTTTGTAAATTTTCTTGGTATTTCATTCTTCTTCTACCTTTGCTTGTAGTGGAAAATTAGCAAGTTTAGCCGCATCTATAACTTTTTTTTGTTTTGAAAGAGCTATTTCTTGAGTGTAAATGCCACAAATTCCAGAACCATTGTGATGAATTTCTAACATTGTTTGACTTGCTTTTTCAAGGTTTTGATGAAAAATATTCATCAAAATTTCTATGACAAAATCCATGGTTGTTACATCATCATTTAAGAGTATAACTTTATACATTTTTGGTTCACTAAGTTTTGTCTGCTCTAGAGTTTGGGTTTTTGGCATTATTTTCCTTTGTAGATTTTATTTAAATCTTCTTGCATGAGTTCTGTTGGAATTTTGCCAAGATAAAAATTTGTTGGAGCATTATTATTCCAGTAATCGCTTATTTTTTGATAAATTCCATTTTTTAAAACAACTTTAAAAGGAAGTTGCTCCATATTTTGATAGTCTATATCTTTTAAAATTTGAGCAATAATACGATCATTAGAACTGTCATTGCTTAGAAAATAGTAAGCACCATAATCATCCGCGAATTTTTTAACTGTTTCATCGCTAACATCTTCAAAATGTGTAAGTCCTATAATGATAAATTTGCTAGAATTATTTTTCCAAAGTTTGCTAAGATCTAAAGCTTCTTCTTTGCATGGGGTGCAAAAAGTGCCAAAAAAATCAAACATTAGAACTTTTCCTTCCTCTCCTTCTACCACAAAACCTTTATCTGTTCTTATTAAAGTTTTGCTTCCACCATTTACACTATTTAATACTATTTTATCTCCTTTGTGATACTCTTCAAACATAAAATCATTTTGAATTTCCTCTTCTTTGGAGCAAGCATTAAGAAAAAATACTAAACTTATTAAAAATAGGGTTAAAATTTTTTTCATTTAATTTCCTTTATTTATAATTTTTCATAGCAGCTCTAGCTTCTAAATCGGCTTGCTTTTTCTTTAAAGTTTCACGCTTGTCGTGCAAATTTTTCCCTTTAGCTAAAGCAAGAGTGGCTTTTACTTTATTTTTTGTGTTAAAATAAAGATCTAATGCAACGATAGTATATCCTTCTATACTTACTTTACCTAATAATTTATCAATTTGCTTTCTATGCATTAAAAGCTTTCTAGCACCTCTTTCTTCGTGTTTATAGAAAGAATGTGTAGTGTGAAGCAATGAAATATGAGAATTAAGTAAAAAAATCTCATTTTTTATAATGCGAACAAAAGAGTCTTTAAGATTTGCTCTTCCTGCCCTTAAGGCTACAACTTCACTTCCCTTAAGGACAATTCCGGCTTCAAAGCGTTCTATGATGCTATAATCAAATAAAGCTTTTTTATTTCTCGCAATAATTTTCATCGATCAACCTTAAAAACACTACTACCGCTACCGCTTAGAAAAAAATCTTCTTGTAAGTAAAACTTCATTTTAGGATATAAAGTTGCACAAGGAGTAAATAAATCATTTAATTCTTTGTTTTTAAAGTTTTGTAACAACTCTTTTGTGCTGAGTTTTTTGTAGATTTGTGCTTGATTATTGTTTTTTTGAAAGTCAAATATTTTTCTATCAAATTCATCATAAACAGCTTTAGTTTGGCAAGATATTTGTGGAAAAGTCCATTTTAAATTAGGTATGTCATCTTCAAATTCTTTTATAATTTCACCACAGCCACTTACATTAGCAGAGTGAAAGCCACTTAAAAAAAAGGCAATATCACTTCCTAGTTGCATGCTTAAATTTATAAGTTCTTGCAGGTTTAATTTTAAATTTAGGGTTTCATTCATTAGCAGTAAAAAACTCGCACAATCGCTACTTCCACCGCCAAGTCCAGCACATACTGGGATATTTTTTGTGAGTTTTAGGCTTTTTTTGCTAAATAATTCTTTTAATTCGTTATTATATCTTTTAGAAAGTAGTAAATAAGCCTTTTGAATAATATTATTTTCGCATTTAAAATTACTAATGATTTCAAATTCTTTTTTAGAATCTGATTCTTTATCAATAAGCTCAAGCTCATCAAAAAGATCTTTTAAAAGTATAAATCGTGATTCTAAAAGATGATATTTTCTTGAGTCAAAACCGGTAAGTTTTAAAAAAATATTTGCTTTAGCGTAAGCTTTCATTTGATTAGTTTTTTGCTTAAGTCATCAAGTTTAATATCATTCTGAACAACAGAATGCAAATTTTCATCCTTTACTTGTTGAACAAGTTCTTTTCTAAGTATCATAAGGGATTTTGGAGCTTCTATACCTATTTTAGCATATCCTTTCCCTGTTTGAACGACTTTGATTTCTATACCTTCTCCGATAATTATACTTTCATTTTCTTTTCTTGATAATATTAACATTTTTCAACCTTATTTAGAAGATATTTTACTGTATTTTCTTTAATATTAATTATGCTAAAATATTTTTCTGTTTCAATATAATAATCTCCTTCATCATGAAATTCTAATTCTTCGACAAAAATTTTAGCACCATTTTCGAGTTTATTTAAATCCTTGATAAAATTTGGCTTTAGGTTAATGTATTTTAACACATTTAAGCTTTTCTCATTATTATAAACAAATTTGCCTTCTTTAATGCGCTCTAAAGAGCTTAAAGTCGCATTAATACCTAGTTTTCTAGCAAAAAGTTCACAATAAGATCTTATATAAGCACCTTCACTGACTGTGATTTCGATATTTAAAAAAGGATGATTATAGCTTAAAATCTTGCAATCAAATACTTCCATTTGGCAAGGTTTTAAATTTGCTTCTATACCTTTTTTTGCAAGTTCATAGGCGCGAGTTCCATTGATTCTTTTGGCGCTAAATTGCGGTGGTGTATAGGAGATAATTCCTTGCATTTGATCAATGATTTGTTGTAAATTTGCAAGATCAAATTCTTTTATATTTTTAATTTCTTTTATATTTTGATCATCAAGACTTAAGGAGTAAACTCCAAGCCATAAAGTAGCTTTATAGGTTTTTGGAGTTTTTTTTAAAAAACGGAAAAGTTTTGTGTATTGTCCAAATGCAACGATTAAAACCCCTTTGGCGAAAGGATCAAGAGTGCCAGAATATCCTGCTTTTTTATTTTTATATTTTTTCTTTAAAGTACTTAAAAAGGCATTAGAACTCAAACCCCTTGGTTTAAAGGCTGCAAAGATCTTGTTCATACTGCTTTTTCCACAAAGCTTGCCATGATTACACGTATTATACCACCAAAATTAATATTAAGCTTTTCCTCTTTTCCGCTTTTATTAACTTCAACAACCCTGCCAATGCCAAAAATTTTATGTTTAACTAGATCTCCTTTGCAAAAACTAGTTTTTTGTATATTTTGATTTTTTGATTTTTCATTGATTAATTTACTTTCTTCTAAGAAGCGGCTAGGATTGATGCTTGCTCTTGAACCATGATAAAAACGAGAATTTGCAACACTTATTGTGAGAAATTTCTTGGCGCGAGTGATGGCAACATAAGCAAGACGGCGTTCTTCTTCGAGATTTTCTTCGCTATTTAAAGGAAAAAATCCTTCATCAAAGCCTATTATAAAAACATAATCAAATTCCAAACCTTTGCTAGCATGAATACTCATCAAGCAAACACATTCTTCATCTAAATTATCTTGATCACTTAATAAAGAAATTTCACTAAGTAGATCTTCTAAAGAAGCTTCGGGATCTTCTTTGAGTTTTTCTCTTAGATTAGCATAAAACTCATCAAGATTTCTGATTCTTTCATCTCCATCATCTTGCTCTGAAAAATAATCTTTGATTTTAAATAATTCTTCCATATTGTCAAAAACTTTTTTTGCATTATCGTAGCTTTTTAGAGTGTGAATATTTTGTATAAAAATATTTGCTTCATTTTGCGCTTTTTTTGTTGTTAAAATTCCTATACCGCCATCGCTCTCACATAAGGCATCAAAAAGTGAAATTTGACGTTTTTTTGCATATTCTTCTAAATTTTTTAAGGCTTTTTCCCCTATGGATCTTTTAGGGCGATTAATAATACGCCTAAATGACAAATCATCATTTGGATTTAAGATAAGTCTAAGATACGAGATTAAATCTTTTATTTCTAATCTCTCATAAAAACGCATACCGCTAAGCAGTTTATAAGAAATTTTTTCCTTCATAAATGCTTCTTCTATTGCTCTTGATAGTGCATTAACTCGAAATAAAACGGCGATCTCTTTAGCTTCTACTCCAGAATTTAGCAATTTTTTCACTTCTTGAGCGATATATAAACCTTCATGTTTTTCGTTTTCGTTTTTTAATATTTTAATATTTTCCCCAGTATCTTTAGTGCAGATTAAAGTTTTTCCAAGTCGTTGCTCATTGTGAGATATGAGATTATTTGCTGCTTGTAAAATAGTCCCTACTGAACGATAGTTTTGTTCAAGTTTTACAAGTTTAACATTTTTAAAATCGTTTTGAAAATTTAAAATATTTTCAATTTTTGCTCCACGCCAACTATAAATACTTTGATCATCATCACCAACAACTGTGATATTTTCATGCATACAACATAGATTTTTTAGAATTTTATATTGCAAGGTATTAGTATCTTGATACTCATCAACTGTAATGTAATTATAAAGTAAGCTTTGTTCTTTGGCAAAATTTATATCATTTTCTAAAATGAGATTGCTTAGCAATAAAAGATCATCAAAATCTACAAAATTTTGCTTTAATAAGTATTCTTCATAAGCACGGTAATAGTTGGCAAATTTGTATTCATTTTGATATTTTTCAAAATTATGTTCTTTTAGTAAATTTAAATCTTCAAAGACATTGCTTACTCTTTTGCCTTCATTTTTGCAATAAGATATGTATTTGATAATATCATAGACATTATCTTTGTTTTTATCATGGATTAAGTCTTTAATTATTTTTTTTGTATCATCTGTATCGATAACAATAAAACTATTTTTACGCTCCAATCTTTCAAAATGGAGTTTTAAAAATAAAAGTCCAAATTTATGAAAGGTGCAAAGCAAAGGATTGTGATTGCCTTGTAGAAAATTTAACGCTCTATGACGCATAACACTAGCTGCTTTATTTGTAAAAGTAAGAGTAAGAGTGTTATGCGAGGGGATGCCTACTTCACCGATAAGATAAGCAAGACGAGTGGTAATAGTTTTGGTTTTTCCACTACCTGCACCCGCTAGGATAAGCATAGCTCCATCAATGTGGCTTACTGCCTGTTTTTGACTATCATTTAAATCTTCAAATAGATTCATTTTTTGAAAATATCTTTATTTTTTGGATTATTTAAAAATATATTTTTAGATTTTTGTAAATTTTTACTATCTTCACGTTTGTAAAGGCTAAAATTAACAAATAAAATGCTATTTTCTATTTGAATTTGCGTGATAGCTCCTAAATCAACCTTTACAAAACTATCAAAATCATCATTTCCAAAACCTGCGTGAAATTGAATGAAATCTTTATTTAGTTGTATGGATTCAAAGGTGTATCCTCCAAGAGCAAAAAGAGCATAAGGATTTTGTTTAACATCAAGCTCTTTGGGAAGTTCAGGGTTAAAATCTATGAAATTTGTATTTGCAACTATGGAAAATTCTATATTTTCTTCTATAAGGTGTGAAATAACTTCATAGCAATGCTTTTGCATGGTATGGATAAAATTTTCATTTTTTAAGATTGTTTCTAGCATGATTGTAACTCCATAAATTCATTGATGAGTTTTTGAATTTCTTTTATGCCTATTTCCCAAAAATTTTCATCTTCTATATCAAAGCCAAACATTCCTACTAGTTCTTTTGGACTCACGCTTCCACCTAAAGAAAGCATTTTGATATAAAGTTCTTTAAAATTTTCACATTTTTTACTTTTGTAAAGTCCATAAAGAGCTAAAACTAAAAGTTGCGCATAAGCATAAGCATAGCAGTAAAAAGGAGAATGGATAAAATGAGGAATATAACTCCACCAAGAAGCATAATTTTTTGTAAGTTTTACGCTGTCTTGAAACATCTTTTGAGATTCTTCCATCCAAATTTTATTGATTTCTTCGGTGCTAAGTTCATTTTCTTGAGCATGTAAGCGTCTTTCAAAACAAGTAAAATTAATTTGTCTATAAAAAGTTGCAAAAATATCTTCGATTTTATTTGCATATAAAGATAGGAGTTCTTCTTTTTTTAACTTATCTTTAATAAAATCAAATACGAGCATTTCAGCAAAAACTGAAGCTGTTTCTGCGGTGGTTAAAGGCGTGTTTTGATTTAAATAGCTTATATTATAAGAAAGTTTTTGATGGATGGTGTGTCCTAATTCATGTGCAAGTGTAAAAAGATCACGCCTTTTATCGGTGTAGTTTAATAAAACAAAAGGATGTGCATCAGAAGTTGCAGAATGTGAAAAAGCACCCCCTTGTTTATTTTCTTGTGGATAAACATCAATCCAGCCTTGATTAAAAGCATTTTTTGCTATATCATAAAATTGCGGAGAAAAAGCTTGAAATGCCTCTAAAACAATATTTTTACTTGTTTTAAAATCAAAACTTGCTTCTTTTCCTATGGGTGCATATCTATCATAGTCTTTAAGCTCATCATAGCCCAAAATTTGTTTTTTTCTTTTGTAAAATTGCGATACTAAGTTAAAATGTTTTTGTGCACTTGCTATCAAGGAATCAACGCTTTTTTGCGAAATTTGATTGCTGATATGTCTTGAAATTTCAGCATTTTCATAACCTCTTAATAAGCTTATATTTTTTCTTTCTGTTTTTATCATATTGATAATAAAACTTAAAAGTCTGCTATTTTTTTGTAAAACTTTACTGAATTTTTTAGCAGCTTTTTTGCGTATCTTTCTATCTTCATCATACATTTTGCTTAGAATTTCTTCTTCGCTAAGTTTTTTACCTTCAAAAGGGATTTTTAAAGCACTCATGCTTTCATCAAAAAGTCTACTAAAAGCATTTGCACCTGTATTTGAAAGATAGAGCATAATGCGTTCTTCATTCTTGCTAAGATTATAGCGTTTGTTTTGCAATAAATTAGAAAGATAAAAATCATAATCTTTGCAAAAAGTTGTAAATTCTTGACTTTTCTCAGGAGTTAACTCGCAAAATTCAAGCTCGAAAAAGAGTAAATTTTCTTCTATTTTTTTGCATTCTTCTTCGTATTGTGCATAAAAAGAACCATTTTGAGTGTTTTTAGCAAAAAGTAAATAAGCATAAGTCATGATTTTGCCAAGGGCTTGATTTAAATTTTCATAATCTTTTAAAGCTTGTAAAAACTCATTAGCATTTAATGTATAAAGTTTATTTTCATAGTTTTTTTTGAAATTTAAACTTTGTTGGATTTGATCTTGTGTAAAATTTTGTAATGCTTCTTTATCGTGGAATAAAGCACTTAAATCCCATTCTAACATTTTTTATCCTTCATTTTCTAATATGAGTTTTTTAAGAACAGCCATTCTAATGGCCACTCCATTTTTAACTTGTTTTAAAACTAAAGTTCTTTCATCGCTCATCATTTCATCGCTTATGTCAATATTGCGATTTACAGGGCCTGGATGTAGTAAAATAAGCTTTTTATCTTTTACTAAGCTTTTTTGAATGCAAAAATCATTTGCATAGTCTTTAAGTGAAGCGTAAACGGTTTTATTATGTCTTTCTGTTTGTGTTCTAAGACTCATGATGATATCTGAATTTGCTATGATATTCTCATCAAGCTTATAATGTTTTTTAAGATGGGTATTAGGCATAAAATGTGGTGGAGCTACTAGGGTAATATCAAGATTAAATCTGCTTAAAAGTTCTATATTGGACGCTGCAACGCGGGAATTTTTGATATCACCTACGATGCAAATTTTCTTACCTTCGACATCGGCTTGAAAATGATTATAAATAGTAAATAAATCTAGCAAAGCTTGGGTAGGATGGGCGTGTTTTCCATCTCCTCCATTAACAACTGGACAATGCATATGCTTTGCTAATATCAAAGGAACTCCTGAGTTTGCGTGTCTTACAACAATAGCATTAGGACTCATGGCATCTAAATTAGCAGCAGTATCATAAAGAGTTTCTCCTTTGCTAGAGCTTGATCTTGAAACATCAAGGCGTAAAACCCTAGCGCCTAATCTTCTTGCAGCGCTTTCAAAAGATGAAAGGGTGCGTGTAGAATTTTCAAAAAAAATTGTCGTGATACTTTTTCCTTTAAGAAAAGTTCTAGGTTTTTCATCTAAGAAATCACTTGCTTCTTTAAAAAGCTCCATAATTTCGACTTTATTAAAATCCTTTGTAGTGATGAGATGACGCATGTTTTTACCTTATTTGATATTGTAATTTAATTCATTTTTAGAACAAATTGCTGTAAAAAGAACATCTGTAGAACTATTTAAAGCAGTTTCAACACTATCTTGAATAACCCCTATAATAAAACCTATGGCAACTACCTTCATAGCAATATCATAGTCTATATTAAATAAAGAACAAGCCAAAGGTATAAGCAGTAAAGATCCGCCCGCAACTCCGCTAGCCCCACAAGCTGCAAAGGTAGCAATAATGCTTAATAAAAAGGCTTGCAAAAGACTGATTTCTATACCAACGGTATTGGCTGCAGTAAGACTTAAAATAGCTATAGTAACTGCCGCTCCTGCCATGTTGATAGTAGCTCCTAAAGGTATAGAAATGCCATAAAATTCTTTATCTATGCCAAGTTTGGCGCAAAGTGCCATATTTACAGGAATATTTGCTGCCGAACTTCTTGTAAAAAAAGCAAAAAATGCACTGTGCCTTAAGCAGATAAAAATTAAAGGAAAAGGATTTTTTCTTGTATAAAAAAAGACTATTAAAGCATTGATAACAAAAGTAACAAAAAGCATAGTAGTTACAAGTAAAATTAAGAGTTTTGCATAGCTTATCAAACCTTGCGCTCCTGTTTGTGCTACAGAATTAGCTACAAGTCCAAAAATTCCAAAAGGAGCAAGTTTTACTACAAATTTAACAATTTTCAAAACCCCTTCGTTAATATCTATAAAAACTTGTTTTGCTTCGTTAGAACAGTGTTTTAATGCTATACCTCCAGCTATTGCCCAGGTTAAAATTCCTAAATAATTTCCGCTTGAAAGAGCATTTATAGGATTATCGACAATTTTAAATAAAAGATCTTTAAAAATCTCACTCATGTGGGTTGGAGATGAGTTTGTAGCGGTTTGAATTCCATCTAAAACAAGCTTTACGGGGAAGAAAAAATTAGCAAGAACCGCACAAGCTGAAGCAAGAAAGGTGCCTACTATATACAAAATGATAATATTTTTGATCTTAGTACCACTTTGAGAAAAATCTTTAGTGCAAATTGAGATTAAAATTAAAATAAAAACAAGCATAGGAGCGATAGCTTTTAAGGCACTTGTAAAAAGTATTCCGAGTAAATTTGCAATTTCAGATATTTCTTTAGAACTAATGCCTATAAGTATTCCTAGTACTATACCTATGCAAATTTGAACTATGAGGTTGCCTTTAGCGTAGCCTTGAATGATTTTAGAAAACATAAAAACCTTTTAAATATTTTTTATATTAGAAGTTGATTTTAACTAACTTTTGCTTAATTTTAGAGAATTTTTAATTTATCAAGCTTTGATAAGTTTATTTGGATACAATTGTGGTTCATTTTAAATGAAAGGACTTTTTATGTATCTATTCACTTCAGAAGTCGTAAGTGCAGGTCATCCAGACAAGTGCGCTGATATAATCGCTGATACGATAGTGGATATACTCTTGAAAAATGACAAAAATTCAAGGGTGGCGAGTGAGGTTTTTGTCGCAGGAAATAAGGTTGTGATAGGAGGCGAAGTTAAATCAAATCACAAGCTTAGTAAAGCTGATTACGATAATTTAGTTAAAGATGTTTTAAAAAATATTGGTTATGACGGAGCAGGGCATTTTAGCAAAGAGCAGTGTTTGCATCCTGATGAGGTTGATGTTATGGTGTTTTTAAATGAACAAAGCCCCGATATCAACCAAGGCGTCGATCAAGAAGATGGTGAAACAGGAGCAGGTGATCAAGGCATTATGTTTGGTTTTGCAAGTTGTGAAGCTGAGGAATATATGCCAGCAGCTATTAGTTATGCAAGAATGCTATGTGATAGAGTTTATGCTTATGCAAAAGCAAATCCACATGAACTTGGAGTGGATATTAAAACTCAAGTAACTATTGATTATGGCACTAAGGCAAATTTTGAAAATTGCAAACCGCAAAGTATTCATACTATAGTGGTTTCTGCACCTTGTGTTGAAAGTATGAAAATAGAAGATTTAAGATCTTTGGTAATGAAACTTATTTTGGATAGTAATTTACCAAAAGAGCTTTTTGATCCGAATAAAACTAGAATTTTAATCAATCCAACTGGTAAATATATCAATCACTCTTCTTTGCATGATAGTGGTTTAACAGGAAGAAAACTTATAGTAGATAGTTTTGGAGGTTATTCTCCAATAGGTGGTGGTGCGCAATCGAGCAAAGATTATACTAAAGTTGATAGAAGTGGGCTTTATGCAGGTAGATGGCTAGCTAAAAACATAGTTGCAGCAGGACTTGCTAAAAAATGTATCGTTCAACTTAGTTATGCTATAGGTGTTGCAAAACCTACTTCGGTAAGCGTGGATTGTATGGGCACAAATACTAGTGTAAATGACGATGTTTTAAGTGATTTTGTTATGCAAAATTTCTCTTTAACACCAAATTGGATTCGTGATAAATTTCATCTGGATAAACCAAGTAAAGAAACTTTTCTTTATGCGGATGTAGCAGCTCGTGGGCAAGTAGGACAAAAGGACTATCCTTGGGAAAAACTTGATGCTCTAGAACAGTTTAAAAAGCTACTTTAAAAAATTAACAATATTATACAAGCTTAAATAAGGCTTGTATAATTATAAAGAATTAATGAGGTTATATTAATTTTTGACTTAGAGGGATATTTTTCAATATCCCCCATAAATATAAAAGTTAGGAAGGAAGCTAAATTAATTTAGCTTTGGGGTAAAAACCCCTCTAAGTCAAAATATTGTTTGAGTAGAATTATAATATAAAATAACTTAAATTACTTTAAAATTAAAATTTTAATATTATTTTTTATCATTAAATATTTCTTTGGATAAATTTTTCCAATCTTTACTTAAAAGCTTTTTAGGGAGTATAACTATATTCTCTTTGCCATTTGTAGCATGATAAACACTAACCCCATATTTACTTGCATAAAATTTCATTAAGAGTTGCTGGAGTTTGTATTCGCTGCTATTATTAAACCAAGCATTGTTGCTTAGGGCTATAATAATTTGTGAATTTTGATAGTTTTGTTCTTTGGTAGCTTCATAACAAATTGCATTTGTGATAATTTGATTATCTAATTTATATTTGCTTTGTATAGGACCTTTAGAAAATTCTTCAATATTTTTAAGAAAATATTTTTTTGTTAAGTCTTTAAAAAATGGAATTTCTTCACCAAAGGGAACTAAAAAATGCTTATTTAAAATATAGACATTGCCTTTTTTAAAGATATAAGTGCTATTGTAAGTATGTTCTTTTTCAACATGAAATGCTCCTGTAATAATGGTAATTTTATAAGATAATTCTTTAAGCATGAGCTCATATTTGGTATTTTTTAAATCAAAAGCAAAAGCGGTTTCAGGCAAGATTACAAGTTCTTTTTTTTCATTTATAGCTTGAAGTATATCTTGAATTAAGATATCAGAATTTGATTTTAAATTTTCTTGTAAAAATTTTTGATCTTGAGAGATATTAGTATTGATGAGTTTATAGTTTAAATTAAGAGTTTGAGCTTGTTTTTCATTATATTGAAATCCACTAAAGAATAAAATAAGAACAATGGCTATTTTATAATATCTTGATATATAACCCTCATAGATGAAATATGCTATTAAAAATATGCAAATAATGCCACGATAACTTGGGTCAAAAAAACCATAAACTGTAAAAATTCCCCAATTAAGCCAATCAAATCCTAAAGGATGAATAAAACTTATGCAAAAAATTCCACAAAGCCTTAAAAAATCAAATTTTAATAAATAACATAATCTAAAAAGTAGTCCATAAATAAAACCAATGATAATTGGTATAATTGGCACTAAATAGTTTAGATTAAAATAAATTGAAGATAAACCAATCCACCAAAACCAAAGAATCCCTACAAAAAAACCTATCCAAAAATATTGTTTAGAATTTTTACTTTTTAGAAGTAAAACTAACCCCCAAATAGCTAAAAATGGGCTAATAGTTTGTGTAAAAATATTTTCAAAAAATGATAGATAAATAGAATTTGAAAGTAAAATTGCAATAAAAAAGACTTTTATTATTTTAAAAATGATAGAATTAGTGTTTAATTTTTTTGGAATAAAGGAAAAATATGGCAGAAAATTCAATTTTAACTTCATTGTTACCTCTTGTAGTGTTATTTGCAATTTTTTATTTCTTGGTGATCAGACCGCAACAAAAACAAGCAAAAGCACATAAACAAATGCTTGAGTCTTTGCAAAAAGGAGATAAAATCATCACTAATGGCGGACTTATTTGTGAAGTCGTAAAACCAGAGGAGGATTTTATCAAAGTTAAGCTTAATGAAGACAATGTTACTGCAAAAATTTCAAGAGAATTTATAGCAAAGAAAATTGATGCGTAATTCTAAAATCAATTATCGCTTGATTATTTTTATAGCGGTATTTATTTTTGGAGTGGCTTTTTCACTCCCTTCTTTTTTGCAGTCAGAACGTGGTGCGAAGATTAATTTAGGGCTTGATTTGCAAGGCGGACTTTATATGCTCTTAGGTGTAGATAATGAAGAAGCTGTAAAATCTAAAATAAAATCAATTGCATCTTCATTGAGTTATTCTTTTAATAAAGAAAATATTTTAAATGATGGCTTAAATACCCATGATGATATTTTAGAATTTACTTTGCTTGATAATGCAGATATTGCAAAAGTTGAAAATTTGCTTAAAGAAATAAAAGGAATTAATATACAAAGTGAAAATATGCACTATAAAATTTCTTTTACCTCAGAAGAAGTAAAAAATATAGAAAATTTTGCACTTTTGCAAGCAGTTGAAACCATAAGAAATAGGCTTGATCAATTTGGTTTAGCAGAGCCAACAGTTGCTAAACAAGGTGATGATAAGATTTTGGTTGAACTTGCAGGGATTAAAACCAAAGAAGATGAACTAAGAGCAAAAGAACGCATCACAAAAGCAGCACATTTGCAACTTATGGAAGTTGATGATTCTAAAATGGGTCAAGCTTCTACAATGAGTGATGCTGAGGCTGCGAGTTATGGACTGATTTTAGTGTCTGATTCTAGAAATCCAAATTTAAAATATACCTTAAAAAGCATACCTATTTTAGATGGATCTATGCTTACTGATGCTAGAGTAGGGATTAGTGATAAGAGTAATTATCCTGTAATTAATTTTACTTTAAATGCCGAGGGTTCTAAAAAATTTGCTGATTATACAGGAGCAAATGTTGGAAAGCGTCTTGCTATTGTACTTGATAATAAAGTGTATTCTGCTCCATCTATCAATGAACGCATAGGTGGAGGTAGTGGGCAAATCAGTGGAGCTTTTACCCAAGAAGAAGCGCGTGATGTGGCGGTAGCTTTAAGAAGTGGAGCTTTGCTTGCGCCTGTAAAATTACTTGAACAAAGAAGTATAGGACCATCTTTAGGTGCTGATAGTATTAAAATGAGTATGATAGCCTTAATCGGTGCATCGGTTTTTATTGTAATATTTATGATGATGTATTACGGTGTGGCAGGAATTTTTGCAAATATTGCAATGTTGGTTAATGTTTTGGTAGTAGTGGCTGTTATGGCTATGTTTGGAGCAACTTTAACTTTACCAGGGATGGCAGGACTTGTTTTAACTGTGGGTATGGCGGTAGATGCAAATGTGATTATCAATGAGCGCATACGAGAACTCTTGCGAGATGGAGTAAATATAAGAGCTAGTATAGAACAAGGCTATAAAAATGCTATGAGTGCGATTATAGATTCAAATATCACTTCTTTAGTTACTTCGGTAGCACTTTATGCCTATGGAACAGGAGCAGTTAAAGGTTTTGCTGTGACTTTGGGAATTGGTATTGTCGTTTCTATGATTACAGCTATTTTAGGAACTCACGGAATGTTTGATTATTTTATGCAACGCATAGAAAAAAGTAATAATACAAGATTTTGGTTTGGTTACAGGAGAAGATAATGCAGTTTTTTAGCGAAAAGAAAATTTATGATTTTATGAGAATGCGTTTTGCTGCTATTTCTCTTTCTTTTATTTTGTTTTTTGGTTCTATTTATTTGCTTTGGGATAGGGGTTTGCAATATGGTATTGATTTTAGCGGAGGAACTTTAGTTCAGCTTAAATATGAAAATGCAGCTCCTATAACACAAATCCGAGAAATTTTAGAAAAACAAGGAACTTTTCAAAATTTATCTGTAACTGAATTTGGAAGCAATGAAGAAGTAACCATACGCTTTTTAGGAAGCAACGATAATGTAAGCAATGATATAGGCGAGCATATAAGCACTCTTTTAAAGGATACGGGAAAATTTGAAGTGCGTCGTGCTGATGTGGTAGGTCCAAAAGTAGGTGATGAACTTAGAAATAAAGGACTTATGGCTATAGCTGTATCTTTGATAGCAATTTTAATTTATATAGCGTTGCGTTTTGAGTGGCGTTTTGCTCTTGCGGCTATAATCAGTGAAATTCATGATGTTGTGATTACTTTAGGGGCAATTTCTTTATTTAAAATTGATGTTAATTTAGATACTTTGGCTGCTGTTTTAACTGTGCTTGGGTACTCTTTGAATGATACAATTATTATTTTTGATAGAATCAGAGAAGGCATTAAAACAAGTAAAAAAACCGAACTTGCACCTATTATCAATGAAAGTGTTTCAGCAACTTTATCAAGAACGGTTTTAACTTCAGGGTTAACTTTAGCAACCGTTGTGATACTTTATTTCTTTGGCGGGGAAATGATACAAGGATTTTCTTTGACTTTAATTATAGGTATTATAGCGGGAACTTTAAGCTCTATTTTTGTTGCAAGTCCGACATTATTATGGTTTAAATTTAGTGTGCTTGAGTTTAGAAATAAAGAAATTGAAAAAGCAAAAAGAAAACAAGATAAAGAACGCAATCGTGCAATGTATGAAAAAGGAACAGTGTAAGGAGAATTTATGGCTTATGAAGCAAGTTTAATAGAAAAAAAATGGCAAAAAATTTGGGATGAAAATGAATATTTTGAGCCAAAAGATGATTTAAATTTGCCTAAAAAATATATTTTATCGATGTTTCCTTATCCTAGCGGACGCATTCACATGGGGCATGTAAGAAATTATACTATAGGTGATGCTTTAGCAAGATATTATCGCAAGATAGGATTTAATGTTTTACATCCTATAGGTTTTGATAGCTTTGGTATGCCTGCTGAAAACGCAGCTATTAAACATAAAATTCATCCTAAGTCATGGACTTATGAAAATATAGCTTATATGAAAAAAGAACTTTTTTCTTTAGGTTTTTCTTTTTCTAAAAAAAGAATGCTTGCTACTTCAGATCCACTTTATACAAAATTTGAGCAAGAATTTTTTATTAAGATGTTTGAAAAAGGTTTGATTTACACTAAAGAAGCAAATGTGAATTGGTGTGAGCAAGATCAAACGGTTTTGGCTAATGAGCAAGTTGAAGACGGAAAATGTTGGCGTTGTGGTCATGAAGTGGTGCAGAAAAAAATGCCAGGTTATTATGTAAAAATCACTGCTTATGCTGAGGAACTTTTAAAAGATTTAGAAGAATTAAAAGATAAATGGCCTAATCAAGTTTTAACTATGCAAGAAAATTGGATTGGTAAAAGCGAAGGTTTGGAATTTTCTTTAAATTTAGACGAAGAAAGCAAGCAAAAAACTAAAGAAAGTTCTTTAGAAGTTTTTACTACAAGAGCAGATACAATTTATGGAGTTTCGTATATCGCTTTAGCTCCAGAACATAAAATTGTTCAAAATTTGCTTTCGCAAAATTTATTAAATCAAGATGTATTAAATAAAATCAAAGCTATTCAAAATCAAAGCCCAAGAGAAAGACAAAGTTCTGAAAAAGAAGGTTATTTTTTAGGAATTTATGCCATTCATCCTTTAAGCGGAGAAAAAATTCCTTTATGGGTGGCTAATTTTGTCTTGGCTGATTATGGTAGTGGAGCGGTTATGGCTGTTCCAGCTCATGATGAAAGAGATTTTGAATTTGCAACAAAATATAATCTTGCCATCAAACAAGTTATTCAAACTCAAGAAAATTTACCTTATACGCAAAAATCAGGAAAATTAATCCATAGTCAAGAATTTGATAATCTTGATTGTAATGAGGCAAGATTAAAAATTATTTCTCAGTTTGAAGCTAAAAATATAGGAAAAAGGGTTGTAAATTTTAAAATTCGTGATTGGGGTGTTTCGCGTCAAAGATATTGGGGTGCGCCTATTCCTATGATTAAATGTCAAAGCTGTGGTATAGTACCTCAAAAACTAGAAAATTTACCTATTACTCTGCCTGAAGATGCGCAAATTACAGGAGAGGGCAATCCACTTGATAAACATCCAACTTGGAAAAATTGTATTTGTCCCAAATGTGGCAAAGAGGCTCAAAAAGAAAGCGATACTTTAGATACTTTTTTTGAAAGTTCTTGGTATTTTGCACGTTTTGCAAGCGATGAGAAAACTTGGCAGGAAAAAGCTTTAGATGAAAAAAGTGTGAAGTATTGGATGAGTGTGGATCAATATATAGGTGGTATTGAACATGCAATCTTGCATTTACTTTATGCGAGATTTTTCCAAAAAGCTTTAAGAGACTTGGGTTATTTAACGCAAAATGAACCTTTTGATAGACTTTTAACTCAGGGTATGGTGTTAAAAGATGGTGCTAAAATGTCAAAATCAAAAGGCAATGTTGTAGATCCTGATGAGATTATAGAAAAATACGGTGCTGATACCGCAAGACTTTTTATACTTTTTGCTGCGCCTCCGGCTAAAGAGCTTGAATGGAATGATGATGCTGTTGAAGGGGCTTATAGATTTATTTGCAAACTTTATGATAGGGCGCAAAATGTTAAAAAAGGTGAGCTTGTAGAATTAAAACAAGAAAATTTAAACAAAGAAGAAAAATATGCAAGATTAAAGGTATATGAAGCTTTGAAAAAATCTTTTGAAGTTTATCATCAAAGTTTTGCTTTTAATACTTTAATTGCAGCTTGCATGGAAGCTTTAAATGCTTTAGCGCTTTGTAAAAATGAAGCTTTGGAGCAAGAGGCTTTTTATATTATTTTAAATATTTTAGAGCCTATTATTCCTCATGTTTGTTTTGAGCTTAGCGAGGAGCTTTTTAAATGTAAAAATTTCAAAAAATTAGAACTTAAAGAAGAGGTTTTTGTAAAAGATACTTTAAATTTAGCTGTAAGTATTAATGGCAAAAAAAGGGCTGAATTTGAAATTTCAAGTAGTGCGAGCAAAGAAGAAATTTTAGCTTTTGCAAAAGAAAATACTGCTAAATGGCTTGAAGGTAAGAGTATAGTTAAAGAAATTTATGTGGAAGGAAAGCTAGTTAATCTGGTGATTAAATGAAAAAGATTTTAATTTTTTGTATAGGTTTATTTTTAGGTGCTTGTGGATATGTTCCTACATCAAAAATCGCTAATAATATTTTCGATGAGAAAGTTTATGTTAATGTTGAATTAAGTCAACAAGACCCAAAAAATAGTATCTATGTTGCCGATACTTTAAAAGAAATGGTAATTTCAAAATTAGGGCGTAAACTTGCTTTAAAACACGAGGCAGATGATGTAATTAATGTTAAAATGAATAATTTAGAATTTATTCCTTTAGCTTATGATAAAAATGGCTATGTTATTAGTTATAAAGCTAAATTAAATTTAGATTTTAATGTTGTCTTTAAAGATGGTTCAAGTCAGGCTTTTAGTACAAGTGGAAGTTATAATTTTGAAATTTCTCCAAATAGTATTATTAGTGATTCTGCAAGGTATGAGGCTATTCGAGCAGCTTCAAGCGAGGCATTTGATGAGTTTATTTCCGTAATTGCTATTAAAGGGCAAAAACATGATTCCAAATACTAATGAAATAGCAAAGCAAACTTTAATTGCATTAAAAGAAAGAAAACTAAAACCAACTCCTGAAAATTATACGGAAATTTTTGAAGAATTATCTTTAAAATATGGTATCACAAGCTCAAATAAAGCTAAACTTGACAAATACAAAACCTTGCTTTTACCGATTTATCAACAAGAATTAAATTCTAAAACTATAAGAAGTTTAGAAGAACTAATTAGTTTTTTAATTTCTGTTTTAAATAGACAAAGCGGAAAACAATTTAGTGAATTTTTTGATTTTTTATATACCATATCTAAAACTTTGCAAATAAGTAAGGATAAAAAGATAAGAGATTTGGCTAAGGTGACTTCGATTAGAATTTCTAAAACTATGGATAGTGAAAGTATTTACTTGCTTACTAAAAAATGGAAAGAGCTTGAAAGAAATTACGATGAAAATGACTTAGAAGAACAAGCTCGTAAATATGGCATTAGTAAATATGATGATTATGATAGCGTGATTAAAAAACTCTTAGTTAAACTTGAAGAGCGCAGTTATGAGCACTTTAGTGAATTATTATGCTTGGGTTTAAATCCTTCATTGGTAGAAGATTTAAAAATTCAAGGTTTTATACAAAATTTAACACAAAAGCCTTTTGTAATAGGCGAAGAAAATTTTAAAAATGAACTAATGGAATTTATAAATCATCGTATAATGGTTGATAATATGTATGTCCAAAAAAATTTAAATTTTTTTAATGATAATCTAAAAAAAATCTATGAATTGCTTGTCTTGCTTAATAAATCGAATGAAAAAAATATGGATTTTATCAATACTTTAAAACCAGATGAAAATGGGGAAGTAAAACTTAGTTTTGAGGATTTAAAACTAAAATTTAAACAACTTGGAGAAAAAATTACATCTTTAAATAATCAAATTGAATTCACGCAAAGCTTGGAGGAGAGAGAGGCTTGGAGTGTTCTTAAAGAGCTTGATAAAATGGATGAAAATTTTAATAAGTATAAAGTTAATTATTCTTTAGCTTTATTTTCTATAGTAAATTACCGTTTCATTATGGAAAAATATGGTATGGGAAGTTTGAATGAAATTTTTGTTCGATTTAAAAAAATTTTAAAAGATTCTTGTAGCGAATTTGATGAGCTGTGGATGATAGATGAAAAGAGTTATTTGATTGTTTCACCGGGAAAAAGTAAAGAAGAAATCATTCAACTTGTAAATACAAATCTTAAAACTATAGAAAATTTTAGATTTATTTATAAGCAAGATATCATAACACCTAAAATTCATGTGGCTTATCTTGATAAACAAAGTAAGCCAAATATTAATATTTTGGATGAGTTGATACAGCAGATTTCAACAGTTGATGAACAAATATAATGAAAGTTGAGAATTTTTTAGCTCAAAAAAGTATAAATTACGATAAAATTGATCGTTTTTTGATGTTTAGAATGTATGAAAAATATAAGAAATATTTTAAAAATATTCCTATAATTCAACTTGTAGGCACAAATGGTAAAGGTAGTACGGGTAGATATTTAACCCAACTTTTAGAAAATTTAAATTATAAAATAGGGCATTATACTAGCCCCCACATTTTCAGTTTTAATGAAAGATTTTATCTTGATGGTAAGATTGCAAATGATGAAGAATTAGAACAAGCTCATATAAGACTTGAAGAAATTTTTAAACAAGACTTGCAAAAATTAAGTTATTTCGAATATGCTACTTTTTTAGCTATGATTTTATTTCAAAAATGCGATTTCATTGTTTTAGAAGCAGGAGTGGGTGGAGAATATGATGCTACTTCTGTTTTTGAAAGAAGAATGAATATTTTTACAAGAATTGGATTTGACCATATTCAAATTTTGGGCAATTCTTTAGAAGATATTGCAAGAACCAAGCTTAAAGTTATGGCGCCTATAGCACTTATAAGTGATGAGCAAGAGCAAAATGTTTTAAATTTAGCAAAAAAAATTGCTTTTTTAAAAAAAGCTAATTTGCAAGTTTCTTCCTTAAATCCTTTTTTGAAAGAAAAATTTGAGATTTATTGTAAAAAGTTTGTTTTACCTTGTTTTTTAAAGCATAATTTAAAGCTTGCATTAAAGGCTTGTGAAATTTTAACTTCGCAAGAAAAAACCTTAGAAGCTTTAAAAAAGTTACAAGAGTTAAATTTACAAGGAAGATGCCAAGAAATTTCTCCAAATTTTTTTGTTGATGTGGGTCATAATCCCATGGCTGCTAAGGCTATGCTTGATAAATTTCAAGGAGAAAAAATAAATCTTATTTATAATGCTTATTTGGATAAGGATATTTTTCAAATTTTAAATACATTAAAGCCTATTATTGATACAATACAAATATATAAATATAAAAGTGCAGAACGAAAGCTGGCTGATGATGAAATTTATAGTATTGCATCAAAGCTAGGCATACAATGTAAAGAATTTGTAAAATTAGAAGAGAATAAAAAAAATCTAGTTTTTGGTTCTTTTATGCTGGTAGAAAATTTTTTAAAGGAGTGGTGTGGTAAAAAATAAATTCACTATTACCATTACAGATATTAACGGTTCAAGACATTTTTATTTAAATCAAATAATTAAAAAAATAGTTTTTTATACTATTGCTTTTATTGTTTTATTTTTAGTTTTTAGTGGTTTTTATATCAAATATCTCGATAGCAAACTTAGCGATATCAGTGAAAAGCGTGAGGAGCTTTTGAAAAAAAGCAAAGAATTGGAATTATCTAATTCGCAAATGCAAAAAAGCATAGAAGAAAAAACTCAGCAGTATGCAGCTATAGAAGATAAAATAGCTTCTTTTGAAGAGGCTTTGGGCTTAGAAGCAGAAAATAATCTTACAATTAGTGCAAGACTTGATAATCTTCAGCTTACCAATGAGCAGCAACTTGGAATTTTGGGACAAATTCCTAATGGATGGCCTATTGAAAATAAAGGCATTACAGGAAATTTTGGCTGGAGAGAGCATCCGCTTTTAAAAAGAAGGGAATTTCATCCTGGTATTGATTTAAGAGCGGAAATTGGTACTCCTATTTATGCACCAGCAAGTGGAGTAGTGGAATTTTCAGGTTATAGTGATAACGGCTATGGTTATAATGTAATTTTATTGCATAATTTTGGTTTTAAAACAGTATTTGCTCATATGATGCGCAAAGAAGTAGTCAAAGCAGGTCAATTTGTTAGCAAGGGGCAGTTGATAGGTTATAGTGGCAATACAGGTCTTTCTACGGGGCCGCATTTGCACTATGAGGTAAGGTTTATTAATAAAACTTTAGAACCTTTGTATTTTTTAAATTTGCAAAGAAAAAATATGAATGATTTTTTTAATCAAGAAAGGAGAGTTCCATGGCAATCTTTAATAAAGGCGGTATCAGCCCAACATCCAGCTCTAGCTCAGAAACAACAGTAATTTCTTCAGGTGCGAGAATTGAGGGTAAATTTTATTTTGCTTCTATGCTTCATGTTGATGGAGAGTTAAGTGGTATTATTCATTCTGAAAGCATTGTGGTTATCGGAAAAAATGGAAATTTAAAAGGTGAATTACAAGCAGATAAAATTGTAGTAAATGGGTATTTTGAAGGGCAACTTGAGGCCAATAGTTTAGAAATTTTAGCAGGCGGAGTTGTTAATGGCGATATTTCAACGCAAAAAATTTCTATAGAAAATGGCGGTCGTTTTAATGGAACTAGTAAAATTAAAGAAGATACTATCAAACTTATTGAAAATAATAACGAAGAATAATGCAAGCTTCATTTTATGAATACCTACAAAATCCAAAAATTTGTGAACTTTTGCTTTGTAAAGATGAAAAACAAGCAGATTTACTTGCTCAAGTTTCACGATTTAAGGGTTTAAAAACCTTTGTTTTACCTGATTTTAGAGCGCAGTTTGGAGATGATTTAAGGGCTTTTTCTAAAGAACTTTTTGATCTTTGCAAGATTTTAAATGCTTATCATAAAGAAGAAGAAAAAAAAATCCTTATTTCTCCTTTAAATACTGTTTTAAAAAAACTTCCTTCAAAAAAACATTTACAAAATTATCATATCGATAAAAAACAAAATTTTGATTTGAAATGTTTTGAAGATGAAATTTCAAGATTGGGATACGAATTTGTAGATATAGTTCAGGATAAAGGTGAAATTTCAATTCGTGCGGATATTATTGATATTTTTTGTATCAATGAAGAAAATCCTATTAGAATTTTGCTTTTTGGCGAAGAGATTGAAAGTATAAGATATTTTGATTTGCAAAGTCAAAAGTCTATTCCTAACGAACTAGAACATTTTGAAATTTGTCCTTTTTTAAAATATTTTGACAAAGAAAATTATGAAATTTTTAAGGACAAATTAGAAGATTTTCAAAGTGATACTTTAATACATGATATCAATTCTTTAGGGTTTTGGTGTATTGATGATTTTTTTGATTATTTAGAACTTGATTTTTTAGCTTGTGAAAAGTTTGATATTAACGAATATGAAAAAGATATAAGTTTTGTGAATGCAAAAATTTTACCTCAAGCTAAAAAATTTAAAGAATTGCAAAGTTCTTACAATAAAGATTTTTTTGAATTTCATAAAAATAAAAAAATCACACTTTTAGCTAAAAACGAAGCTTTATTTAAAGCTTTAGAGCTTGAAGATACTCAAAATATCTATTTTGTAAAAAGTGATTTAAGGCTTAATCTTATTAGTCCTGAAGAGCTAATCATTTCTTTAAATCAAAAAGAAAAACAAAAAACAAGAAAAAAAGCTAGTTTGATTATAGATGAGCTTAAAAATGGGGATTATATAGTACACGAAGATTACGGAGTGGGTAAATTTTTAGGTCTTGAGATGATAGTGATAAGCGGAGCAAAAAAAGAGTTTGTTGCTATAGAGTATCAAAATTCTGATAAGCTTTTATTACCAGTGGAAAATCTTTATTTGATTGATAAATATTTGGGCGTGAGTGGATCTATTCCAAGTTTAGACAAACTAGGTAAAACAAGCTTTATTAAACTTAAAGAAAAATTAAAAACTAAACTTTTAGCCATAGCTTCTGAAATTGTTATTATGGCAGCTAAAAGATCTTTAGTGCAAGCAAAAAAAATCACAGTGGATTTAAGTAGACAAGCTGATTTTATAGCTAGTGCGGGTTTTGTTTATACAAGTGATCAAGATAAAGCCTGCCATGAAATTTTGCAAGATTTTCAAAGTGGAAAAGTCATGGATAGGCTTTTAAGCGGTGATGTGGGTTTTGGAAAAACAGAAGTTGCTATGAATGCTATTTATCCAGTAGTTAAAAGCGGATTTTGCGCATTTTTATTTGCACCTACAACTTTGCTTTCTCATCAGCATTATAAAACCTTAAAAAAGCGTTTTGATCCTTTTGATATAGAGGTTTTTAAACTTGATCGCTTTACAAGTAGTGCAGAAAAAAAACAGGTTTTACAAAATTTAAAAGAAAATAAAGCTTGTGTAGTTGTAGGAACTCATGCACTTTTAAGTGTAGAATGTGAAAATTTAGCTCTTGTTATTATTGATGAAGAGCATAAATTTGGAGTGAAACAAAAAGAAAAGCTTAAGGAAATCACTCAAAATTCACATATTTTATCCATGTCAGCAACCCCTATACCAAGAAGCTTAAATCAAGCTTTAAGTTCTATAAAATCTTATAGTGTTTTACAAACTCCACCAGAAGATAGAATAGATGTAAGAACTTTTGTTAAAGAAAATGATGACGCACTTTTAAAAGAAGTTATAGCAAGAGAGTTAAGACGCAGTGGGCAAATTTTTTATATTCATAATCATATTGCAAGTATAGAGCAGTGTAAAAAGCATTTATTAGAACTTTTTTCTACTTTGCGTATTTTGATTTTACATTCTAAAATTGATGCTAAGGTGCAAGAAGAAGAAATGTTGAAATTTGAAAACAAAGAATATGATTTGCTTTTAAGTACCTCTATCGTAGAAAGTGGTATTGATTTACCCAATGCAAATACTATTATAGTAGAAAAAAGCGATCGTTTTGGTATGGCTGATTTGCACCAATTGCGTGGGCGCGTGGGAAGAAGTGACAAGCAAGGCTATTGTTATTTTTTAATCGAAGATAAAAATATTATCACAAAAGATGCTTTAAAGCGCCTTGTTTCCTTAGAAAGTAATTCTTTTTTAGGTGCAGGATCTGTTTTGGCTTATCATGATCTTGAAATTCGTGGCGGTGGAAATTTATTAGGCGTGGATCAAAGCGGACATATCGAGCAAATTGGATATAGTCTATATCTTAAAATGTTAGAAGATGAACTTAATGCTTTAAGTAAAAATGAAGTGGATCAAAAAGAAAATAAACTTGATTTAAAACTCAATGTTAATGCCTTTTTAAACAGCGAACTTATCAGCGAAGATCGCTTAAGATTAGAACTTTATAGAAGGCTTAGTAAGTGTGAGCAAGTTCATGAGGTTTATGAGATTGAAGGTGAAATTGAAGATCGTTTTGGAAAACTTGATGTTTATACTAAGCAATTTTTATCTTTGATTATTATTAAAATTTTAGCTTTAAATAAATTTAAAAGTATTAGCAACTATGAGCAAAATATTCAATTTACTGCTTTAAATGATGAAAAAGAATTTATCAAGGCAAAAAGTAAAGACGATGATGATATTTTAGAGGCAATTTTAATGCATTTAAGAAAGGCTTAAAATGGATTGGAATAAAATTTATGCAGCAATTTATAGAGCAAGAAAAGACTATTTAAAGCCTATTTTTGAAATCGATCCTATCACTTTAAAAGATTTAGTAGGTATGGAAAGTCAAAAAAAAGCACTTTATGACAATACTTTAAATTTCATTCAAAATAAAGGGGCAAATCACGCACTTTTATGGGGATCTAAGGGCACTGGAAAATCAAGTTTGATTAAGGCTATATTTAATGAATTTAAAGAACAGGGCTTAAGACTTGTCGAATTAAATAAAGAAGATTTATTTGCCTTAGCAGATATCATCGATGAAATCAGATTAGAAAATTTTAAATTCATACTTTTTTGTGATGATTTTTCTTTTGAGAAGGGAGATGATAGTTATAAATTTTTAAAACCTTTGCTCGAAGGAAGCATAGAAAAAGCCCCAAATAATGTAATTATTTATGCGAGTTCAAATCGTAGGCATTTATTAAGTGAAAGCATTGCTGACAATCTTGATACGCAAATCACACATACAGAACTTCATTTAAGCGATGCTGCCGAAGAAAGATTAAGCTTGAGTGATAGATTTGGTTTGTGGTTAAGTTTTTATCAAGGAAATTTAGAAGAGTATTTAAAGATGATAGATTTTTATTTTAAAGATTATTCTTGCGATAAAGAGCTTTTACACGCTAAAGCTAAAGAATTTGCTACCTTAAGAGCAAGTAGAAGTGGTCGTACTGCAAAGCAATTTTATTTGGCTTTTAAGGAGAATTTTAAATGACTGGAGCGCAAATTTTTATCAAGCTTTTAAATTTAGATTTAAATTATCATGATTTTGATTGGCTTGAAAATCAAGGATTGAGTGAATTTGAGCTTTTAATTTCTGTCATTTTAACTCAAAATACAAATTGGAAAAATGTCTTAAAAGCTTTAGAAAATTTAAAAAAAGAAAATATTGCAAGCTTAGAACAAATCAATACTTTATCCAATTTAGAACTTGCAACTTTAATCAAGCCTAGCGGATTTTATAATACCAAAGCCAAGCGTTTAAAAGGCTTAGTAGAAAGTATCATAAACACTTATGAAAATTTAGAAAATTTTAAAACAAATGTAAGCAGAGAATGGCTTTTAAATATCAAAGGTTTGGGTTTTGAAAGTGTTGATGGGATATTAAATTATCTTTGCAAAAGAGAGATTTTGGTTGTAGATAGTTATAGTTTGCGTTTGGCTTTTCACTTAGGCTATGAGTTTGAAAATTATGAAGAATTAAGAGAATTTTTTCAAAGTGGTATAGAGAGTGAGCAAGAAAATTTGTGTAAAATTTTAGGGAGAAAATATGAACTTTACGAACTTTATCAAATTTTTCATGCTTTGATTGTAGCTTTTGCAAAACAGAGTTTTAAAGGACAAAAATTAAGCCCTAAGGGTGAAGAATGGATCAAAATTTTAAAGGAAGAATTATGAAAGCAAAAGGAAGCGAACTTATACCTGTTTTAACTATAGCAGGAAGTGATTGTAGTGGTGGAGCAGGGATACAAGCCGATCTTAAAACCTTTAGTGCGCACAATCTTTTTGGTATGAGTGTGGTTTTAAGTGTGGTAGCTGAAAATACCGCAAGGGTGATTTCTGTACACGATATACCTACTCAAAGCGTAGATGAACAAATGCTTGCCGTGTTTGAAGATATAGTGCCAAAGGCAACTAAAATCGGAATGATAGGTTCTTGTGAATTAATGAGCTGTGTAGCTAAAAATTTAAGCGAGTTTAAACCTCAAAATATAGTGATTGATCCTGTAATGTTTGCTAAAAATGGTTATGCTTTAATGCCGCAAGAAAATTGTGATTTTTTCAAACAAACCATAGTAAAATTTGCAGACATTCTTACGCCTAATATTCCTGAAGCAGAGTTTTTATGCGGTTTTAAGATCGCTAATGAAGAGCAGATGATAAAGGCGGCTAAACATTTATGCAGCTTGGGGGCTAAGGCAGTTTTACTTAAAGGCGGACATAGTAAAGAAAATGCCAATGATGTGCTTTATGATGGAAAAGAAATTTATATTTTAAAAGGCGAACGCATAGAAACTAAAAATACTCACGGTACAGGTTGTACGCTTTCTTCGGCTATTGCTAGTAATTTAGCTAAAGGCAAGGATTTATTTTATGCTGTTAGTGAGGCTAAAGAATATGTAAGAAATGTGATTTATTATTCACTCAATCTTGGAAAAGGTTGTGGTCCTACAAATCATTTTTTCAAGTTTTTAGATGAAAAATAAATTAGATCTTAGCCTTTATTTAGTTGCTTCTCAGGGAAATAAAAGCGAGGAGTGTTTTTTAAATACTTTAGAAAATGCTATAAAAGGTGGAGTAAGTATCATACAACTTCGTGAAAAAGAGCTTAATGCAAGAGAATTTTATAAACTAGGTTTAAAGGTACAAAAACTTTGCAAGGCCTATAAAATACCTTTTTTGATTAACGATAGAGTGGACATAGCTTTAGCCTTAGATGCTGATGGGGTGCATTTAGGGCAGGAAGATTTAGAAGTAAAACTAGCTAGAAAGCTTTTAGGAGATGAAAAAATCATAGGCTTAAGCCTTAAAAAACTAGAACAACTTGAGTTCATACAAGGAGCAAATTATCTAGGTTGTGGAGCCATTAAGGCAACGCCTACTAAAGAAAGTTCGCTTTTAAGCCTTGAGTTTTTAAGCCAAATTTGTGATAAAAGCCCTATAGGGGTTGTAGCCATAGGAGGGATTGATAAAGAAGTGCTTGATGAGTTAAAGGGTATAAATTTAAGCGGTGTGGCTGTGGTTAGGGCGATCATGGATGCTAAAGATGCTTTTTTGGCAGCTAAAGAGCTAAAGCGTAAAATCTATGAAAATTTACCTCTTAAATGAAACTCCTTTTGAAGGGGTGGAAAATCTTATTTTAAATGAGATTATTTTTTACGATTTTAGTGTGGATTTAAGTTTATATGATGCTTTAATCTGCACCTCAAAAAATGCTTTAAAAGCCTTACAAAATGCAAAAATCACTTTAAATTTTAAACTCAATTTATACGCTGTAGGACAAAGTACAGCTCAATACGCTAAAAATTTAGGTTTTAAAAAGATTAAAATTCCATCAAAGGCTTATGGAAAAGATCTTTTTCTTGAATTTAAAGAGGAATTAAAAACGCAAAAATGTTTATATTTAAGGGCTAAAAATATTGTTTCAACTTTAAATTTGGATCTTAAAAATGCAGGTGTGGATTTAGATGAAATGATTGTTTATGAAAATGTTTTTAAAAAAGGTGACAAAAAACTTACTCATCCTGCTATTTTTATATTTACCTCTCCTTTAAGTGTAGAAAATTTTTTAAAATTTTATAGCTTAAAAGAAGAAGATAAGGTTGTAGTTATAGGGCAAAGCACAGCAAAGAAGCTTTTAAATTTTAAAAATCTTTATATATGCGAAAATCAAAGTCTTTTAGAGTGTGTTAAGCTTGCTAAGACTTTGGTTTAATTTTTTAAATTCCAAAAATTTTCTTTGGGATAAATGATAATGCTTTTTGTGAGTAAAATTTCATCATTGACATTTTTATCACGATTTAAAGTAATGCTAATGTGGGCTATAATAACACCATCTTTGCTTAAATTTGCATCGGGATTGAAGTTGGAAAATTTAAAATTAACACATTGTACAATAGGATAAAAGTATTTTATTTTAATCAAAGCTTTTGCGTAATTAAAATATATATTATCTAAACATTCTTTATTTTCTTGCTTTGCTTGATATAAAAAATATTTAGAAAATTGTGTTGCATTGTGACTTAAAATTTGAGCTTGAAGGTAGTAATAACTATCTTGGATTATTTTTGGAGTGTAGCTAGATATGTTTAAGGTCAAGCTCATCCATAGACTTATTAGTAGTATTAAAAAAATTGTCCAAATTAAAACATAAGCTTTTTTCATAGTAAAATTCTTTTTTCAAGGCAATATTTTGTTTGTCTTTTTAGGCAAATTTTTAATTTATTGTTTTGCAGGTTAAATGAGCTTATGTTTTTAGAAATTAATCCTTGTTGGTTTAATTGTTCATTAAATTTTGGCTTTATTTCATATATAAGTTCTTCATTTTGCAATTTGATAACTAATTGAGCTTGCAAAGGAATAAAACTACCTGTAAAATTTGTAGATATACCATTTTCTAAGATGGATATTTTTTCAATCTTATTAATTTTATAAGCATAGCTAATATGCTCATTGTCATTATATAAATCTTTTCTATTTTGGAGTTGTGTTTTAAAATCAGAATGAGGTGAATAAAGTGTATGATTATTTTCTAAAATAAGAGCAGAATTAATAAGATAAAGTTTATTATCTTTTAGGCTAATTAACTCATCTTTTAAAAGACATTTTAATGTATTTTGTGAAAATGTAATATTAATACAATTTTGTATTAATTTTTCTATTTTAAGCAAGTTTAAATGTGTTTGAGTGATAAGATTGTTTGTATGTAAAGCAGTGAAATTTAAATGATAAAAATCCATTAAAGGTTTTGAAAGTAAGCTAGTTATAAAAGTAAAAAGTATTAGTGATATTATAAGTTCAAAAAGTGTAAAAGCTTTGCTCATTCTTTAAAATAAACGCTATAATTTTGATCTTGAAAGTATAATTTTTGAAATTGAAATATACCATCATTAACAAACTGTTCTTGTAAAACTATAGGTTTTAAGGCTGAAGTTTGAAGTATGATGGTTTTAAAAATGGGCTTTTCATATAATTCTTCTTGAAGTTTATAGAGTCTTTCAAAAATATTTAAATTTTCATAGTTTTTGTAAAGTTGAGTATAGTAATAAAAAATGCCAATGAAAATTAAAGATATGATCGTTATAGCACTAATACTTTCTATAAGTATGAAAGCCTTTTTCATTTAGCGCTGCTAGCATTTATGGCTTCAAAAAAACTTCCGCGAATTCCTTTTTGTTCGAGTATTTTTATGCCTTTTATTGTAACTCCGCCAGGGGAGCAAATATTTTCTTTGATAATAGCTGGATGTTCATGTTCTAGTAAAGCACTAGAGCTTTTAAATAAAGAGCGCGTAAGATTGAGACTAAGTTCTTTTGACAAACCTTCATAAACTCCAGCATTAGCAATACTTTCTGCTATAAGTGCTAAAAAAGCAGGAGCGCAGCCGCTAATCGCCATAGCTGCATTCATTTGTATTTCATTATCTAATTTATAAGCTGAACCAAAAGTTTTTAAAATGTCTAAAATTTCATTTTCAAAATGAGAGTTTTTAAGTATATATGGTGTAGTTGAAGCCTTATATTTAGCTGCTGTATTAGGCATTATTCTAACATAATTTTGAGCTTTGATGGTTTGTAGTTTTTCAAAATCAACATTGGCTAAAACAGAGATTAAGATGCGTGCTCGTCCTTTTAGTATTTGGGCAATATTTTCTAAAGCATAAGGTTTGAAAGCCAAAATAACATCTTTACCTTCTATGTTAAAATCTTTGTAAAGTAAGGTTTTAAAGCCTTCTTTGGTGAGGGCTTGAAGTTTTTCTATACTTCTTCCTACTATACAAATTTCATAATCATCTTTTAATCCATAGGCTAAGGCTGTTGCCATAGCTCCATTTGCAAGTATATAGAGCATTATTTTTTAATATAATTAGCAATTTGATCAGCTTGAAAAAAGTCCGGATAATTAACTGTATCTAGTATCACTTGTACCATAGTATTATTATCAAGATTAATGACTACTGGAGCTAGAAAATTCACTGTCGATTCTTCAATGCTTTTTGCTATGGCTACTATATTAAAAATTTTCATATTAGATTCAGGTGTTAAAGAAAGAAGCTCTTGATAATAAGTTGGTATATCAAATTCATAATCAGGTCTAATCAAATAAGGATTAATTAAAACAAAAGAAAAGTCTTTACCATCAAGACTTTTAAGTCTTACAAATACTTCATCGATAGTTGAAAATTCCATATTTTTGGTTTCTTCAAAACCTAAGATAGGGCATTTAACAGCTAGGGTCATGTTTTCTCCTCAAGTTATAATGTTTAATATTTTAACATAAAATAAGCAATAATCATTCCAAAATTTTAAATTATTTAATTAATTTTATTATAATTTTAGAAGAACATAATTATAAAATCGTTAAAATATAGATTTTTGAGAATATAAATCAAGGTGAAGTATGAAAAAAGGTATTTTTTTATTGGTTTTTTTAAGTGTTTTTTTTAATGCGTGTAGTACGAAAAATGATGAAGGTTTATACAATCTTAGTGCTAGTGAGTGGTATAAGCAAATTATTAAAGATTTACAAGACAAGGATTTGGAAAAAGCCGATGATCATTATAATGGTATGGCAAGTGAGCACGTTGCCGATCCTTTATTGGAAACTACTTTAATTATTTTAGCACAAGCTCATATGGATGAAGAGGAATATAAGTTAGCTGAATTTTATTTAGATGAATATAATAAAAAATTTGGAAATTCACGCAATGCTGATTATATTCGTTATCTTAAAATTAAAGCAAAATTTGATGCATTTGCAGTGCCAAATCGTAATCAGGCTTTAATGCTTGAAAGCCAAAAAGAAATAGATACTTTTTTGAAAGATTATCCTTATACAGAATATGAACCTTTGGTTCAAACAATGCTTACAAAATTTAATTTAGCGGTTTTTTATCTTAATAGTACTATAGAAAATCTATACCAGCGCATAGGGCATGATGAAAGTGCGCAAATTTATAAACAAAGACTTCAAGAAAGTGAATTTTATCAGCAAAGTATTATCAAACCTGAGCTTCCTTGGTATAGAAGTATATTTGAAAGATTTTAATAAACAAGGAAAATAAATGCAGATTGAAGAGATACAAAATTATCCAGCAAATTTACCAGTATTGGTTGAAGATGAATTATTTTTATATCCTTTTATGATAACTCCTATTTTTATTAACGATTCATCCAATATGAAAGCTTTAGATCTTGCGATTAAAAATGATAGTATGCTTTTTGTTGCGCCTTCAAGGTTGGAAAATGGAAGAAATTTTGATGAAATTTATAATTGTGGAGTGATTGGGACTATCATGCGAAAAGTTCCTTTACCTGATGGAAGGGTGAAAATACTTTTTCAAGGATATGCTAAGGGTAAAATTATAGAGCAAATTTCTAATAAACCTTTAGAAGCCAAGATAGAACTTATAAAAGAAGACTTTTTAGAAGGAACTAAAAAAGAAGCGCTTCTTGAAGTTTTAAAAGAGAAGGTAAAAAATTTGGCAAATATTAGTCATTATTTTTCTCCGGATCTTTTAAGAACAATTGAAGAAGGTTTTGATGCGTCTAGGATTTGTGATTTGATTTTAAATACTGTGCGTATTAAAAAACAAGTTGCTTATGAGTTTTTTGTTTTAACAGATCTTGAGCAAAAATTAGTAAAATTAATAGATTTAATTGCCCAAGAAATAGAAGCCAATAAAATTCAAAAAGAAATTAAAAATAAAGTACATTCTCGTATTGATAAGGTAAATAAAGAATATTTTTTAAAAGAACAATTAAGACAAATTCAAAAAGAGCTTGGTTCTGACACACAAAAAGAAGATGAGGTTAGAGAGTATCAAAAGCGTCTGGAGTTAAAGAAGAAATTTATGCACGAAGACGCTTATAAAGAAATCAAAAAACAAATTGAAAAATTCGAACGCATTCATCAAGATAATTCCGAAGCATCGATGATTCAAACTTACATAGAAACAGCATTAGATATTCCTTTTGAAAAAATTTCTAAGAAAAAACTTGATATTAAAGAAGTTTCAAAACAGCTCAACCATGATCATTATGCATTAAATAAACCAAAAGAACGCATAGAAGAATATTTTGCAGTTAGGGAACTTTTAGAAAAAAGAAAAATAGCAGAAAAAGATGGTGCTAAAGTTATACTTTGTCTTTATGGACCTCCTGGCGTGGGTAAAACTTCACTGGCAAATTCTGTTTCAAAAGCTTTAAAAAGAGAGCTTATTCGCATAGCCTTAGGCGGACTTGAAGATGTTAATGAGCTACGTGGTCATCGTAGAACTTATATAGGCGCTATGCCTGGACGTATTACCCAAGGACTCATAGAGGCAAAACAAATTAATCCTGTAATTGTATTGGATGAAATTGATAAATTAAATCGCAGTTTTAGAGGCGATCCAAGTGCGGTGCTTTTAGAAATTTTAGATCCAGAGCAAAATTCTAAATTTAGGGATTATTATTTAAATTTTAATATTGATTTAAGTAAAGTCATTTTTATAGCAACGGCAAATGATATTAGCAATATTCCTGCACCTTTAAGAGATAGAATGGAATTTATAGAACTTAGCTCTTATACTCCAAGTGAAAAATTTCATATAATGAAAAAATATTTAATTCCAGATGAGCTTAAAAAACATGGCTTAAAATCCAATGAATTATCTATTGATGATGAAACTATAGAGTTAATCATTAGTGATTATACTCGTGAATCAGGAGTTAGAAATTTGCGTCGCAAAGTGGCAGAGTTGTGTCGTAAGAGTGCTAAAAAACTACTTTTAGAAAATATTAAAAAAGTCATTATTAATACAAAAAATTTGAATGAATTTTTAGATAAAAAAGTTTTTGAAATAGAAAAAAATAATGGAGAAAATCAAATAGGTCAGGTTAATGGTTTGGCTTGGACAAGTGTAGGTGGAGATGTTTTAAAAGTAGAGGCTGTAAAAATTAAAGGTAAAGGAGAATTAACGCTCACGGGAAGTTTGGGTGATGTAATGAAAGAATCAGCTAGAATTGCTTTTAGCATGATAAAAGTTTTAATCGATGAAGGAAAAATAAAAATACCTAAAAAAATAATTATCGATCCTAAAGTTAATGTTTATGATAGTTATAATATTCATATCCATGTGCCAGATGGAGCTACTCCAAAAGATGGCCCAAGTGCAGGCATTACGATAAGCACAGCTATTGCTTCTATTTTTAGTGATAAAAAGGTTAAAGCAGATGTTGCAATGACAGGTGAAATAGATTTAAAAGGAAAAGTTTTACCAATAGGTGGATTAAAAGAAAAATTAATTGCAGCTTATAAAGCAGATATAAAAACAGCTTTAATCCCAAGAAAAAATTACGAAAGGGATTTAAAAGATATTCCTAGTGAGGTTAGAGACAATATGGAAATCATTGCTGTTGATACTTTTAGTGATGTCTTAGAATATACTTTGGTTTAATTTTATTTTGAGAATAAATGTATAAGAAAGCAAACTTTTTACAAGTTTGCTTTTTAAAAGATTATAGTCCTTCAAAAGGATTATTGACTACTTCTTTTCTATCCACTATATAAGGGATAAGAGCTACATGTCTTGCACGTTTGATTGCAACTTCTACCATTTCTTGGTATTTTTTGCTTGTACCTGTTAAACGGCGTGGCATGATTTTAAATCTTTCAGATAAAGCATGTTTTAACATTGCTGTATCTTTATAATCAATAAATTCAACTTTTGCTTCAGTGTATTTGCAATATTTGCGAGAATATTTTCTTTTTTCTGCCATAGTTTATCCTTTAAAATGGTAAATTAGTATCATCGCTATCATAAGCATCGATATCAATTTCTTTTAATTTTTCTTCGTGTTGTGGGTTTTGGTTTCTTTGTGGAGCAGGGTTTGCTTTTGCTTTATTAAAATTTTGATTTTCACTCATATAAGGATCATAGCTTTGATTTTCATAGTTTCCACTATAATTGTTGTTTGAAAAGCTATTATTACCAATTCCACATTGTTGTGGAGCATTGGAATTGCCGCCAAGCATTTCCATATTTTCAACTTGAATGCTATGTTTAGAGCGATTTTGTCCATTTTGATCACTCCATTGTTCAAATCTCAAACGTCCTTCTATGAGTACTTTTGAACCTTTTGTAAGGTATTGGTTTGCAACTTCTGCGGTGCGACCATAAAAGCTTATATCAATAAAGCAAGTTTCCTCTCTTTTTTCTCCATTTGTGGTAAATCTTCTTGTTACTGCGATAGCAGAAGTTCCAATAGCACTACCGCTTTGTGCATAACGCATTTCTATATCGCGTGTAAGATTTCCAACCAAAACAACTTTGTTAAACATCTTTTTCCTTATTGAATTTCAGGAGCATCTAAAGGTTTGATTTCTTTTTTAGATTGCTTAATCCCGTGGCTTAGTTTTTCCCAAGCTGCAATTTCTTTTTTGTTTTCATATTTTACGATTAAAAATCTTATTACTTCTTCAGTGATTCTTAACACCCTTTCAAGCTCAGCGATCAAGTTTGTAGGAGCTTTGAAATAAATCACAAAATAAGTTCCTCTTTCGTATTTTTTGATTTTATACGCTAATTTTCTAGTGCCCATTGGAACAACAGTTTCAATTTCTGCACCATTTTTGGTTAGGACTTCTTTAACGAATTCCAACTTCGCATTCACTTCCTCTTCGGTAAGTGTTGGTTTTAAGATAAATAAAACCTCATAATGTTTCATCTTTTCTCCTTATGGATATTAAAGCCCATTTTCATGAGCAAGGATTTTGCATAAAGCAAGGCTAAATTATATCAAAATATACTTAATTTATACTTCAATAAGTGTTGTAACTTTTTGTAATTACCTGTTTATAATTTAAAGGTGAAATTTTAACCTTTTATCTTAATCCGTGATATAATTAATTTAAGTTGCGAATTGTTAAAAAAGGAGGGTGGATATGAATAGTACGAAACCTATTCGTTGGTTTACTTTTATCGTTTTAGTTATTGGCGGAGGAACTGTTTTTAAACTTTCCTCTTTAAAAGATGCCTTTTATGTGCCTATGCAAGAATTTATGAATCTTAGCAATACACAAATTGGACTCGCACTCTCAGTTTATGGCATAGTGCAAACGGTGGGAAATTTTGCATCCATTTATATAGCAGATAGATTTTCTAAAAAAATACTCATTCCTTTTTCATTGGTTTGTGTGGGTTTGGTTGGAATTTATATTTCTACTTTTCCTTCTTTTTATGGAATTTTAATAGCTTGGGGTTTGCTTTCTTTATTTGGAGAAGTTGTGTATTGGCCTGTTTTGCTTAAAGCCATTCGCTTGCTTGGAGATTCTACTCAACAAGGAAGACTTTTTGGATTTTTAGAAGCAGGACGTGGTGTTATAGATACTATAGTTGCTTTTGGTGCTTTGGGAATTTTTTTACTTTTAGGGTCTGGCGCAGGTGGACTTAAGGCTGCTATATTATTTTATAGCGCTTGTGTGATTATAGCAGGTATTTTGGCATATTTTCTACTTGAAGATGACAAAATTAATACCCAAGATGAGCAAGGAAATGAAATCAGTAAAAACAAAGCCGCTTGGAATGGAGTTATCAAAGCGATTAAAACTCCTGAAATTTGGGTGGTATCTTTGACCATTTTTACTATTTATTCTGTGTATTGTGGTTTGACTTATTTTATTCCATTTTTAAAAGATATTTATGGTATGCCTGTGGCTTTGGTCGGTGCTTATGGTATTATCAATCAATACACTTTAAAATTAGTAGGTGGGCCAATTGGGGGATATTTAGCAGATAAAACCTTTAAATCTTCAACAAGATATTTGCGTTTTGCTTTGATTTTAGGAGCCTTGGCCATATTAATTTTTGTTTTTATGCCTCATGAGAAATTAAATATTTATTTTGGTATGAGTTTAACCTTAGGTTTTGCCGCTCTTGTTTTTACTATGCGTGCGACATTTTTTGCACCTGTGGATGAGATAGAAGTACCTAGAGAAATTAGCGGAGCTGCTATGAGTATAGCTTGTATTTTTGGTTATTCTCCACAACTTTTTTGTTTTGCACTTTATGGTTTTATGATCGATCATTTTAAAGGTTTATTAGGCTATCAAATTGTTTTTGCGTTAATGGGGATTTTTGCTATTTGTGGTGTGATTGTAACTACGATTTTACTTAAGATGATAGCTAGAAAAAAAGCATTAAAAGGAGTGGTATCATGAAAATAGGTTTAGAAACTGAAAGCATGCATTTATGGTTTCAAAATGGTAGGATGGATATATTTTCTTATATAGATTTTGCTAAAAATTTGGGCTGTGAGGGTGTGATTATAAATATCATTAAAGATTTTGGTTTGGATGAAGAATGGGGATGCTTAGGAAGCGATGACGAAAATCATCTTAAAAAAATTAAAGCCAAATTGGATGAATACAATATGTATTGTGAGATCGACTCTAAGGGTTTTAATAGGGATAAATTTGAAAAAATTGCTAAAGTAGCTTCTATTTTAGGCGCTAAAATTATACGCTCTTATGTGCCCTTAACCGATAAAAATAAAAAGGTTAAACATGCTAGCGATGGGGCTTATGATGATTCTAAAATTACTACTAGATTCGATAAAGAAGATTTTTTAGCTACAAAGGATGAAATAAAAGCTTTGATACCGATTTTGGAAAAATATGATTTAAAACTTGCTATAGAAAATCATGAGTATCAAACTTCAGAGGATTTGCTTGATTTGTTGAAATTGATCAATCATCCTAAAATAGGATTTTTATATGATTTTGGAAATTCCATGATGGCCTATGAAGATCCTATAAAAGCTTGCAAAGACATGGCTAAATATACTTTTAGCACGCATTGTAAGGATCATATAGTTTTCATTGAAGAGGGTGTAGAATATGTTTGCGGCGTTCCTTTGGGAGAAGGAAATTTAGACATTAAAACTTGTGTAGAAATTCTTAAAAAAGAAGGACTTGACCGTATTAATGTAGAGCAATGTTATCCTTATTGTGCGACTTTTAAAAGAGAAAAAGGAACAGGTGGGGTTAAAGAATTAGGTAAAGGGGCTTTTAAGATAGAAAAAGCTTTATTTGAAGATTTAAAAGCTATGCAGTATTATTATCCTCAAGAAGTATCTCAAGAATGCTTAGAGAGGCTTTTAAAACTTCAAAAAAAAGGTTGCGAGAAAAGTGTAGAATATTTAAAAAGTATTATTTAGATAAAATTTGGAATAAATTTTGTTTAATATTTTCAAGCATAGCAAAACGTTTTTTATACATGGAGCGTTTTTGCGAAGGGATTTCTTCTAGGTTTTTTTGAGAGTGGTGGAGTTTATAGTATTTGTGTTTATTGATTTTTATTAATTCTCCACCATTTTCTAGCCAAATTTTTTGATAATCTACAAAATATCCTTTTTCTTTTCCTTTTTGAGAACGGATTTGATTTTTTTCATGTACACCTAAAGTAGCTTGAAATTTTAAAATTTCACAAAGCATCTTAGAGCATTCTATAAGTAAAGCAACAGGGCGCAAACCATGACATTTTTTAGTTAAAATTTTATTAATTTCTAAAAGATTAAAATCTTTGTATTTATATCCTTGTATGCAAGAAAGTAGAAGATTATTTTCTAAAGTAAAGCAAAAATTACATTGTGAAATAGTGTATTTTTTAAATTTTAAAGAAAAAGCCCAAAAACCTTCTTCGTAAACATTATGGTTATATCCTAAAAAAAGCTCAAAATCTTCATCAAAAGAAAAAATCAATTGTTCTTCGGGAAGAAATTTAAAACAAGTAAGTCCCTTATCAACATCATAAATAAGTGTTTTAACGCGTTCATTTGCTTTAAAACTTTTATCGCAAAATCTTCTTATAGCATTGTAGCAAGCATAGGGTCTTTGAGAGAAAAAGTCTTTTAAATGTTTATTTTTTTCTTCATTAAGCGTTTTTTCTAGAAGTCTTACTTGAGGAAAATATAAAATTTTTCTTGCTTGAAAACGCAAATAGCGCCAAAAGATGATACTTTTTCTTCTATCAGTAAAATTTGGAATAGGGTAGGAAAATTTTTTATTCACCTATAATCCTTGATATATCATTATAAGTTGCAAAGAGCATTAAACTTAAAAGTATTGCCATGCCTGTATAGCTTAAATATTCAAAAGCACGCTGTGGAACTTTGCGTCTAAAAATCATTTCATAAAGATTAAAAAGTATATGTCCTCCATCAAGCATAGGAATAGGCAAAAGATTTAAAATGCCTAAATTTATAGAAATTAAAGCAGTGATAAATAAAAGCAAAGTAAAGCTATTTTGTGCAGCCTTTGAGGTAATTTCAGTCATGGTGATAATACCGCCTAAATTTTTTGCTTCAACTTCACCACTTATGAGTTTTACAATACCCTTGATGATAAGTGTAGAAGCTTGAAAACTTTCTTGTGTGGCATATTTAAAACTTTCTAAACCTTGATGTTTTACAAGAGTGCTTGTCCCATTTGGACTGACTCCAAGTTGAGGCTTTTCAACGATTTGTCCAAAGTCATTATATCCTTGTCCTATTTTTGGAGTTAAGATAAATTCTAAATTTTTTCCTTCTCTATTGATTAATATTTTCAAAGGTTCTAAACTTAAATGCTTTGAAATTTCATCAAAGCTTTGAATTTTTATACCGTTAATTTCTAAGATAGTATCATTTTTTTGAAGTCCTATGTCTTGTGCAGCAGAGTTTGGTGCTATGTTTCCTATTTGCGGAGCAAGTTTGTTTAGACCTAAATTTCCTATGATAATATAAAGAAAAAAAGCTAAAATCAGGTTAAAAAATGGTCCAGCAAAAAGAATATAAATCTTTTTTAAAGGACTTAAAATGCTATAGCTATCTTTGTCTAGATTTTCAAAACCAGGACGCATATCATCTTGTCCTTTAAGTTTAACATATCCTCCAAGTGGTAAAGCGCTTAAGCGATAGTTTGTGCCTTTAAATTCACGTTCTATAAGACTTTTTCCAAATCCTATACTAAAGACTTCAACTTTTACACCCAAAGATCTTGCAGCTAAAAAATGTCCTAATTCGTGAAAGAAAATTAAAAATGAGATGACTAAAACAGTTGCTAAAAATTCAATAGAATAAAATTTAATTCCCAAAATCAAAATAACAATTAAAAACAATAAAGATCTCATTTTTCTCCTTTTTTTTGAGCTTTTATATAAGTATAGATGTATTCAAATCCAGAATAAAGAGTTAAAATCAAAGCTATGTAAAGTAGAATTTCTCCGCCTATCCACTCCATGATTAAAAATCCTATCGCAGTCATTTGAAAAGCGGTTTTAAGTTTGCCTGCAAAAGAAGCATTGACATTTAAATTTTCACTGATCATTACAACTCTAAAACCTGTGATAAAAAATTCCCTTACTAGTATAATATAAATTACCCATTCATTAGCTTTTCCTGTAAGTAAAAGCCCTAAAAAAGCTGCTAAAACAAGCATTTTATCGGCTAATGGATCTAAGATTCCGCCCAGTTTTGTAGTTTGTTTCCAAGTTCTTGCGATGTATCCATCAAAAAAATCACTTAAAGCCGCTAATGAAAAAGTTAAAGCAGCAAAATAGTTAATCCAACTTTGATGAATGTTTTCAAATTTATGAATTAACAAAAAAAATAATAAAGGTGCTAAAACCATTCTAAAAATCGCCAAGATATTAGGTAAATTCATAACAAGCCTTGTGAAATTAAATGTAAAATTATAATTAAAATTGTATAAAATTTAAGCAAAGACTTAGTAAAAATACAAAAAAGAATCAGTTTATTTTTATTTAAATTTTGCTTAAAAGCAAAATTTAAATAAATTTTACAACTTCATCAAAACTAAAACGATTTTTTTGAGAATTTTTTTCATCGTTGCAATATCCTAAAGCTACTACCAAACTTGATCTTTCTTTTTGAATATCAAGTGATAAATAAGAATCAAGCTTTTCTTTATCAAAACCACCTATAGTGCAACTTGCTATATTTAAAGCATTAGCACTGTAAAGTATGCTAGCTAGAGCTATATGAGCTTGTTCTCTTGCATAAGATATTTTTTGTTCTTGATTTAGAGATTTTAAAAAAGGCATATAAGTATCTAAGCGTTTTTGAATTTCTGTTTCACTCATATCTCTTTTTCTAAGTTTTTCTTCAAAATAATCCAAAAAATCAAGTCTTGAAATGATGATAATTAATGCAGCACAATCTTTTACATGTTTTTGTTGATTGCAAATTTTAGAAAGTTCTTCTTTTCTTTTCTCATCTTGTGCTACTATAAATTTCCAAGGTTCCAGTCCTAAGGAGCTGGGGCTTAATCTTGCTATTTCTAAAATAGAATTTAAATCCTCTTTTTTGAGTTTTTCATTTTTAAAATTTCTACAAGAATATCTTGTGCTAAAAATTTCAAGTTCTTTTTTCATTATTTTTCCTTGTAAAATTCGACGACTTCATTAAAATTTAAGCGTTGAGTAGAATATTTTGGTTCATGGGCTTTATATCCTAAGGATAAAATTACAGCAGTTTCAAAAGGATAAGTTAAATTAAGAAAATTATCAACCCTAGCTTTTTCAAAGCCACCTATCATACAAGAATCAATACCTAAGCTCATTGCAGCTAGCGACATTTGCATCATAGCAAGATAGCATTGAAGTTGTGCGTAATGATAGAGTTCATTATCATTCATTGCATTGGTTTTATGGGTGTAAATTTCTAAAATTTTTTGAAAATTTTCTTCGCTAGAACCTGAGAAACGACGCACTTGTTTTTGTGCAAATTCATCTTTGCTTTGAAGATCTTTTCTTGCTAGAAAAATGATATTATGACTCGCACTTGCTACATTTTGTTGATTGCAACATAGAGTTGAGAGTTTAAGATTATGTTCTTTTTGTTCCAATACTACAAATTTCCAAGGCTCAAATCCATGTGAGCTTGGGGCTAAGACTCCGCTTTCTAAGATAAAATGCAAATCCTTTTCATTGATTTTTTTATCATTAAAAAGTTTACAAGCTCTGCGTTTTGAAATCAGTTCTTTAAAATTCATTTTATTCCTTAAAATCAAAAATAATAATATTAATTATAAAATGCAAAGCTTAATCAAAAATATTATAGTTTGATATTTTTCTTAAAAACAAAACCGGATTTTTCAAAACCCATTTTTTGGATATAAAATTCATGAGCTTGTGTTCTAAAAAAACTTGAACTTAGTTCTAATTCTTCATATCCTTGATTTTTTGCCCAAATTTGGATTTTTTTCAAAAAAGCTTGACCTATACCTTTTTCTCTTAAAGTTTCATCTACGACAAAATCACAAATATAAAGACAATGATTATGATAAAGTACATTAAAGGGCATGACTCCACAAGCTGCTTTGTAGCTTCCCTCATTTTCATAGGCAAAAAGTTTATAATGTTGAGTTTGTGTAGCAAGTTGGAATTTATCTAAAAAATCTTTCAAAGATAGGTTATTTCTTAATTGTTTTATCAAGGGATAAATTTTTTCCAAGTCTTCTTTTAGCTTAATTTCTTTCATTGTTTAAATCCCTTAAATTTCAAAAATCTCAGGTTTTAATTTTAAAAGTAGGCAAAAAGTTGCCAAAACAGCTTGTTCTTGCATAAATTCACGATCTCCATCTAAATAAAGCGTTTCTTGGATAAAAGTTCCATCTTTAAACATTGCACCTATATAAATAGTGCCTGATTTTATTTTTCCCTCATCTTTTTCGCCAACTACTCCGCTAATAGCTAAGGCAAAATCAGGATTAGCTGTTTTAAAAATACCTTTTAGCATAAAATAAACACAACGTTCACTGTATTCGCCATTATTTTCTAAGACGCTTTCGCTAATTCCAAGCCATTCGTGTTTGATGCGGTTGGAATAACTTATAATAGATCCTTCAAAAATTTCACTTACACCTGAAATTTTGGTTAAGGTACTTGCACAAAGTCCACCTGTGCAACTTTCAGCAAAAGAAATTTTTAATTTTTTTTCTAAAAGTTTAGAGCTTATAAAATGTATAGGATCTTTACCTAAAAACACCTTTTGTCCAAAAAGATTTTTTACGCTATTTAAAAAACCATCAAGTTTTCCAAAATTAGCACAAGTGGCCTTAATAAGCACGAGATTATCTAAAAGCTTGGTTGATTTTATACTTATCTCATAAGATTTTGTTAGGGTTTGCAGTAGCAATATAGCGCTTTCATCATCCATGCCAAAAATGCAAAAATATGCAAAATTTAATTTTATATGCCCAAGAAGATCAGGTAATTTTTCGCTTGGATTTATTTTAACGACATTGATTTTTGAATTTGAAAAATTACACACAAAGCTATTTTTACTAAATTCTGCTTTATCTGGAACCAAGGTATCATCTTTTAAGATAAGATTATCATCATTTAAAGTTGCTAAAATTTTAGCAACAGTCGCATAATGCAAAGAGCTTGTAAATAAAGTGATAAAATCATACTGATTTAAGAGATTTTCAAGCAAAAAGGGTAAGTCTTTATCGGTTTTATTTTGTATGCGAATTTCGTTAATTTCTTTAAATTTTTCTTCATAAGTTCTATAAATATAATTTTTGAATTTTTCGTTTATAGTAAGCTCATCTCCTATAAGATAAAGCAAATGTTTCATAAATTTTCCTTTTTTTCTTATAATTATAGCCAAAAACAAAGTAGAAATTAAAGCTAATTTGAGTAGAATTTAAGATTATTAAAAATTAGGTGGAAAAAATGGACTACAAAGAAACTCTACTTTTGCCCAGCACTACTTTTGCTATGCGGGCGAATTTAGCGGAACTTGAACCGCAAAGATTTAAAAAATGGTTTGAGCAAAATTATGCTTATGAAAAAATGAAAGAAAATCGCAAAAATGCGAAAAAAAGTTTTACCTTACACGATGGCCCCCCTTATGCTAACGGACATATCCATATAGGACATGCTTTAAATAAAATTTTAAAAGAAACTATTATCAAAACACATTATTTTAAAGGTGAGAGTGTGCGTTTTACTCCAGGGTGGGATTGTCATGGTTTACCTATAGAACAACAAGTAGAAGTAAAGCTTGGAGAAAAGAAAAAAAGCTTAAGCAAGAAAGAAATTCGTGAGTTTTGCAGACAACATGCGAGTGAATTTGTAGATATCCAAAGAGAAGAATTTAAAAATTTAGGCATTATTGCAGATTGGGATAAGCCTTATTTAACTATGAAATTTGAGTTTGAAGCAGCGATTTATAGAACTTTATGTGAGATTGCTAAAAAAGGCTTACTTTGCGAGCGTTCTAAACCTGTTTTTTGGAGTTGGGCGGCAAAGTCAGCTTTAGCGGAAGCTGAAGTAGAGTATCAGGATAAAGAGGATTATTCTATCTTTGTGGCTTTTGATTTGGATGTAAAAGCTTGCGAAAAATTAGGCGTATCAAAAGCAAGTGCAGTGATATGGACAACTACACCTTGGACTTTGGTGGCTAATCAAGCTATAGCCTTAAATCCTAATGAAAATTATGTGATCACTAAAGAAGGTTTGATTTTTGCTAGTGCTTTACTTAAAAGTATGGTAGAAAAAGGACTTACAAGTGGAGAAATTCAAAAAGAATTAAACGCAAAAGAATTTGAAAAACTTGAAGCTATCAATCCTTTAAATGGAAGAAAATCTGTTTTAATCATGGGTGAACATGTATTGATGGATGGTGGAAGTGGGCTTGTGCATACTGCACCAGGACATGGCGAAGATGATTATTATGCATGTTTGAAATACGGTATTGAAGTTTTAATGCCTGTTGATGATGGTGGATGTTATGATGAAACTTTAAGAGCTAAAGAGCTTTTGCCTTCTCATTTGCTTGAAGAGTTTATAGGTCTTCATATTTTTAAGGCCAATGAAAAAATTTTAGAACTTTTAGGCGAAAAACTTTTACATTCTTCTAAATTTATACACTCTTATCCGTTTTGCTGGAGAACACATAAGCCTGTAATCTATAGAGCTACTAAACAATGGTTTATTTTAATGGATGAACCGAAACTTCAAGGAAAAACTTTAAGAGAGTGTGCAAAAGAACAACTTTTAAAAACAACCTTTTATCCGCAAAGTGGAGTAAAAAGAATAGGTTCTATGGTGGAAAATCGCCCAGATTGGTGTATTTCAAGACAAAGGGACTGGGGAACGCCTATAGCCTTTTTTAGAGATAAAAATACTAAAGAAGTGATTTTTGATGATGAACTTTTTGACTTTGTAGCAGCTATTTTTGAAAAATACGACGCTGATGTGTGGTGGGAGTTTGAAATCAAAGATTTAATTCCTACAAATTCAAAATACAAAGCTGAAAATTTAGAAAAAGTATATGATATTTTAGATGTTTGGTTTGATAGTGGAAGTACTTTTAATGCGGTTTTAAATAGTGGACTTTATGACGCAGGAGAAAAAAGAGCAAGTATGTATTTAGAAGGAAGCGATCAACATCGGGGTTGGTTTCAAAGCTCTTTGCTTGTAGGTACAGCGATCAATGAAAGCGCACCTTATGAAAGCATTTTAACTCATGGTTTTACCACCGATGAAAAAGGGCAAAAAATGTCTAAATCTAAAGGCAATGTGATCGCTCCTGAATATGTAGCAAAAACCTATGGAGTTGAAATTTTAAGACTTTGGATACTTTTAAGTGATTATTCAAGTGATTTAAAAATTTCAGACAATATCTTAAAACAAGTAGGCGAACAATACCGCAAAATAAGAAATACTATAAGATTTTTACTTGCTAATACCAATGATTTAAAAGATTTAGAAGTTAAAGAATTTAGTTTTATTGATAAATGGATATTAAGCCGTGCAACCAAAGTTTTTAAAGCAAGTAAAGAGGCATTTTTTGCTTATGAATTTGCTAAAGGTTTTAGTTTGCTTTTAAATTTTTTAAGTGCGGATTTAAGTGGGATTTATCTTGATATCAGTAAAGATAGGCTTTATTGCGATAGTGAAAATGCCCAAAGAAGAAAATCTGCTCAAGTGGCTATGGCTTTGATAGCAAAAGAGCTTTTAAATTTACTTGCTCCGAATTTAAGCTATAGTGTAGATGAGGCTCTAGAACATGCTAATGTTTTAATTAAAGGTGATGCAAAAGATGTATTTGATCTAAGTTTAACTCAAGATTTTGATTATGATTTTGGTATAGATGATACATTTTTAATGAGTGCTAGAGAGAAATTTTTTGAACAAATTGATATACTTAAAAAAGATAAAATCATTAAATCTACTTTGGAATTAAATTTAAACATCAGTTTTAATAAATTCCCAAATGAGGAATTAGCCGATTGGTTTATGGTAAGTCAAATCAGCAATGAAAATGAAGAAATTTTGGCTGAATTTGAAGTAGAGAATGAGAAATTTAAAATCACCAAAGCTTCACTTTGTAAATGCCCAAGATGTTGGAAACTTCAAAGTAAAAATGAAGAAACACCTTGTTTAAGATGTGAAGAAGTTTTAAAAGGAGTTCAATGCTAGAAAATCCGATTCCAAATAGTATTATCATCACAACTATAGCGGTGGTTTTGGCTTTTAGTGCTTTAGCAGTATTTTTGATCAAAAAAAACAAAGGAAAATAAATGATAACTCTAAAAGAAGCTTTAAAATACTCCAAAGAAGAACTTGAAAATTTAAAAAAAGAACTCAATGAAAAAGCAAAAAAAGAAAAAAAATTAGGTGCTTATATCGAACAATTTTTAGATAAAGACTTAAGTGTTTCAGGTGAAGGTGTGCCTGTAGCTATAAAAGATAATATCAGTGTAAAGGGCTGGGAACTTACCAGTGCAAGTAACATTTTACAAGGTTACATTGCTCCTTATGATGCAAGTGCGATTGTTAATTTAAAAGCTAATGGTTTTTCTCCTTTTGGGCGTTGTAATATGGATGAATTTGCTATGGGAAGTTCAACAGCGAGTTCTTGTTATGGAAAAACTTTAAATCCTTTAAATTTTGAGCGTGTTCCAGGTGGATCAAGTGGTGGAAGTGCTGCTGCGGTAGCGGGTGGCTTGGCTTTGGCAAGTTTGGGTTCTGATACAGGAGGATCTGTACGCCAACCTGCGGCTTTTTGTGGTTGTGTAGGATTTAAACCGAGTTATGGAAGAGTGAGTCGCTATGGTTTGGCTTCTTATTCTTCAAGTTTGGATCAAATCGGGGTTTTAACGCAAAATGTAGAAGATGCAGCAATTTTATATGATGCGATCGCAGGATATGATAAAATGGATAGCACGAGTGCAAATATCGAGTTTATCAAAACCGCTCCAAATTTAAATGCAAATAAAAAATTAAAAATCGCAGTGATTGAAAATTATGTCAATGATGCAGATAGCGAAGTAAAAAACGCACTTTTAAAAACCATAGATATGTTAAAAGCTAATGGACATGAGATTGTATATAAAAATTTGCTTGATTCTAAATTTGATATCGCAGCGTATTATATCATCGCAACAGCTGAAGCAAGTGCAAATTTAAGTCGTTATGATGGGGTACGTTATGGCAAGCGTTCTGAAAATATTCAAAATTTAAAAGAGATGTATGTAAATACACGCAGCGAAGGTTTTGGCGAAGAAGTAAAAAGAAGAATTTTGTTAGGAACTTTTGTTTTAAGTAGTGGATATTATGATGCGTATTATATCAAAGCACAAAAAGCTAGAGCTTTTATCAAGGCAAAATATGAAGAAATTTTGCAAGATTGTGATCTTATTTTTATGCCTGTAACTCCTACAACGGCTTTTAAATTTGATACTCAAAAAAGCCCTATGCAAACTTATTTAGAAGATGTTTATACTATCTCTGTAAATTTAGCAGGACTTGGAGGCATTAGTGTGCCTGTTGCAAAAGATAAAGAAGGGCTTAATATATCAGCACAACTGATTTGCAAAGCTTATGATGAACAAACCTTGTTAGATGGGGCTTTAAGTTTAGAACAAATGATTAAAAATTAAGGATGAAAGATGAAAATTGTAAAAAGAGCTTTAACTTTTGAAGATGTATTATTGCGTCCTGGGTATTCTGAAGTTCTACCTAAGGAAGTAAAAATTCACACTAAACTAACAAAAAATATCACTTTAAATATGCCTTTAATCTCTGCGGCTATGGATACAGTTACTGAACACAGAGCTGCTATCATGATGGCAAGACTTGGAGGACTTGGAGTGATTCATAAAAATATGGATATAGCTTCACAAGTTAGAGAAGTAAAAAGAGTGAAAAAAAGCGAAAGCGGAGTGATTATCGATCCTATTTTTGTAAGTCCTAAAGCAAGTGTTGCGGAAGCTTTAGAAATTATGGCAGAGTATAGAATTTCAGGTGTTCCTGTAGTAGATGAAGATAAGAAACTAATAGGCATACTTACCAATCGTGATTTAAGATTTGAGAGCGATTTTTCAAATTTGGTTGAAAATGTTATGACTAAAATGCCTTTAATCACTGCTCCAAAGGGTTGTACTTTAGATGATGCGGAAAAAATTTTCAGTACCAACAAAGTAGAAAAACTTCCTATAGTTGATGAACAAGGACGCTTGGAAGGACTTATCACTATAAAAGATCTTAAAAAACGCAAAGAATATCCTGATGCCAATAAAGATGGTTTTGGAAGATTACGTGTGGGTGCGGCTATAGGAGTAGGGCAAATGGATCGTGTAGATGCTTTAGTTGAGGCAGGCGTTGATGTTGTTGTGCTTGATTCTGCGCATGGACATTCTAAGGGTATTATTGATACAGTAAAAGCGATTAAAACCAAATATCCAAATTTAGATCTTATCGCAGGAAATATCGCTACTGCAGCCGCAGCAAAAGCACTTTGTGAAGCAGGAGTAGATGCGGTTAAAGTAGGTATTGGGCCAGGAAGTATTTGTACTACGCGTATTGTTTCAGGTGTGGGTGTGCCTCAAATTTCAGCCATTGATGAGTGCGTGGAAGAAGCAAATAAATTTGGCGTTCCTGTGATAGCTGATGGCGGGATTAAATATTCAGGTGATATCGCAAAAGCTTTAGCCGTAGGTGCAAGTTCTGTTATGATAGGATCGCTTTTAGCTGGAACAGATGAGAGTCCAGGAGAGCTTTTTACTTATCAAGGAAGACAATATAAGTCTTATCGTGGTATGGGCTCACTTGGGGCTATGCAAAAGGGAAGTTCAGATAGATATTTTCAGCAAGGTACTGCTCAAGATAAACTCGTTCCTGAAGGTATAGAAGGGCGTGTTCCTTATGTGGGAAGTATAAGAAGCGTGGTGCATCAACTTTTAGGAGGTTTGCGTTCTTCTATGGGTTATGTTGGGGCTAAAGATATAGAAGATTTTCAAAAAAGAGCTGAATTTGTTGAAATTACTACTGCAGGGCTTAAAGAAAGTCATGTGCATGATGTTATTATCACTCATGAAGCACCAAATTACAAGGTCAATCATCAATGAGTTTTGAAGAAAATTTAAAACACGCTAATGAATCTTTGGAAAAATTAAACAATCAAGAGCTTGCCTTAGATGAAAGTGTAAAAATTTATAAAGAAGGTTTAGAGAGTATCAAAAAAGCAAGACTTGAGCTTGAAAAAGCAAAATTAGAAGTGGAGCAAATCGATGAGTAAAATAGCGGCTTTACAGTTTCCAACTTTAGCTTTAAGTGAATCAAGGCTTGATTATTATCTCAAAGCTTCAAAAGACAATGGGGCAAATTTGGTAGTTTTGGGCGAATATGTGATCAATAGTTTTTTTACAGAACTTTTACACATGCCAAAAAATATGATAAAAGAACAAAGCGAGGCTAAAAAAGAAAGCTTGATTAAACTTGCTAAAAAATACGAATTAGAAATCATCGCTCCTTATGTTAGCGTTGAAGCTAAAAGTTATAAAAAACTTTGCTTAAAAGTTACTCCAAATGGTGTTAAAAGTTATGAACAGCAAATTTTAATGCCTTATGAACATTGGAATGAAGAAAAATTTTTCAGCAACAAAACTCCATCGGAATTAAAAATTTTTACTTTTAATTATGAAAAATTAAAATGTACTTTGCTTTTTGGTTTTGAGACGCATTTTGATATTTTTTGGCAACAGATTATGGCGAAAAAAATTGATTTGGTTATCGTTCCTAGTGCTTGTACCTTTGAAAGTAAACAAAGATGGGAAGAACTTTTAAAAACAAGAGCTTTTTTAAATTCTACAAGCATTTTAAGAGTAAATCGCATAGGTAAAACAAAAGATGAATGGAATTTTTACGGCGATACTCTGTTTATCAATGCTTTTGGCGAGATAGAAAGTAAATTAGGTTCTGAAGAAGAAATGCTTATTATAGAGCCTAAAAAAAGTGATGAAGCAAGAAAACTTTGGGGTTTTGATAAAATTCTTAAGAATTTTTAAAGAAGATGAATATGAGAAAAATTTTACTTCAAATTTTTATTTTTAGTGTATTATTTATAGTAACTTTTACCATTAATCGTATTTTAATGCAAAATTCTTTTATCCCTACTGGTTTAATTAGTGATAAAAATGAAATCTTTTTAATGTATCTTTTAGGTGTTTTTCATGATATAAGATTTTTAAGCGCAGCGTTTTTACCATTCTTGCTTTGTGGTTTTTTAAGTTTAATTTTTTCTAATATAAAAATAAATAATAAATTAGTAATATATAGTAAAAATTTTTATTTCATTTTTTCAAGCATTTATATAATTGTTCTTTCTTGTCTTTGTATAGGATTTTCTTATGCAAAATACTATTATTACGAAATTTACAAGACTAAATTTGATATTTTTATGTTTACTCTAAAAGATGATAATACAAAAACTATTTTAAGTATTATTTATCACGATTATCCAATTTTAAAAATTTTAGCTTTAATGTTGATTTTTGGAGTTTTTGTATTTTTTTTAAATTTGAAAATATTAAATTTAAAGCTAAAACCTGTTAATTTAAGATTATTTCCCTTGATAGCTTTAAATTTAATATTAATTATTGTTTATGTTATAGCATTAAGGGGTCCCTTTAAGCATGTGGCTATAAATGTGCAAAATTATTCTTTTAGTGAATATAGTGTTGTAAATGATACAATGTTAAATCCAATTATGGCATTTTCTTGGGCTTTAAAACAATATAAAGAAGAAGCGGCTTTGAAGGTTATCACACCTTTGAAAGCACAAAAACTTAAAGAAAAACTTTTTGATTATTTGCATCAAAGTCCTATAAATCTAAAAGCTGAAAAGAATCATCCTAGTGTATTTGTTAACTTAATGGAAAGTTTTGGGCTTAATTTGGCTGATTTTGCAAATACAGAACATAATTTTTTAGGTTCGTTAGATAAACATTTTAAGCAAGATTTTTTATTCAAACGTTTTTTGAGTTCTAGTAATGGAACTATACCAAGTTTTGCAAACTTATTTTTTGTAAGTCCATTTTCTAATATTTCTACAAGCAAATTTCAGAAAACTTATTTGGATTTAACACCTATTGCTGTTTATAAGAAAGCAGGATATAAGGTGATTTTTGTAAGTGCAGGTAATGGATCTTGGCAAAATATTAAAAATTATCTCAGTATTTTGGGAGTAGATGAGATTATAGATGAAAATATTTTAATGAAAGACTATAATGGAGCAAAAGATAGTGAAAATGGTTATGGGGTAGCTGATGAGTTTTTATATAAAAAAGTTTATGATTTGCTTCAAAAAAATCCACACAACACCCTTATAATTGCTCTTACTATTTCTAATCATCCACCTTATAAATTTCCGCAAAATGATTTGCCAAAATTAGAAAACATTCCACAAACTTTGCTTAATATGCTTCCTTATGAAAAAGATAAACAAGACAATATTATCAAAGCTTATACTTATGCAAACAATGAATTTGGAAAATTTCTAGATAAAGTAAAGCAAAGTCCATTTAAGAATAGTGTTATTATAGCAGCAACTGGAGATCATAGAGTACGCGAAATGAGTATAGATTTAAATTCCCAAAAAGCTTTTGCTTATAGTGTACCTTTTTATCTTTATATTCCTAAGGATTTGCAAGATAATATTTATTATGATAAAGATCGTGTAGGATCTCATAAAGATATTTTTCCAACTCTTTATGCTTTAAGTTTAAATAATGTCAAGTATTTAAGCGTAGGCGGAAGAAATATGTTAGCAAGACCAAGTGATGAGAAATTAGAATTTGGGATCAACGATGCTGTATGGATTGATAAAAAAGGTATTTATAGTGGCGGTAAAGGGTATTATTTTGAAAGTAATGATGCTTTAAAAGATATGAATAAAGCTTTTAACCTTGATGGTTATACTAAAGACTTTGATAAATTTTATAGAGAGTTAAATTTATATCAATTAGCCGAGCGTTTAGGCATTTCAAAATAGGATTTATATTTTCTTTTTAGTAAAAAAGTGCTAAAATTTAGCCTTTAAAGTATAAAGGTTTAAATGATGCAAAATATCCATTTTATCGGCATAGGCGGTATAGGAATTTCCGCTTTAGCAAGATTTTTAAAAGAAAAAGGTTTTAAGATTAGCGGAAGTGATCTTAAAGAGAGTAAAATCACTAAAGAACTAGAAAAAGAAGGGGTTAAGGTCAGCATCCCTCATCATAAAGACAATATTTTAAACAAAGATTTAGTTATTTATTCTGCTGCTATCAAAGAAGAAAATCCTGAATTTAAACATGCTAAAGAATTGGGCATTAAATGCCTTTCACGCAAGGAGGCCTTACCTCTTATCTTAGAAGATAAGCGTGTTTTTGCAATTGCAGGAGCACATGGAAAAAGCACGACTTCAAGTATTTTAGCTTCTTTACTTGATGATGCTTCTGTGATCATCGGAGCGATTTTAAAAGAATTTGGTTCAAATATGATTTATAAAGAAAGTCAAAACCTTGTTTTTGAAGCTGATGAGAGCGATAGTTCTTTTTTAAATTCAAATCCTTATTTGGCTATAGTTACCAATGCGGAAGCAGAGCATTTAGATCATTATGGTAATGAAGTTTCAAAACTTCATCATGCTTATACCCAGTTTTTAGATGTGGCTAAAATTCGCGTGATTAATGCTGAAGATGAGTTTTTGAAAAATTATAAAAATGAGTCAATCAAGCTTTATCCAAGCAAAGATATCAAAAACTGCACCATGTGTATAGAAAATTTCAAACCTTTTACAAGCTTTGAGTTAAAAGATTTAGGTGAGTTTAAAGTTTTTGGTATGGGATATCATTTAGCTCTTGATGCGTCTTTGGCGATTTTGGCGGCTCTAAATTTTTTAGATATAGAAACGATAAGAACCAGACTTAAAAATTATCAAGGTATTAAAAAGCGTTTTGATATTTTACATGCTGATGAAAATTTGGTTTTAATTGATGATTATGGTCATCATCCAACCGAAATAAAAGCGACTTTAAGTGCAGCACAAGAATACGCAAAATTAGGTAGATATAAAAAAATCACAGCTATCTTTGAACCCCACCGCTACACGCGTTTAGCTGCAAATTTAAAGGAATTTGCAAAGGCTTTTGAAGGTGTTGATGAGCTTGTAATTTTACCTGTTTATGCTGCAGGAGAAGAGCCTATAGAGCTTGATTTAAAAGCAGTTTTTCCTAAGGCTTTATTTGTAGAAGATATCAAAAGAGAGGGTAAATTTTTAGTAGCTTCTAAGGGGCAGGTTTTTGAAGAAGGGCTTATTATAGGTTTTGGTGCAGGAGATATCAGCAACAAATTAAGGCAAAAGAATGAGTAGGGTTTTTTTATATTTTTTAATTATTTTAATTTTAGCCTTAATCACTTTTGCTTTGCGTGAAAAATTAGGCAAAAAAACCAAACCTTTTTTTGGTATTTTACTTGTGATTTTTATTGTTTTAGCAGTATTTTTTGAATTTGAAAATACGCAAAAAAGTCATTTAAGAACAGATATTATCGTAGCTTTTAATCAAAATAAAAATATTTTATGTAAAGATATTAATGTTTCTAAGGCGTATTTTAATTATGAATTTGGAACAGGAAGTTTTATTTCAAAGGATAATAATCAAAGTTTTAATTCTTTAATCATAGATATTAAAGATTGTAGGTTAAATGATGAATGATGCAAAAGAAGAATTGATCTCAAAGCTTGATTTAAACAGCTATTTAGAAGAGTTTAAGGCCCTTTTTGCAAGAGATAAAGAGATTTTTTTACAAGGAGATTCTAACCTTCATTTTAAACGCATACATGAGCTTTGTGAGGTGGAATTTCCTACTATGCCAGAGCTTAGCAATCTTGATAAAGCCTTAGTGCATTTAAGCAAGCAAGGAATTTTACATTTAGATGAAATTTTTGAATTTGTAAAAATTTTTCGTTATTTTGAAAAGTTAAAAAAAATAAAACTAGGAACAAATTTAGACTCTTGGTTACAAAAGATAGAATTTGTTAGCGGGGCTTTGGAGCTTTGTTTGAATTTCGATGAAAAAGGGGAATTAAAAGAAAGTTTAGACGAAAGACTTGTAAATCTTAATGCCGCTTTAAGATTGAAAAACGAAAGCATAATAGCTGAGTTTAAGAAATTTTGCTATACAAAAGCTTTAATGCCTTATCTTATCGATACACAAATCCATCTTATAAACAATCTTGAAGCCTTGCTTGTAAGAGGCGGGTTTAATCACGCTATTAAAGCAAAAATCATAGGTAGAAGTAGTGGCGGTGGCTTTTATATCGTGCCTTTAAGTGTTGAAAATTTGCAAAATGATATAGAAAAAATCAAAAATCAAAAAGAAGAAATTTATTATGAATACGCTAAAAATTTCTCAGCTTTTTTAGCAAAAAACCTACCTTTTTTAAAATTTATCAATACAGTCTTTGATCTTTTTGATCATTATAGTGCTAGGGTTTTGCTTGCTAAAAAAAGGGATTTTGAATTTGTTTTGTGTGATCAAAGTACGGATTTAGTGCTTAAAAATTTCGCTCATCCTGCCTTAAAAAATCCAAAAAGCGTGAGTTTGGAATTTAAAAAACAAGTTTTAATCATCACAGGGGTAAATGCAGGTGGAAAATCCATGCTTTTAAAATCCATGCTAAGCGCAGCATTTTTAGCTAAACATCTTTTGCCTATGCATATAAAAGCAAGTGAAAGTAAAATCGGTACTTTTAAAGAATTTGATGCCATCATAGAAGATCCGCAAAATGTTAAAAACGACATTTCAACTTTTGCAGGAAGAATGTTGCATTTTTCTAGGCTTTTTTCTAAGAAAAATTTGCTTTTAGGTATCGATGAAATAGAGCTTGGAACAGATTTTGAAGAAGCGGCTTGTTTGTATAGCGTGTTAATTTCAAAACTCATAGCTAATAATCTTAAAATCATTATCACCACACACCACAAACGCCTTGCCATGCTTTTAGCAAAGAATGAGCAAGTTGAACTCATCGCTGCTTTATATGATGAAGAACTTTCACGCCCAAAATATGAGTTTTTAAAAGGTACTATAGGAAAATCTTATGCCTTTGAAACCGCTTTGCGTTATCAGATTCCGCCGAATTTAGTTAGCGAGGCTAAAAAGCTTTATGGCGAGGATAAAGAAAATTTAGAGGAACTTGTAGGTAAAAATATCAATCTTGAATTAGAACTAAAAGCTAAGCTTGAAAATGTTGAGAAAAAAGAGCAAAAAGTCGATGAAATTTTACTTTCTTTAAAAGATCAAAAAGAAAAAAATGAACAAGAATTTCGTACGAGTTTGAGAAATTTAGAATTTAAATTTCACAAAGCCATAGAAGAAGCTAAAAAAACTATACAGCTTAAAGACACAAAAGATAAGCAAAGAAGTCTTAATAAAGCCAATGAGCTTAAAAAAGAAATCATTTTGCCAAGTATGGAGCAAAACGAAGAATTGCGTGTGGGGGATTTTGTAAAATATGAAAAAATTAAGGGTAAAATCATAAGCATTTCTAAAAACGATGCTATGGTTGAAAGCGATGGGATCAAACTTCGTGTGCCTTTAAAACTACTTAAAAAAAGTGGTGCAATGCCAAAAAAAGTAGCAAAAACAAGTATAAGCGTAAGTAAACCAAGCAATTTAAGTGTAACTTTGGATTTGCATGGACTTAGGAGTGATGAGGCTATTTCAAGGCTTGATAAATTTATTTCAGATGCTTTGATAGCGGGATTTGATGAGGTTTTGATCTATCATGGCATAGGAACAGGAAAGCTTGCCTTTGCTGTAAGAGAGTTTTTAAAAACCCATAAAAGTGTCAAGGGTTTTAATGACGCACCGATCAATCAAGGTGGCTTTGGTGCTAAGGTGGTAAAATTATAAGGAAATAAATGATTACAAAAGATAATTTAAAATATGTTTTAGAAAACTTAGGCTTTAAAAATAAAAATGAAAATTATGTAAAAACAATCAATAATTGCACACTTTTAATAGATTATAAAAACCAAAGTATTAATTACCCAAAAGAAATAAAAATTCACGATAAAACTACTTCTAATTTTTCACACCCTGAAAATTTTGTAGTTTTTGAATGTGTGCATAGACTTTTAGAAAAAGGCTACAAGGCTCAACATTTAGAGTTAGAGCCAAAATGGAATCTTGGCAGGGATAAAAAAGGTGGTAAGGCTGATATTTTAGTAAAGGATAATGAAAACAATCCTTATTTAATTATAGAATGTAAAACCACAGATTTTAAAAATAGTGAATTTATAAAAGAATGGAATAGAATGCAAGAAGATGGTGGGCAGCTTTTTTCTTATTTTCAGCAAGAAAAAGGTGTAAAATATCTTTGTCTTTATACAAGTGATTTTAGCGATAAGTTAGAATATAAAAATTACATCATACAAGCTTACGATAACGAAGAATATCTAAAAGAAAAAGAATTACAAAATTCTTATAAAAAATCTAATAACAATATAGAACTTTTTAAAACTTGGAAAGAAAGTTATGAACTGCAATATTTCGAGCAAGGTATTTTTGAAGCAAATGTCAATGCCTATAAAATTTTAGAAATTACTCCAACTTTTGATAATCTTAAAGAACTTAAAGAAGAAGGCAAATATCACGAATTTGCAAAAATTTTACGCAAGCATAATATATCAGGCAAGGAAAATGCCTTTGATAAACTTGTAAATATTTTTCTTTGCAAAATTTATGATGAAACTTTTAATAAAAACAATCTCAAATTTGGATATTTTGGTGTAATGGCAGATACTTATGCAAATATGCAAGATAGATTAATGTGGCTTTATAAAGAAGCTATGAAAGAATTCTTAGGAGAGAAAATTACCTTTGTATCTAATGAAGATATAGAAAAAGACTTTAAGCAATTAAAGATAAAAACTTTAAAAGAAGTAATGCAAAATTACATCAAAGAATTAAAATTTTATTCAAATAATGATTTTGCATTTTTAGAAGTGCATAATAAAGAATTATTCTTAAAAAATGCACTTGTATTAAAAGAAATAGTAGAGCTTTTTGCAAATTACAAGCTTACCCAAAACTCTACAAATCAATTTTTAGGCAATCTTTTTGAACTTTTTTTGCAAAAAGGTATGAAGCAAGATGAAGGGCAGTTTTTTACCCCTATTCAAATTTGTGAATTTATTATGTATTCTTTACCGCTTCAAGAAATGTTAAGCAAAAACTCTAAAGCTTTAAGGGTGATTGATTATGCTTGTGGTGCTGGACATTTTTTAAACACCTATGCCAATGAGCTTAAGCGTTATCTAACAGAAGATGAGCTTAAAGAGCATTATAAAAATATTTATGGTATTGAAAAAGAGTATCGCTTAAGTAAGGTTTCTAAGGTATCAAGTGCAATGTATGGGCAAAATGAAATCAATATTTTATACGCTGATGCACTTGCTTCTTTTGAATTAGCAAATACAAATAATTTAGAAGGAGAAAAAGCAAAACCACAAATAGAATCAAATAGTTTTGATTTGCTTATAGCAAATCCACCTTATTCTGTAAAAGGATTTTTAGAAACTTTAAGTGATAAATCTAAAAATACCTATAAACTTTTTAACGATGATATAAACATAGAAACAAATAATTCTATCGAATGCTTTTTTTGTGAGCGAGCAAATCAAATTTTAAATGATAATGCTAAAGCTGCTATTATCTTGCCAAGTTCTATTTTAAATAAAGATTCTATTTATAAAAATACAAGAGAAATATTATTTCAAAATTTTGATTTTATTGCCATTGTAGAGCTTGGAAGCCAAACATTTGGAGCAACAGGGACAAATACGATTATTTTATTTTTACGCAAAAAAGAAACTTTTAAACAAGAAAATCATCTTATTTCTCAAGATTATAGTTTGATTAAAGAACGCATAGAAGCTGAAAATTTAAAAGACAATGAAAACTTTTATCAAAATTATCTAAGTGCGTATTGTGATTTTAGAAAATTTGATAAAGAGCTTTATAGCAATTTTTTAAATGGAAACTTAGATTCTAATCTTGTAGAGTTAGAAGCCTTTAAAGATTATCGCAATGCATTTAGGCAAACAAGTGATTATAAAAAACTTAAAGAATCTAAAATTTATAAAGAAAGTAAAGATAAGCAAGATTTAGAAGATAAAGCCTTTTTAGCTTATGCTCAGGCAATAGAAAAGGATAAATTGCTTTATTTTTGTCTAAGTCTTAATCAAGAAGTTTTAATCATAAAATCCCCAAGTGATATAAAAGAACAAAAGAAATTTTTAGGTTATGAGTGGAGCAATAGAAAAGGTGATGAAGGTTTAAAAGAATTGCACGAACCTTATTTGAGCCCACTTTTTGAAAGAGGCAATCCGCAAAATGAAACTAAGCTTAATACTTTAATCTACAAATCTTTTTTAAATACGCTTGATGTTATCCCGCAAGAATTACAGACTTATGCTACAAAAGCAAGGCTTGTTGATATGATAGATTTTGAAAAAGTGGAATTTAATAAAGCTATAAGTTTAAATCCAAAAACTCAAAGAGAAGAAATAAAGTCTCAATACCCATTGGTTAAATTGAAAATTTGTGGAGATTTTTTCATGGGAGGAACACCATCAAGAAAAAATATAAATTATTGGAATGGGGATATTAAGTGGCTAACAATTAGCGATTACTCTAATCGTCAAGTTATTATGGATACTAAAGAAAAAATTACAAGAGAGGGTTTTAAGAATTCTAATGCAAAAATGATACAAAAAGGTGCTGTTGTTGTTTCAATTTATGCAACTATTGGTAGAGTTGGAATATTAGGCGAAGATATGACAACAAATCAAGCTATAGTAGCTATTATTCCAAATGAAGAATTTATAAATAAATATCTTATGTATGCTATTGATTATTTTAAATTTCAATTATATAACGAAGTTATTACAACTTCGCAACAAAATATAAATTTAGGAATCTTGCAAAATATGGTTATTCCAAAACCACCGCTTGAAATTCAAAAGCAAATCGTTGTAGAGTGTGAAGAAGTAGAAGAGCAGCATAATGCTTTAAGCTTGAGTATAAAAGAGTATCAAAACCTAATCAAAGCAATGCTTCAAAAATGCGGCATCATAGAGGACAATCAAGAATATGAACTAAATTCTATTTTAGAAAATTTGCAAAAATTAGAATCTAAGCTTGATTTTAATCTCTTGTTTTCATTTATAGATGATTTTACTAATGCAAGGCAAGAAGACTTAAAGAAATTTAAAGAATTCGTCAAGAATATAAAAGCTATTTTAGACACCCTTCCGATATCTCCAAAAGATGGCTGGAAGAGAATTTCTTTAAAGAATGAACAATATATAGAACTTAATCCTAGCAAAAAAGAAATATCAAAACTTGATGAAAATATGCTTGTCTCATTTATAGAAATGGCTAGTGTTTCAGATAAGGGTTATATTCAAAGTAAGATAGATAGGTCATTAAACGAAGTAAGAAAAGGCTACACATATTTTATAGAAAATGATATTTTGATTGCAAAAATTACTCCTTGCATGGAAAATGGTAAATGTGCTATCGCAAAAAATCTAACAAATAACATAGGTTTTGGTAGCACAGAATTTCATATTTTTAGAGCAAAAACAGGGCTTGATAGCAGTTTCTTATTCTATAATCTAAATCAACAAAATATAAGAGAAAAAGCAGCTCTTGCTATGACTGGAGCAAGCGGACACAAAAGAGTTCCTATAAGTTTTTATGAAAATCTTACAATCCCACTCCCACCGTTAGAAATTCAAGAAAAAATTGTTCAAAACATTGAATTAGTAGAACAACAAATTGATTTTCTTAATCTTAAATTAGAATTTTTAGAAAAAGAAAAAGAAAAAATCTTGCAAAAATATTTATTTTCTTAAAGCATTTTTCGCTAAACTTTGTAAATTTTATAAGGTTTAGCTATGAAAAACATTATGATATTAAGCGGAGCAGGGCTTAGTGCTCCAAGTGGGCTCAAAACTTTTAGGGATAATGACGGGCTTTGGGAAGAATACGATGTGATGGAGGTTTGCTCTGCAACAGGTTTTAGAAAAAATCCTAAAAAAGTACTTGATTTTTACGATGCAAGAAGAGCACAACTTCAAAATGTAAAGCCAAATCATGCTCATGAAAAAATTGCACAGTTAAAAGAAAAATGGGGTAAAAATCTTTTTGTTATCACGCAAAATGTAGATGATTTGCTAGAGCGTGCAGGGTGTAAAGATGTGATTCATTTGCATGGCTTTTTGCCTGAACTTCGCTGCTTAAAATGCGAAGAAATTTTTAATATAGGCTATGAAAAAATCACAGATAAACAATGCCCAAAATGCAAAAGCAAGGATTTAAGACACAATATAGTCATGTTTGAAGAGCAAGCTCCTGCTTATACTACGCTTTATTCTTTGCTAAATCAAACTTCGCTTTTTATCAGCATAGGCACAAGTGGGGCGGTTTTGCCTGTAGGGCGTTATGCTTCAATGTGCGAAAAAAGTATTTTAAATATCTACGAAAAAGATGCGAATTTAGAGCGGTATTTTGATAAAATCTATATAGAAGATATTATAAGTGCTATTGATAAAATCGCACTTGATATAGAAAATTTTATGAAAGATGGTAATGTTTGATTCTTTTTTAAGTGGAGTTTTTTTGGGCTTTGGAGTGAGCGTGCCTTTTGGGCCTGTAAATATTTTGATTTTAACTTATGCATTAAAAGCTTTTAAAAATTCCATAGCTGTAGGACTTGGAGCATTTAGTATAGATATGCTTTATCTTTTTTTGCTTCAATTTGGGCTTTTAAATTTCTTAGACAATGTTATTTTTATGCGTTCTTTGGCGATTTTTGGTTTTTGTTTTTTAACTTATATGGCGTATTTGATGCTAAGAAAAAAGAAAGAAAGCTTAAATTTAGAGCATAAAGAATTTAAAGAAAGTCTTTTGAAAAGTTATATTAAAGGAGCTTTTTTAAATGGTTCAAATCCTTTTGTGATAGGATTTTGGCTTAGTGCTGCAAGCGTGGTTTTAAGTAGTGATCATGCTTATTTGATGACTTTAGGGCTTGTTGTGGCTATACTTTTTTGGGTAAGTGCTTTAGCCTTTGTGGTGGCAAGATATAGTCATGTTTTTAGTGCAAAAGTTGTTTTTATAATCAATATAATTTCAGCTATAATTATAGAGTATTTTGCTCTTAATTTATTATATAAAACTTTCTTAGGATAAAAAATGAATGCAAAAGAATTTTTAATCGAACTTTTAAAATTTAAATCTGTTACGCCAAATGATGATGGAGCTTTAAATTTCATCGCTATGGAACTGAGTGATTTTGAAGCTTTTTTTATAGAAAAAGAAGGCATTAAAAACCTTTTACTCACTAAAAAATTTAAAGATGAGGGTGAGCATTTAGCTTTTGGTGGGCATGTAGACGTGGTGCCTGCAGGCGAGGGTTGGAGTAGCGATGCTTTCGTGCCTATGGAAAAAGAAGGCTTTATCTATGCAAGAGGTGCTCAAGATATGAAAAGCGGAGTAGCAGCCTTTGTAGATGCGGCAAAGAATGCGGATTTTAAAGGAGCAAGACTGAGTCTTATTTTAACAAGTGATGAAGAAGGCGAAGCTATATATGGAACTAAGGCTGTTTTAGAATGGATGCAAGAAAGAGATATGCTACCTGATTATGCAGTGGTTGCCGAGCCAACCTGTGTTAAAAAAATCGGCGATAGTATCAAAATAGGGCGTCGTGGTTCTATCAATGGAAAACTTTTAATCCGCGGAAAACAAGGGCATGTTGCTTATCCTGAAAAATGTATCAATCCTGTGCATGATTTTGCACCGGTTTTAAAGCTTTTAGCGGGTTTTGATCTTGATCCTGGAAGTGCTGAATTTAGTCCTTCAAAAATCGTTATTACCGATATTCGCGGAGGTATGGGGGTGTGTAATGTTACGCCAAATGATTTAAAACTTATGTTTAATGTTCGCAATTCCCCTGATACAAGTTTAGAAGATGTAAAAAGTTATGTAGAAAAAATTTGTCATGGTTTAAACTATGAGTTAGAGCTAAAACAATCAAGCGAAGCTTTTTTGACAAATATCGATAATAAAATCGTTCAAAAAATGAATGAAAGCGTTCAAAAAATCACTCATGAAGTGCCAGAGCTTAATACCAAAGGCGGTACAAGTGATGCAAGGTATTTTGCAAAATATGGTGTAAAAGTAGTGGAATTTGGGGTTTGCAATGATAGAATTCACGCTATTGATGAAAGAGTAAGCATAGAAGAATTTGAAAAACTTTGCCTTGTTTTTAAAGACTTGATAGAAAATTTTTAAAGGTTTAGGATGATTATCAATGGAGAAAAATTTGAGCTTAAAGAGCTTAAATTTATGGATTTTATCAAAGAAAAAGGCTTGAAAATCGAACTTATCGCTTTAGAATTAAATGGAGAAATCATACCAAAAAGCGAATTTGAAAATTTGATTTTAAAAGAAAACGATAAAGCTGAAATCGTAAGTTTTGTAGGAGGCGGTTGATGAGAGTGAAATTTAATGGTAAAGAACTTGATACAGACTTTAAAACAAGTTTGGAATTTTTTGAAAATATCAGCAAAAATGAAAATGATGTATGGATTATCAATGGTTTTGCAACAAAAGAGAATATCGCTTTAAACGAAGATGATGAGCTTTTTTGCATAGAAAGAAATACTTTACCTCCAAAAGATGCACTAGATGCTATGATGAGAGCAAGACACACTCCAAAGCTTCACGATAAACTTAAAAATGGGCGCGTGGCAGTTTGTGGTTTAGGTGGGCTTGGCTCACATATAGCGATAAATTTGGCAAGAAGTGGAGTGGGGTATTTAAAGCTGATTGATTTTGATGTGATTGAACCTAGTAATTTGAATCGTCAAGCTTACCGTGTAAGTGATTTGGGTAAATTTAAAACCGAAGCTTTAAAAGAGCAAATTAGCGAGATTAACCCTTATATCAGCGTTGAAATTTGCACTTTAAAAATCGATGAGGATAATTTAAAGTCTTTGTTTAAAGATATAGATATAGTTTGTGAAGCCTTTGATAGTGCTATCGCAAAAGCGATGATGGCGCAAAATTTTCATAGATTTTACAAAGATAGTATTTTAATCTGTGCTTCAGGGCTTGCGGGCTATGGTGATAGCAACAGCATACAAACAAGAAAAATTGCTAAAAATTTCTATGTATGTGGGGATTTGGTAAATGGTGCTAAGCTAGGAAATGGACTTATGGCACCAAGGGTAAATATTTGCGCAGGACATCAAAGCAATCTTGTTTTAGAGCTTTTAGCAAATAAGGAGTAAAAATGCAAGAAAATTTAAAAAATGATAAATTAAAAATAGGTAAATACGAGTTTGATTCAAGATTTATTTTAGGTTCTGGAAAATATTCGCTAGAGCTTATAAAATCAGCCATAGAAGAAGCTAAAGCACAGATTATCACTCTAGCCTTACGCCGTGCAAATACAGGGGAAATTGCTAATATACTTGATTATATCCCTAAAAATATCACACTTTTACCCAACACTTCAGGTGCAAGAAACGCCGATGAAGCCTTACGTATTGCAAGGCTTTCAAGAGAGCTTGGTTGTGGAGAACTTATCAAGATAGAAGTGATAAGCGATAGTAGGTATTTGCTGCCTGATAATTATGAAACGATTAAAGCTTGCGAGCTTTTAGCTAAAGAGGGCTTTACGCCTTTACCTTACATGCATGCTGATCTTTACGCAGCTAGAGCTATGCGTGATGCAGGAGCTGCGGCTATCATGCCTTTGGCAGCACCTATTGGGAGCAATAAAGGCTTATGTGCTAAGGAATTTATACAAATTTTGCTTAATGAAATTGATTTGCCTATCATTGTAGATGCGGGTATTGGAAGTCCTGCGCAAGCTTGTGAAGCTATGCAAATGGGAGTAAGTGCGGTGATGGTAAATACAGCTATAGCTGAAGCTAAAGATATAGCCTTGATGGCTAGAGCTTTTTCTTTGGCGGTAAATGCAGGAAGAGCGGCTTTTTTAGCAGGTTTAGCAAGTGTGAGCGAGGCTAAAGCAAGTTCTCCATTAACAGGCTTTTTAAGGGATTAATCATGCAAGATTATATGCAGTATTTACCTCATATGCAGGAAATAAAAAGCGAAATTTTAAACAAGGTTTTAACTCAAGTTCAAAGCTATGATGAGAGTCAATTTAGCGCCAAAGATGTTAAAAATGCTTTAAATCAAACACATTTAAACATAGAGCATTTAAAAGCCTTGCTTTCAAGTGCGGCAGAAGATTTCATAGAAGAATTAGCCTTTAAATCCGCTAAAGTCAAGCAAAAATATTTTGGAAATTCTATCTCTCTTTTTACCCCACTTTATTTGTCAAATTATTGTAATTCTAAATGTGTTTATTGTGGTTTTCAAAAAGGTAATAAAATCGCAAGAGCTAAGCTAAGTGAAGCTGAAATTCATGAAGAAATGCAAGCTATTGCTAAAAGTGGTTTAGAGGAAATTTTAATGCTAACAGGTGAGGGTAGGGAGTTTGCAAGTGTAGAATATATAGCAAATGCTTGCAAGATTGCTAGAGAGTATTTTAAGGTTGTAGGCGTTGAAATTTATCCTATGAATGAAGAAGAATATAAAATTTTGCATGAAAAGGGTTGTGATTATGTGACTGTTTTTCAAGAAACTTACAATCCTTTAAAATATTCTAAAATTCATTTAGGTGGTGAAAAACGCATTTTTCCTTATCGCTTTAATGCTCAAGAAAGAGCTTTAAAAGCAGGTATGCGTGGAGTGGCTTTTGCGGCACTTTTAGGTATAGATGATTTTAGAAAAGATGCCCTTGCTACGGCACTTCATGCGCATTTTTTACAACAAGCTTATCCGCATGCTGAAATTTCTATTTCAGTACCACGTTTAAGACCTATTATCAATAATGCTAAAATCCATCCTAAAGATGTGAGTGAAAAACGCCTTTTGCAAGTACTTTGTGCTTATAGACTCTTTTTGCCTTTTGCGGGTATTACCATTTCAAGTCGTGAAAGAATAGGTTTTAGAGATGAGGTTATCAAGCTTGGCGCTACTAAAATGAGTGCAGGAGTGAGTGTGGGTATAGGTGAGCATAAGGGCGAGAAAAAGGGCGATGAGCAGTTTGAAATTTCAGATGATAGGAGTGTAGATGAAATTTTAGCTATGCTTAAAAGATCAAATTTACAAGCTGTGATGAGTGATAGCATTTATGTGGGATAAAAAAATCATCGCTATAAGCGATAGAAAATGTGTAGAAATAGACTTCTTAAAGCAGATTGAAAAACTTGCTAAGGCTAAGGTAGATGCTATAGTTTTAAGAGAAAAAGATTTAAGCGAGTTTGAGTATTATGATTTAGCAAAAGAAGTTTTAAGCATTTGCACAAAGCAAAAAGTGACTTGTTTTTTGCATTCTTTTGATAAGGTTTGTTTAAAATTAGGGCATCGTTATTTTCACGCACCGCTTTCTTTGCTAAGAAAAGAGCCTAAATTAATAAAATATTTTCATATACTTGGTACTTCAGTCCATAGCAAAGAAGAGCTTTTAGAGGCGATGAGTTATAAGGTAAATTATGCTTTTGTAGGGCATATTTTTGAAAGTTCTTGTAAGGCGGGTTTAGAACCTAAAGGGCTTGATTTTTTAAAATCTCTGCTTGAATTTAGTCAAATTCCACTTTATGCTATAGGCGGTATCAATGCTCAAAATATAGAAAATTTTAAAGATATGAATATAGCAGGTATTTGTATGCGTGAAATTTTAATGAAAGAAAAAGACTTAAAAACATATATCCAAGTTTGCAAAGAAAGATTATCTTATGAGTAGTATTCAAAAAAAGATTTTTTGGCTTAATTTTTTCATCGTTGTGATTGTAGCTTTTAATCTGCGTGCTCCTATTACCGCTATAGGGCCTATAATAGATGTGATTAAAGATGCGTATGGGTTAAATTCTACTTTTGCAGGAGTGCTTACAAGTTTACCTTTGATAGCCTTTGGAAGTATTTCTTTTATAGTGGGATATTTTTCACCTATTAGGGCTATTATCGTGGGGATTTTTTTGATCTTTATTGGCGAAATTTTGCGTTCTTATACAGGGATATATGGCTTATTTTTGGGTATGTTAGGCATAGGTTGTGGTATAGCAATCGCTAATGTTTTATTGCCTAGTTTTATTAAAGAAAAATTTCCTAAAAAAATAGCAAGTATGATGGGGGTTTATAGTCTTATTTTAAGTATTTCTTCTATAGCAGGGGTAGCTTTAGCTATACCTTTACTTAGCGTGTTTGATTTAGCAGGTGCTATGTTTTTTTGGGCGATTTTTTCTTTTGTAGCTTTGGTGGTTTATTATCCTCAAGCTAAAAATGGTAGATTTTTTCGTGCTAAGAAAAAAAGTTCTAAAAAAATCAATCTTTTTACAAATGCAACCACTTGGAAGATTACCCTTTTTATGGGATTTCAAAGTTTTTTAGCTTATTCTTTGTTTTTTTGGTATGTTCAAATCGTTGTAGAAAAAGGTTTTGATAAAGAATTTGCTACAAATATGGTTCTTTTTGCTCAACTTGTTGCAGCTCCAGTGTCCCTTTTTGGCCCATTGCTTTTAGGAAAATTAAGGCAAAATTTACATACTCCTTATATAGCAAGTTTGTGTAGTATGTATGTAATTGCTTTTGCCATGCTTTTTGTTTTTGATAGTAAAACTTCTATTATCATTAGTGCTTTTATCATGGGCTTTCCATGGGGTGGGGTTTTTGGTATTGCACTACTTTTTATCGCTCAAAAAAGTTCAAATACTCAAGTAGCAGCAAAGCTTTCTGCTTTAGCTCAAGGTTTTGGATATTTAATCGCAGCACAAGGGCAGTGGATTATAGGTTTTTTACACGATAAATTTGAGAATTTTTCACTTGCTATTTTGATGTTGATTTTTGTAGGGGTTTTGGTAAATATCTTTGGATATTTATCTTATAAAAGCCAAGTTATCAGATAGTGCTTTTTCTAGTAAAATATCCCCACCATTTTTTTGTGCTATATTTTGCAATCTTGTAGAAATATCTTCTAAGTTAAGTTTTAACATTGCTTTTAAAAAATCATCAAGATTGATCGAGTCTTGCGTGAAAATTTGACATAAAGCTTGATCTTGTAAAAATTTAGCATTAAAGTATTGATGATTTTTAGCTGCATAAGGATAAGGTATGAAAATAGCAGGCAAGGTGTTAGCGCAAAGTTCAAAAAGGGTGCTTGCACCTGCTCTTGATATAGCTAGATCCGCATTTTTCATTTTTTCTTCCAAATTTGAACTAAAGTCAAAAACATCAGCTTGGATATTTAAGCTTTGGTAGTGTTTTTTGCATTTTTCAAAATCATTTTTTCCGCATTGATGAATGATTTTAATATTTTGGTTTTGAAGCTTTGGGGCGAGATTTAAAGCTAGTTCGTTTATAAAGCTAGCTCCTTGTGATCCTCCTAGGAAAATAATATTTTTTAATTCTGTGCGAGTCCTAGCATTATCAAAAAATTTATTTGCCACAGGATAAGGACTAAATTCTTTTTCAAAGGCGCTAAAAAATTTTGTAGCGAAAGGTTTTAAAAGCATATTCAAAGAGCCGCTTTTTGAATTTTGTTCGTGTATAAAAAGAGGCAAATGTGAGAATAAAGCTGCAAAAGATGCAGGAGCTGCACTATATCCACCTACACTAAAAACGGCTTGGATGTGGTATTTTTTAAAAATTTCTCTACAATCTTTGGAGAGTTTTAAGGTGTGGAGTAAAGAACTGATTTTGCCAAATTTGCTTTGATTAACCACTCCTTTAGAGCTTAAAAAAAATTTTTCCTTAAAGCGTATTTCATTTTCAAACCAAGCTTTATCTTGACCATTTTGACTGCCTATGTATACACATTCTATATTTTTTTTAATTGCGCTTTCTAATAAGCAACGCACTATGGCTAAATGCCCTCCAGTTCCGCCACCTGTTAAAGCTATTGTCATAATTTAACCTTTTTTGAAATCATTAATACATATCCTATGCCTATGCAAATTGCCCACATTGAACTTCCTCCATAGCTTAAAAGTGGAACCGCTACACCTTTTAGTGGAGTAAGAGAAATAATACCAAAAGCATTCATAAAGAAAGAAAAAAGTAAAAGTAAGGCTATGCCTGAACAAAAAATAAAATCTTGTTTAGCTTCGCATCTTCCTGCAATTCTAAAAATTCTTAAAATCATCCAAAGATAAATATAGCAAATAACTCCAAGACCTAAGAGTCCTATTTCTTCAGTAATTCCTGAAAGAACAAAGTCAGTATGCACTTCACTTAAAAAGCCTAATTTAAAAGTTCCAAGTCCTAGGCCTTCACCAAACATTCCTCCATGGGCTATAGCATTTAAAGAGTGCGAAATCTGATAAGGCTCGCTGTTGCTACTTACTCTTAAAGCATTTGCTAGCCAATCAGGAAGCATAGGTAAAAAAGCATCTTGTATATTCCCCCACCAAGAAGCGATTCTTTGAATTCTTCTTTGGTTGCTAAAAATTACCATTATACCTATCATCATAATGATTAAAGTTCCAAAAGCAAAAAGCCTTTTACTAGCTCCTGCAAAAAAAGCTAAAGCTAGAATCAAAAAGAAAGAAATTACGCTTTGTCCTAAATCGTTTTGAGTGATATAAATATATCCTATAACTATAGAAGCTAAGATACAATAAGGCAGAAGAATTAAAGCCTCGTGTCTGATAGCTTTTTTACTATCATCAATACGCCTTGTATAGCTCCATGCTAAAAAATAAATCAATCCTATTTTAAAAAATTCCACAGGAGAGATAGAGAGTGGGCCTAAGCGTATCCAGCGTTTAGCTCCTCCGCTAGCTGTTGCTAATGCAGAAGGTAAAAATGGCAAAATGATGATAAAGATAAAAGAAATAATCAAAATAGCTAAAATAATTTTTTTAGAAAGTGCTTTATCAGGATCCAATCGAGAAATAAAAAACATTATAAGTATGCCACTAATTCCAAAAAATAGCTGACGAATAAAAAAATGAAACTCACTATAGTCAAGAAAAAGAACAGTAAAAGCTGTAAGAGAGTATGAAAATACTATTCCTATGGTGATTAAAATACAACTTAAATAAAATAATCTTTTATCAGCAACCATTATAATTATAACTTTTCTTTATTGGAATTAAAATTTTAAAAAGTTTTATTATAACTAAAATAAATTAAATTTTTTGCTAAGTTTTTGTAAGGAAAATTTGCTAAAATTAACAATAAAAATATAACAAAAAAGGCAAATTATGAATCAAATCCATAAAATTCTCATAGCAAATAGAGCTGAAATAGCTGTTAGAGTAATCCGTGCTTGTAGAGATTTACATATTAAAAGTGTTGCAGTTTTTACAGAGCCTGATCGTGAATGTTTGCATGTAAAAATCGCAGATGAGGCTTATCGCATAGGAACGGATGCTATAAGAGGATATTTAGATGTTGCTCGTATTGTTGAGATTGCTAAGGCTTGTGGTGCTGATGCGATCCATCCTGGTTATGGATTTTTAAGTGAAAATTACGAATTTGCTAAGGCTTGTGAAGATGCTGGAATTATTTTTATAGGTCCAAAATCTGAAGTAATCCATAAGATGGGAAATAAAAATATCGCTCGTAAGTTAATGGCTAAAAATGGCATACCTATTGTTCCAGGGACTGAAAAATTAAATTCCTATAGCATGGAAGAAATTAAAATTTTTGCTGAGAAGATTGGTTATCCTGTTATTTTAAAAGCTTCAGGTGGTGGAGGTGGACGTGGAATTCGCGTTGTTCATAAAGAACAAGATCTTGAAAATGCTTTTGAATCTTGCAAAAGAGAAGCTTTAACATACTTTAATAATGATGAAGTATTTATGGAAAAATATGTAGTTAATCCCAGACATATAGAATTTCAAATTTTAGGAGATAACTATGGAAATATTATCCATCTTTGTGAAAGGGATTGTTCTATCCAAAGAAGACATCAAAAGGTAATTGAGATAGCACCTTGCCCTGGAATTTCAGATAATCTTAGAAAAACCATGGGTGTTACAGCTGTGGCAGCTGCTAAGGCCGTAGGTTATACAAATGCTGGAACTATAGAGTTTTTACTTGATGATTATAATCGCTTTTATTTTATGGAAATGAATACAAGAATTCAAGTTGAACATCCAATTACTGAAGAAATTACAGGTATTGATCTTATTGTAAGACAAATTCGCATTGCAGCAGGAGAAATTTTGGACTTAGAACAAAGCGATATTAAACCTAGGGGTTTTGCTATTGAAGCTAGAATTACTGCTGAAAATGTATGGAAAAATTTTATTCCAAGTCCTGGAAAAATAGGAGAATACTACCCAGCTCTTGGACCATCTGTTAGGGTTGATAGTCATATTTATAAAGACTATACTGTGCCGCCTTATTATGATTCCATGCTTGCAAAGCTTATTATTAAAGCAACAAGTTATGATTTAGCGGTTAATAAACTTGAGCGTGCTTTGAAGGAATTTGTGATTGATGATATTAGAACAACGATACCATTTTTAATCGCTATTACAAAAACAAGAGAATTTAGAAGAGGGTATTTAGACACCTCTTTCATAGAAACACATATGCAAGAACTATTAGAAAAAACAGAAGATCGTCATCAAGAAAATAAAGAAGAAGTTATAGCTGCAATAGCTGCTACTCTTAAAAAAATACGAGAAAGCAGAGAATAATAGATGGATTTTTTAGACAGTCTTAAAAGTATTAAAAAAGAAATGCAAGCTAACACCAATACTCAAAAATTAGCAAAGAAATCAAGCAAGAGTGGTGCAAGTGTAAAAAATTTAGAAAAACTAGCTAAAGATATTCGCGAAAAAAATCAAGAAACAAACATAGATAAGGAAATGCAAGAAATTTTCTTAAAGCAAGAAAAACTACAGGATGAATTTTCCGAATTTATCAAAAATGCAGATATTAAGAAAATTTAATGCTTGAGATTGGTTTTTGTACTCTTGAAGATCAGTGTCCTTACTTAAAAGATAAACGCTCAAGAATAGAGTATAAATACATTGAAAATTGCCCTAAAGGAATCAATAATGAGCTAATAAAACGAGGTTGGCGTCGTTTTGGTAGGTATTTTTCACGCCCTATTTGTAAAGATTGTGATGAATGTTTAAGTCTTAGAATTTTAGTTAATGAATATAATTTTTCAAGAAGTGAAAGAAGGGTTATAAATAAAAATATTAACACCAAAGTTATACTTAGAACACCCAATTTAAGCAATGAACATTTGTTTTTATATGATAAATACCATCGTTTTATGGAAGAAAAAAAGAACTGGAAGCGTTATGATTTAAGCTTTAAACAGTATTATAATCTTTATGTCGATGGTTTTATGAATTTTGGATATGAGCTTGCATTTTATATAGAAGATAAGCTCGTTTGTGTTGATTTGATTGATATTTTAGAGGATGGAATTTCAAGCATTTATTGTTTTTATGATCCTGATTTTTCGTATTTTTCTTTGGGTAAATTTTCTTTGCTCAATGAAATACAAATAGCTAAAAAAATGAACTTAGAATATATTTATCTTGGGTATTTTGCAAAAAAGTGTCAATCTTTATCTTATAAAGCCGATTATACACCCAATGAAATTTTAAAAGGCACTAAAGAGCTTTTTGAAAATGAGGTTTTATGGGAGAAATAGATGCAAATCGTGCAAACTTTAGAAACTATCAATGTTAATACAGATGATATTAGCGTATTTCAGTATTTTAAAGACTTGATTACCAAAAATTTCACAAAGGTCATAGGACGAAAAAATAAAATTTTTTCTTTTTTTGAAGAAAATGAAATTCCACAGCGTCGTTATTTCTTAAAAGTTTTAGATCAAAAATATCGCAAAAGTACAAACGAAGGTATAGAGAATTTACAAGATGCTCATTTTAAAACTTTTAGATTAAATTTTGAGCAAAATAATATGCTTAAGCCTATGTTGTTTATCAAGATTGATTTTGCTGCGGGTAGAATTTTGATGAAGTTAAGTTCTAATGAAAAATTATTCGTTACTTATATAAGAAATTATTTTCAAGATCATAATATAGAATACAATGAAATGACAAATATTCTAATTTTAGAATATAAAAACGAGAATACCCTTGAACTTTTTGAAGCTTTTGCAGATGAGAGCGAGCATTTAAAATATTGCGTGAATTTTGAAGTTGACCGCGAAGAGTATAAAAAATTTCGCCAAAATATTCACAATAAAGAAAATATGAAATGGAAATTTAATGCTTTAGCTAAGCTTTTTAGTAATTATTTTAATACTTTAGAATGCACTCCGCAAAATGATCTTAGTGAAATCAGACAAAAATATTTGATTTTGGTAAAACTTTATCATCCTGATTTTCATCAAGGAAAAAGTGCAATAGAAAAAGCTTACGCAAGAGAACAGTTTGAAAAAATACAAATCGCCTATGATAACTTAAAAGCACTTTATAAGAATAATACTTAAAAAAATTAAATTAATCATTTTGGTTAATTTAATTTTTCTCTCTCATAAATTTTTCTTAATTTACTATCTAGTTTAAAACAAAATTTAAAAAGTGCAGGTACTACGAGTAAGGTAAGCAAAGTCGAACTTATAAGCCCAAAGATAATGGCTATTGCCATAGGAGAATTGGCTTCATAGCCCGCACCCCTTGAAAGAGCAAGTGGGAGCATGGCAAAAATCATAGCAAAAGTTGTCATCAATATAGCCCTTAAGCGTGATTTTCCAGCGATTAAAAGAGCTTTATCGGGATCTAAACCTTCATGGCATTTTTTATTGGTCACATCCACAAGTAAAATAGCATTTTTCCCCACCATGCCAAAAAGTAAGATGATGGCAATAAGTACAAAAAGCGAAAAATTATGCCCTGTGATAAAAAGCCCTATACAAGCTCCGCCAAAGGCTAAAGGCATGGTTATCATGATGATTAAAGGCAGAATAAAACTTTCATAAAGTGCGGCTAAAACAAGATAAATTAAAACAAAAGCAAGTACTACTGCCATAGCAAAACCTTGCACGGTTTCACCTAAAAGATTGATAAAGCCTGAAAAAGCATAGCTAAGATTTGCATTGTTATTTAAAATTTTATCCATATTATCTAGTAAAAGTTTTTGTACCGCTCCTAAGGAAAGATCATTTACTCCAGCTGTGATTTTCACAGAGCGGTTTTTATTGTAACGATTGATAGTTTTTAAATCTTTGCTGTATATAAAATCCACCACGCTTGAAAGTTCTAAATTTACACCTTGGTTGTTTTTAATACTAATGCGTTTTAAAGCTTCTATGTCTTTTTTAAATTCTGGAGCAAAACTTAGGATAATATCATCTTTTGAATTGCCTCTATCCATACTTCCTACGCTAAGTTGTGAGAAAGAATACCCTAAAACCCCAGCGATATATTCAGGATTGACATCTAAAAGTTTAGCTTTTTCTTTGTTGATGTGTAAGGCTACTTCATCTTTTGTAGCATTGGCATTATCGCTTATATCTACAATGCGTGCATTAGTGCCTAAAATTTCTTTTGCTCGAGAAGCAGCTTCTTTTAGTATGTTTAAATCATCTCCTAAGATTAAAAACTGCACGGGATCATCAATGCCTGCACCCTCTATCTTTGGAAGTTCTAAAATTTTAATTTTTAAACTTTCATCTTGAAATTTTTGACGATATAAACTTACTATAGTGCTTTGTCTTAAATTTCTTTCGTCTAAATTTTTAAGTTTAACATAAATTTTAGCCTTTGTAGCATCTTTGGCATCATCATAGCCTACAAGTAAAAAAGCGTATTTGACATTGCTATCATTTTTGATTTTTTCAAGCAAATTTAAACTTTTTTCTTTCATGGCTTCTAAACTTAAATCTTTTTTACTTTCAAGTAAAACTTGAATTTCGCTATCATCTTCCATAGGTAAAAAATCAAGCCCTATGCGAGTAGCTAAAGCAAAAGAAAGCCCTACAAAAACAAGAGTGGCTAGGATAAATTTTGCTTTATTTTGTAAAATTTTATAGAGTAAATTTTCATACTTTTGCTCTATTTTTTCAAAAAAAGCTTCTGTTTTTTCATAAAACTTGCTTTCTTTTGGATTTAAAAATCTTGCTCCAATACTAGGTATTAAAAATACAGAAACCAAAAAGCTTATCACTATCCCACTTGCAACGCTTATGCCTAAGGCATTGAAAAAAAGCCCTGGTATAGAGTTCATATAAGAAATAGGGATAAAAACACAAAGTAAAACTATACTGATGCTTAAAACGCTAAAACCTATTTCATTGATACCTAAAAAAGCAGCTTGTAAAGGCGGATAAGTTTTTAGTTTTTTAGCAATATTTTCAATCACTACTATAGCATCATCGATAAAAATTCCTATGCTTAAGGTTAAAGCTATGAAAGTTAAGCGGTTTAAATCATAACCTAAAAGATCGATAATAAAAAAAGTTGAAATGATAGAAGTAGGTATAGCTATGCAAGCAATGAGAGTTGCACTTAAATTTCTTAAAAATAAAAACACGATAACAAGGGTTAGAAAAATCCCCAAAACCATATCAAAAATCACTTGAGAAAGGTGTTTGTGGATATTTAAACTCTTATCATAAAGTATGTCAATACTTATATCACTAGGAATTTGTTTTTCTAAAATAGGCAAGGCATTTTTGACATTTTTAATCATTTCAAGGGTATTATAATTTGTGATTTTTCCGAGTTCTAAAAGCACCCCTTCTTTACCTTCGTATAAAGCACTTTGTTTTTCATCTTCATAAAGGCTTGAAATATTAGCAATATCGCTTAAAAATACCCCTGTTTTTATGCGAAGATTGCTAAGTTCTTCTGAATTTGTGGCTTCAAAATAGCCTTTGATGATATAGTTATCTTGATTGTTATTAAGTTCGCCAAGGGCTTGTTTAAAATTTTGACTTTTGATAATATTTGCTACATCAAGGGCGTTAAGATTGTATTTTCTAAGTTCATTTGGTTTTAATTCTATGCGAATTTGGGGTTCTAAAAACCCCTTAGCCTCGATTTTACCTACTCCTTCAACTCTTTGCAAAAAAGGTTTTATTTTGTCATTGATTTCACGCATGAGTTGTAATTTATCTTTAGAATATAAAAAAAGCGAAATAGCAGAACCAGAATCCGAACTGATTTTTTCAATTTCAGGCTTAGAAGGTAGGCTTAAAGTTCCTATTTTATCACGCACATCATTGGCAGCTACTTCAAGATTTTTACCTAGTTTAAACTCGACTACACTCACACTAAAATTATCATACGCAGCTGAGGTTATAGTTTTTACTCCATCGATTTCGCTTAGAGCATTTTCTATTTCTTTAGTGACTTTTGATTCTACGAAATTTAAATCTCCATTTACCTTGCTTGTAATCTTTATAAGAGGTATGGAAACATTAGGAAATAAATTTACACTCATGCTAAAAGCAGAGATTAGCCCAAAAATCATAAGAGCTAAGAAAAACATTAGCACGGTAATAGGTCGGTTTATAACTAGTTTAAGCATTTTTAATCTTTAGTGATGATTTTACCTTCGCCAAAAAGCCCCGGTGTTAAATTTGTAGTTTGCACTTCAGCATAAATTTTTCTTGTTTTTACTTCTATACTTGGATAGATAAGGCTGATTTTTCCTTTAAATTCTGTACCATTTTGATCGATTTTATAAAAGAAATCATCACCTAATTTAACTTTATCTTTGTATTTTTCATCAAAACTTAAAATCAGTTTGCTTTGTGGATAGGAAAAAATTTCTATTAAAGGTTGAGCTACTCCTCCTACTCCTTCGCCAACTTGTATAAATTTATTTGCGATGATAGCATCATAAGGTGCGCGCAATTCTTTTTTTGTCATGATATTTTTATAATAAGCTATATTGATTTTTGCTTTGTTTAAATTTAAATTAGCAGCATCAAACTTAGCTTTCATATCTTCATAGCTTTGTTTGTCTATAACATTTTCTACAGCTTGTATTTTTTGCATTTTACTTTTGGTATTTTCGTATTCTATAAGGGCAAGTTGATAAGAATTTTGAGCATTTTGAAGAGCTATTTTTTCACTTTCTTGATCAAGAGCAAGTAAAAGTTCTCCTTTGCTGACTTTTTGTCCAATTTCTACAGGAATTTTTTGAACCAAACCTATGCTTTCAAGGGCAAGTTTGCTTTGTTTTGATGCTTCTACATTGAAACTTGCGTAAATTTCTTCGCCAAAGGCGCAATTAAAAGCAAGAAGTAAAAATAGAATTTTTTTCATTCTTTAACCTTTAAATTAAGATCTATACCCGCATTAAAATAATAATTTGCTTTAGTAATTTCAAATTCATTTTTAGCAAGCTCTAAATCGCTTTGTGCTTTAAATTTAGCCTCTAAAGCTTGAAGATATTCTACATAAGAAACAAGTCCTGCTTGGTATTTTTTATCTACACTTTCAAAAGCCAAATTTGCAGCATTTAAGCTAAGATTAAGAGCTAAAATTTGTTCTTGTAAAACTTTTAAACTTTTGTCTAAATAATTTAATTCTTCTTTATTTTTTCTCTCACTAAATCTTGCGTTTGCATTGGCTATTTGAACGTTTAAACGCTCTTTTTCAACTTCTTTAGCCCTTGCATTGAAATCAAAAATTTTCCATTCCATACCTAAAATAAACTGATTGCCTTGAGAATATTTTTCTAAGAATTGATCTGCTAAGTTTACAAAAGGAGCTGGAACTTTTGGATTATAATTGTTTTTATAAAAGTTAAAATTATCTTGAATATAAAATTTTGGAAAATATTCAGCTTTTGCTAAATTTACACTTTCTTTAGCAAGATTGATTTGTTCTTTAGCTATCATTACTTCATAGTTTTGACTTTTTTCTTGTTGCGGATTTTCTAAAAAAGCATTCCCTTGCACTTTAAAATCTGTATCGCTTAAAATTTTAATCTCTTTTTGTATATTGGCAAGTTTTAATTCATTTTGACTGAGCTCTAATAAGCTTAAATGGTATTTAGCTTTAATGCTTTCAAGTTCATCTTTAGGGCTAAGTCCTGCATCGTAAAATTTTTGCAATCTTTCAAAAGTTGATTTTAAAAAAGCTACTTTTTGTTGATTTGCTAGTAAAATTTTTTCAAGACTTAGGGTGTTAAAATAAAGTGTGATTGCATTTAAAGCAAGGTAATTTTTATTTTGTTCTTTGTCTAAAAGGCTTAATTTTTCTTTGCTTTCTAAAGCTCTTAAATTAGCCTCTCTAGCACCCCCATCAAAAAGTAAAAAATTAAGAGAGACTTTAGCAAATAAACTTTCTTGTGGATCGATAATGAAGCGATCTTTATTGTTGGCTACATAAGCTGAGTTTAGACTAAGAGAGGGTAGGTAATTTCTAAAAGCTTGTTCTTTGTCCAAATTTGCTTGTTCGCTTTGCATTTGTTTAATGAGATAGGATTCGTTATTTTGACTTAGCGCTATAAATTCGTGCAAATTAGAAGCTAACATTGCTAAGGGATAAAGAGCTAAAAACATAGCTGATTTTAAATATTTTTCAAACATTTGATATTTTAGTATGCTTTATATAAATTTCAATTGAAGTTTTTATATAAAATAAAATTTATTTGTTTTAAACATAAATTTTGTTAAAATCTTAGCTTTAGAATTTTATATTTAGGATGAAATTTTGTCGGTAAAAAATATTAGAAATTTTTCTATTATAGCTCATATAGATCATGGAAAATCTACTCTTGCAGATAGGATTATTAGCGAGTGTGGTGCTATTAGCGATAGGCAGATGAGTTCGCAAGTTATGGATACTATGGATATAGAAAAAGAGCGTGGTATCACCATAAAAGCACAATCAGTGCGTTTAAATTATAAATTTAATAATGAAAATTTTGTTTTAAATCTTATTGATACTCCTGGCCATGTGGATTTTTCTTATGAAGTGAGTCGTTCTTTGGCAAGTTGTGAAGGGGCTTTACTTGTAGTAGATGCTTCTCAAGGTGTTGAAGCACAGACTATAGCTAATGTTTATATAGCACTTGAAAATAATCTTGAAATCATTCCTGTAATTAATAAAATCGATTTACCTAATGCTGATGTTGAAAAAGTAAAGCATGAAATCGAGCATATTATAGGTATAGATTGCAAAGATGCCATTTGCGTGAGTGCAAAAACAGGAGTGGGTATAAAAGAGCTTATAGAAACAATTATTACTAAAATCCCTGCACCAAAAACAGATGATGAAGCTCCTACTAAGGCTTTAATTTATGATTCTTGGTTTGATAATTATTTGGGTGCTTTGGCTTTGGTTAGGATTTATGAGGGAAGTATTGCTAAAAATGATGAAGTTTTAGTCATGAGCACGGATAAAAAACATGTAGTTCAAGATCTTTTTTATCCCCACCCTTTAAGTCCAATTAAAACTCAATCTTTACAATCAGGTGAAGTAGGTGTGGTGGTTTTAGGGCTTAAAACCGTAGGTGATGTACAAGTAGGCGATACTATTACTTTAGTAAAAAATAAAGCTAAAGAAGCTATAGGGGGTTTTGAAAAGGCTAAAGCTTTTGTGTTCGTAGGACTTTATCCCATAGAAACGGATAAATTTGAAGATTTAAGAGATGCTTTGGATAAGCTAAAGCTTAACGATAGTTCTATTACTTATGAGCCTGAAACTTCTTTGGCTTTAGGCTTTGGTTTTAGGGTAGGGTTTTTAGGACTTTTACATATGGAAGTGATTAAAGAAAGGCTTGAGAGAGAATTTAATCTTGATTTGATTGCTACAGCTCCAACTGTAACTTATGAAATTTGTCAAACCGATGGAGAGCTTGTTAAAATTCAAAATCCTAGCGAACTTCCTCCTGTTAATAAAATCGATCATATAAAAGAGCCTTATGTTAAAGCCACTATCATTACTCCAAGTGAATTTTTAGGGAATTTAATCACTCTTTTAAATCGCAAAAGAGGAGTGCAGGTTAAAATGGACTATATTACACCTGAGCGTGTTTTGCTAGAATATGATGTGCCTTTAAATGAGATTGTGATGGATTTTTATGATAAATTAAAGTCCTTAACAAAAGGCTATGCGAGTTTTGATTATGAACCTATAGAATTTAGAGTAGGAGATTTGGTAAAACTTGATATTAAGGTAGCAGGTGAAAATGTTGATGCCTTAAGCATTATCGTGCCCAATGAAAAAGTACAAAGTAAAGGAAGAGAGCTTGTTAGTGCTATGAAAGAAATAGTTCCTAGGCAGCTTTTTGAAGTGGCTATTCAAGCAAGTATTGGAAATAAAATCATCGCAAGGGAAACTGTTAAATCTATGGGTAAAAATGTGACAGCAAAATGTTATGGTGGGGATATTACTAGAAAAAGAAAGCTTTTAGAAAAGCAAAAAGAAGGTAAAAAAAGAATGAAAGCTATAGGTAAGGTAAATTTACCTCAAGAGGCTTTTTTGAGTGTTTTAAAGATAGATTGATGATAAATTTAAAACTTGGCTTGAAATTTGCTTGTATTTTTAATACAATTTTAAAATAATTTTCTAAGGAGAAAAAATGTTTAAAAAATTTTTGATTTTTATAGTGCCTATTTTATTTTTGAGTGCTTGTGCAACTAAACAAGATACTTTTACTCAAGTTAATCAAATTTCTAAAAATTCTCAATGCAGTTCTTGTGAAAGTCCTGATGGCTTTGAAGCAAAGATTAAAGGGCTTTTATACATTAGCGATGTTGGAATTCAATGTTGTGCCAATAAACGCACTTTAGACACTGGTATTGCTTTAAAAAAGGTTTATTTGCATAGATTTTATGATTTAAAAGAAGGGCAAAAAGTTTTAAATGCTAAAGGGAAAAAGTTATTTGTTGATGTGAATTTTAATGCGGTATTTTATACTTATTTAAAACAAGAACTTGAAGCTAGAGGAATAGTTGTGCTTGACAATAACGATCAAAATTCACCTTATGTGAGTAAGATTGATTTAGAATTTATATCTTATGGAGCAACTCAAGATACTACAGGATTACATTCAAAACTAGTAGGAGTTTTACAAGTTAGCGATATAAACAAAAATAAGAAATTTACAATCCGCACCAAGCAAGACGTACAAGGTTTCGATGATCTAAAAGAAACAACTTTTTATACTCATTTGTTAATAAAACAAATGGCAAATAAAGCAGCTAGTTTAATCTCTGAACTTTGAGGTGTATAAATTGCGGAGCTTTTGCTCTGCTCTGCTTTTGTGATTTATGTGAGCTAGAGCTTTCTGAATTTTCCTTAAATGTAAGAAAGTTTGATAATAATTTCAAAGTCTATTCTTTTTATAAATACCATGAAATACAACACTTGCTTCACTCTAAACATTATTTTTATGGTTATTTCGTTTATAAAATGCTTGCTAAATTAAGTTTTGCAAAATTTAAAGATTTTTTTGATCCTAGAATGATAATCAATGTTATAGCGTTAGACGATAAGGTTGAAGATATGCTTTATTCACATTCTGCTATTTTAGCTAGATATCTTAAAACAAAATTTGTAAAACCTGTTTTTAATGTTTTAAAAGCACAAAATCATATTAAATATTCTGGAAAAAGTTTAGAATTTCGTCAAAAACATAAAAGAAATTACAAACTCTTAAAAACCATTCACGAACCTGTAATTTTAGTAGATGATATTGTAACAACTGGTTCTAGCCTTTTGGAAGCTAAAAAAGTTTTAGAAGAAAATAAAATTTCTGTACTTTTTGCTCTTGTTTTAGCTGATGCAAAAGTTTAATATGCTATAATCAAAACTTTGAACTAATAGAAGGATTTTTATGGAGAATATTTTTAGCAAAGATTCTGATATTGAACTTGTAGATATAGAAAATTCTATAAAAAGTAGTTATTTAGACTATTCTATGAGTGTTATTATAGGTCGTGCTTTGCCTGACGCAAGAGATGGTTTAAAGCCTGTTCATAGAAGAATTTTATATGCTATGCAAAATGATGAGGCAAAAAGTAGAACAGATTTTGTCAAATCAGCCCGTATAGTGGGTGCTGTTATAGGTCGTTATCACCCACATGGAGATACAGCAGTTTATGATGCTTTGGTTAGAATGGCTCAAGATTTTTCTATGAGATATCCAAGTATTACAGGACAAGGCAACTTTGGATCTATAGATGGTGATAGCGCTGCTGCGATGCGTTATACTGAAGCAAAAATGAGTAAACTTTCTCATGAGCTTTTAAAAGATATAGATAAAGATACGGTCGATTTTGTTCCAAATTATGATGGTTCAGAAAGTGAACCTGATGTTTTACCTTCTAGGGTTCCAAATTTATTATTAAATGGTTCAAGTGGTATAGCTGTAGGTATGGCGACAAATATCCCGCCTCATAGTTTAAATGAGTTGATAGATGGACTTTTATATTTGCTTGATAATAAAGATGCAAGCTTAGAAGAGATTATGCAGTTTATTAAAGGTCCAGATTTTCCAACAGGTGGAATAATTTATGGTAAAAAAGGTATTATAGAAGCTTATCGCACAGGGCGTGGTCGTGTGAAAGTGCGAGCTAAAACTCATATTGAAAAAAAGACAAATAAAGATGTTATTGTTATAGATGAGCTTCCTTATCAAACCAATAAAGCTAGGCTTATAGAGCAGATTGCAGAGCTTGTTAAAGAAAAGCAAATTGAAGGAATATCTGAAGTAAGAGATGAGAGCAATAAAGAAGGAATCCGCGTTGTTATAGAGCTTAAACGTGAGGCTATGAGTGAAATTGTTTTAAATAATCTATTTAAATCTACCACTATGGAAAGTACTTTTGGTGTGATTATGTTGGCAATTCACAATAAAGAACCTAAAATTTTCTCTTTGTTAGAACTTTTAAATCTTTTCTTAACCCATAGAAAAACAGTTATTATTAGAAGAACGATTTTTGAACTTCAAAAGGCAAGAGCAAGAGCTCATATTTTAGAAGGTCTTAAAATTGCACTTGATAATATAGATGAAGTGATTGCTTTAATTAAAAACAGTTCTGATAATAATACCGCAAGAGATTCTTTGGTAGCTAAATTTGGCCTTAGTGAGCTTCAAGCCAATGCTATTTTAGATATGAAACTAGGTCGTTTAACAGGACTTGAAAGAGAAAAAATCGAAAATGAACTTGCAGAATTAATGAAAGAAATTGCAAGACTTGAAGAAATTTTAAAAAGTGAAACCTTGCTTGAAAATTTAATTCGCGATGAATTAAAAGAAATTAGAAGCAAATTTGATGTGCCACGTATTACTCAAATTGAAGATGATTATGATGATATTGATATTGAAGATTTGATTCCTAATGAAAATATGGTTGTAACTATTACCCATCGTGGTTATATTAAGCGTGTGCCTAGTAAACAATATGAAAAGCAAAAACGAGGTGGAAAAGGAAAATTAGCCGTTACGACTTATGATGATGATTTTATAGAAAGTTTCTTTACGGCAAATACACATGATACGCTTATGTTTGTAACAGATCGTGGACAGCTTTATTGGCTTAAAGTTTATAAAATTCCTGAAGGCTCAAGAACGGCTAAAGGAAAAGCAGTGGTAAATCTTATTAATTTACAAGCTGAAGAAAAAATCATGGCTATTATTCCAACCACGGATTTTGATGAGAGTAAATCTTTATGTTTCTTTACTAAAAATGGTATTGTAAAGCGTACAAATTTGAGTGAATATCAAAATATCAGAAGTGTAGGAGTTAGAGCGATCAACTTGGATGAAAATGATGAGTTGGTAACTGCTATTATTGTTCAAAGAGATGAAGATGAAATTTTTGTCAGTGGTGGTGAAGAAAATTTAGAAAATCAAGAAATTGAAAATTTAGATGATGAAAATCTTGAAAATGAAGAAAGTGTAAGCACACAAGGTAAAATGCTCTTTGCGGTAACCAAAAAAGGTATGTGTATCAAATTTCCACTTGCTAAAGTGCGTGAAATCGGCCGTGTAAGTCGTGGGGTGACGGCTATTAAGTTTAAAGAGAAAAATGACGAATTAGTAGGTGCAGTTGTTATAGAAAATGATGAGCAAGAAATTTTAAGTATAAGTGCAAAAGGTATAGGAAAACGCACAAATGCTGGAGAATATAGATTACAAAGCAGAGGTGGCAAAGGTGTAATTTGTATGAAACTTACAGAAAAAACCAAAGATCTTATTAGTGTAGTTATAGTAGATGAAACTATGGATTTGATGGCTCTTACAAGTTCAGGTAAGATGATACGTGTTGATATGCAAAGCATTAGAAAAGCAGGGCGTAATACGAGTGGTGTCATTGTAGTTAATGTGGAAAATGACGAGGTGGTTAGCATTGCTAAGTGTCCTAAAGAGGAAAATGATGAGGATGAGTTAAGCGATGAAAACTTTGGTTTAGATTTGCAATAAGTTTAAAGTTGGAACGCTTATTGCTTTTTATTTTACTAATTACAATATTTTGAAGGTGTAAAAATGAAAAAAATTTATTTTATGCTAGCAATAGCAGGAATTTTCGCTGGTTGTGTACCAAGTGCAAACAGTGCAACTAAAAATTCAAGTGCAAATAGCACTGCTCCATCTCAAGATGTTATCGTGCAAAAAGTCGATAAAGATGATGTGCGTGATATTATCAGAGAAGAAAAAATGTTGGCTCCAGATGCTAGCGAAACGGAACTTAGTTTTACAGCAGTTGGTGAAGGGATTGCTCCGATGAATACAGTTTCTACTGCTCAAGCTCTAGCTTTAGCAAAAAGAGCAGCGATTACAGATGCTTACAGACAGCTTGCAAGTAAGCTTTATGGTGTGAAAGTGAATGGTAAAGACACTGTAAAAGATGCAATGCTTAGAAGTTCAACTATTACTGCGCAAGTGAATGGTTTGATTAAAAATGCAAGTATTATTGATGAGAATTTTAATCAAGGGCTTTATAGAGTAAACTTAGAACTTAAAATCGATGCAGACAAGTGGAAAGAATTGTTTGCTTATTAATTTTTCTTAGCTTTAAGCTTTTTGCCCAAGATGAATTTATTTTTTGGGCAGAGCTTTCTAGTAAAAATTTCATTCTCTTTCATCAAAATCAAAATTTATCCTTAGCAATGACGCAAAGTGAAAATGTTGAAGAACAATGGGTATGTGAAATTTCTTATAGTGATCAAGATTTAAAAGTTTTACCTCGAACTTCTTTAGGATTAATTGATGATAATATGCTAAAAACAATTAAATTTAATTTTTTAAATTCTCATAAAGATGAGTTAAGTGATTGCTTTATAGGAGCTAAAATCAGTGTTAAGGATATTGTTAATACCGACTTATTGCGTGCTCAAAGTGAAACTTATATTAAAATTTTACCCTTGCGTTTTACCGTGGAATTTGGCGAACAAAATGCGATAATTTATTATCTTAAAAAAAAGTAAATTCAAAATTAAGCGCAAATTGGATACTATAGCAGAAATTTTTTAAAAGGCTTAGGATGAATTTAGTCATAGTAGAAGATGATATTAATATGCGCAAATCCTTGGAAATTGCATTAGCAGAGTATGAAGAATTTAATATTAAATCTTATAAATCTGCCACTGAAGCTTTAAAAAAAATAGATGAGAATACAGATTTGATTATTACAGATATTAATATGCCAGGAATTGATGGTATAGAATTTGTTAAAGCCTGTGAAAATAAATATGATTTTATTATTATGACGGGAAATGCTACTTTAAGCCGTGCTATAGAAGCGGTTCGTTTGGGAGTAAAAGATTTTCTAACCAAGCCTTTTGATGTTGATACTTTAGTCGAGGCTATTAAGCGTGCTAAAATCATAAGAGAAAAAACAGCCGATAAAAAAAGCAAAAAAAATGAAAAAAAAGAAGAAAATAAAGATTTTTTTTCAACTTCTCCTAATTTAGAAAAAACATTAAATTTAAGTCAAAAAGCGGCTAAAACTGATGCTTCTGTAATGTTTTTTGGAGAGAGTGGAGTAGGAAAAGAGGTATTTTCTCGTTATATTCACACTCATTCTAAACGCTCTAATAAGCCTTTTGTTGCTATTAATATGGCAGCCATTCCTGCAAATTTGATTGAAAGCGAGCTTTTTGGTTTTGAAAAAGGTGCTTTTACTGATGCCAATGCAACTAAAATAGGGCTTTTTGAAATGGCTAATGAGGGCACTTTGTTTTTAGATGAAATTGGCGAAATGCCTTATGAAATTCAAGCCAAACTTTTAAGAGCTTTGCAAGAAAAAGAAATTACGCGACTTGGAAGTACGAAAAGTATCAAAATAGATGTAAGAATTATCAGTGCAACTAATGCAAATTTGGATGAAAAAATAAAAAATGGCGAATTTCGTTCAGATTTATATTATCGTTTAAACACTGTTCCTATTAATATCCCGCCTTTAAGAGAGCGTAAAGAAGAAATTTTAGGTATAGCCCAAAAGGTTTTAGAAGATACTTGTAAAGAATATGATTTTAAGGAAAAACAGCTCAGCCAAGAAGCTAAAAATGCTTTACTTGAATATGATTTTCCTGGTAATATTAGAGAATTAATATCCGTTGTACAAAGAGCTTGTATTTTAAGTGAAAATGATGAAATTTCAAGTGAAGATTTGTTCTTAGAAGCTAGAAGTATAAAAAAAGATGTAAAGAATTTAGAGAAAGAATTGATTTGTGAAGTTCTTTTAAGTGTAGATTATGACAAGGATCAAGCTTCTCAAATTTTAGGTATGGATATAAAAATTTTAAATGAAAAAATTAAAAAATATCAAATAAAGGATAAGCAATGTCAAAAAAACAAAAAATAGCCATTGTGGGTGCTACTGGTGCGGTTGGGGAAGAGCTTTTAAATGTTTTAGATGAACTTGATTTTCCAGTGGAAAGTATTTTACCTTTAGCAAGTGCAAAAAGTGTAGGTAGTGAAGTAGAATTTAAAGGTAAAGCTTATAAAGTCAAAGAACTTACTGAAAATGTATTTAAAGAAAATCCTATCGATATTGCTTTTTTTAGCGCAGGTGGAAGTGTGAGTGAAAAATATGCTAAATTTGCAGTAGAATCTGGTGCTGTTGTTATTGATAATACAAGTCATTTTAGAATGGAAAAAGATGTTCCTTTGGTGGTTCCTGAATGCAATCCTGAGGATATTAAAGATTGGAAAAAAACAGGGATTATTGCTAACCCAAATTGTTCTACCATACAAATGGTGCAAGTTTTAAAACCTTTAAATGATGCATTTAATTTAAAGCGTGTTGATGTAAGTACCTATCAGGCTGCAAGTGGAGCAGGAAAAGAAGGAATGCAAGAATTGGTTGAAGCCATGCAAAGTTTTTTTGCTTTTAAACTTGATGAATTTGAACCTCAAACTTTTCCTTATACTTTAGCACTTAATCTTATTCCACAAATTGATGTTTTTATGGATAATGATTACACTAAAGAAGAACTTAAAATGGTCAATGAAACTCAAAAAATTTTACATAAAAATTTAGAAGTTTCAGCAACTTGTGTAAGAGTGCCTGTTTTAAGAAGTCATAGCGAAGCCATTACTATGCATTTTGAAAAAGAAATAGATGTAAAAAAAGCTAAAGAAATTTTAGAAAAAGCACCAAGTGTTGTTGTCATAGATGATCCTAAAAATAAAAAATATCCTATGCCTTTAATGACTAGCGATACTAATGAAACTTATGTAGGAAGAATTCGTGCTGATGTGTATGATAAAAAAATACTCCATCTTTGGTGTGTGGCAGATCAAATTCGTGTAGGTGCTGCAACAAATGCTGTGCGTATTGCGCAAAAATGGTTAGAATTAAAAAATAAATAAGGAAAAAAATGTTAGAGAAAATATTTGAATCTTTACTTGTTAGAAGTCGTATTGTTACAATTTTACCCGTAATTTTTGGTTTAATTGGAGCTTTTGTATTGTTTTTTATTGCAAGTTATGATGTTTTAAAAGTTATATTTTATACTTATAATTATTTTTTTGATGCAGGTTCTAATGTGGATTTGCATGAGGATGTGGTGGCTTTAATTATAGGAGCTGTTGATCTTTATCTTATGGCTTTAGTTTTGTTTATTTTTTCTTTTGGAGTTTATGAGCTTTTTATCAGCGAAATAGAAGAATTTAAACAAACAAAACAAAGCAAGGTTTTAGAGGTGCATAGTTTAGATCAATTAAAAGACAAGCTTGCAAAAGTTATCATTATGGTCTTAGTGGTAAATTTCTTTCAAAGGGTTTTGCAGATGAAATTTGCTACTCCTGTGGATATGGCTTTTCTTGCTGGATCGATTTTAGCTCTTTGTGTAGGACTTTATTTTTTACATAAAGGTGGTCATTAACAAGGATTATCTTTTTTTGATATAATCGTTTTTTGTGTTTAAAGAATAAAAATGAAAAAAATATTTTTAATTGGTATGATTTTAAATCATTTTGTTTTTGCAGCTCCGTTAGATGAAGTCTTTAAAGATATAGAAGTTTCAGGGACTGTTCGTTATCGCTATGATATTAAAAAAGAAAAAAATACAACAAAAAAACACATAGATATCAAAATAAAACACAAACGGAAATTACAATAAAATAAGGAAAATCATGATTATACGATGGTTGTTTATTAGTTCAATATTTGTTGTTGCGCTTTTTGGTATTAACTTGAAATCATTTTTTACTTATACCTTTGATGCAAATAAGCAATATGATATGGAAAAAGCGAAGGCTTTGTATTTTCAAAATAAATGCAATACTTGCCATGGAGATAATGCTGAAAAGAGTGTTATAGGATCTAGAATTTTAAAAGATATGTCTCCTGAGGATATTAAAGGAGCTTTGATAGGTTATACTCTTGATAGTAGTAGTTCTACAACAGCTTCTCAAATGGCTTTTTATGCTAGAAATTTAAGCCACGAGGATATAGATAATATTATTGCTTATATTAAAGGTGGAAATTTTGCGCTTGATTTGCAAGTAAAAGATCTTCTTGAAGAAGAACCTGTGCAAAAAACAAAACATAATATATTTCTAAAATAAAATGTAAAAACTATAATTAAAAGGAATGCTATGAAAAAACTAACTTTAACTTTAAGTGTTTTAACTATGGTAAATTGCTTATATGCTAAGGATATTAATATAGGAGTAGTTTTACCTTTAACTGGAACTGTGGCAGCTTATGGGCAAGATGTTTTTAACGGAATTGAACTGGCTAATAAGCTACAACCAAAACTTTCAAATGGAGATGTTATTAAACTTATCACAATAGATACAAAAGGAGATAAACTTGAAACTTCAAACGGAGTTAATCGTTTAATAGCAACAGATAAAGTCCTTGGGATTATTGGTGAAGCTACAACTCCAAATACCATTCAAGCTATTTCCATAGCAGAAGAGAAAAAAATTCCCCTAATAGCTCCAGTGGCATCTGGAGATAAATTGCTAGATAAAAAGAAATATGCAAGTAGAGTTTGTTTTAAAGATACTTTTCAAGGAGATAAATTTGCTACTTATGTATCTAAGGATTTAGAGCTTAAAAATGCTGTTATCATCATAGATCAAAGCAATGTTTATTCTTTAGGTTTGGCAAGAGCTTTTGAAAATTCTTTTAAGAATAATGGTGGGAAAATTATAAAAAAACTTGTTATTAATTCAGGAGATAAAGATTTTAGAGCTGTGGTTTCTCAACTTAAGAGTTTAAATCCTGATTTTGTTTATATGCCTATTTATCATCCTGAAGCTGCTTTAATTGCGAGACAAGCAAGACAAATTGGTTTTGATAAACTTTTAGCAGCAGGAGATGGTGTTAATAATCAAACTTTTATAGATCTTGGCGGAAGTGCTGTTAATGGAGTAATTTTCACTGATAGTTTTGATTATAACAATCCATCTACACAATTAGGAAAAGATTTTGTTGCAGCTTATGAGAAAGTTAAAGGAACAAAAGAACTTCCAGCATTTTCGGCTATGGGTGCTGATGCGTATTTTGTAATGTTGAATGCTATGAATGCTTGCGTTGACAATCTTAGCAGTGAATGTATTAATAGCAAAATTCATCAAACTAAAGATTTTCAAGCTGTTGGTGGTGTGATTAGCATAGATGAAAGCGGTAATGCTATTCGTTCTGTTGTGATTAAAGAAATTCAAAATCAAAAACAAAATTATAAAACAATTATAAATCCATAATTACTAAAATAAAGGTAGAGAATGAAAAAAAGTTTAATTTTAGCAAGTATTCTAAGTTTAAGTTTAAGCGCTGCGGAAGTCAAAATAGGAGTTGTTTTACCACTTAGCGGAGCTACTGCAGCATATGGACAAAGTGCACTAGAAGGGATTAAACTTGCAAATTCAATGCAATCAACTTTAAGTAATGGAGATAAGGTTTCTCTTGCTATTATTGATACTAAAGGTGATAAATTAGAATCTTCGAGTGGAGCAAATCGTTTAATTTCTCAAGATAAAGTTATAGGTCTTATAGGGGAAATGGTTACTGCTAATACATTGCAAGTTATGCGCGTAGCAGAAGATAATAAAATTCCATTGATCGCTCCTGCTGCAACTGGTGATAGATTGCTTGATAAAAAAATATATTCTTCTCGAGTATGTTTTATGGACAGTTTCCAAGGTTCATCTTTAGCAAAATATGTTTTTTCAAAACTTAATTACAAAAGTGCTGTTATTGTAGTAGATCAAAGCACTGACTATTCCTTAGGTTTAGCAAAAGCTTTTGAAAAACAGTACAAGTCTAATGGCGGTCAAATTCTTAGAATTTTAAGAGTTAATTCAGGTGATAAAGATTTTAGAGCTATTGTAGCTCAAGTTAAAAGTTTAAATCCAGAATTTATTTTTTTACCGCTTTATTATAGTGAAGCTTCTTTGTTTGCAAGACAATCAAAACTCGCAGGTTTAAATATTCCTATGGGTTCTGCAGATGGAGTTGCTGATCAAACTTTTATTAGTTTAGCTGGAGATGCAAGCGAGGGTTATATTTTCACAGATAGTTTTGATGCTAATAATCCAACTACAAAATTAAGCAAAGAATTTATCAGTGTTTATGAAAAAGCTAAAGGAACAAAAGAAGTTCCAAATTTTTCAGCTATGGGTGCTGATGCGTATTTTGTAATGCTAAATGCTATGAATGCTTGCGTTGAAAATCTTACTAGTAAGTGTGTCAATGAAAAAATTCACCAAACTAAAAATTATCAAGGTGTTTCTGGTGTTATCAGTATTGATCAAACAGGAAATGCAACTCGTTCTGTAGTGGTTAAAGAAATTAAAAATCAAAAGCAAAATTATAAAGATATTATCAATCCTTAAAGGAAAAATAGAAAGATTATGGATTCTACTTTATTTTTACAACAACTTGTTAATGGACTTAGTTTGGGCAGTATGTATGCCCTTATTGCTGTTGGCTATACTATGGTTTATGGCGTGTTAAGACTTATTAATTTTGCTCACGGCGATATTATGATGGTTGGTGCTTATGCAGCTCTTTTTTGCATGACTAATCTAAATGTTCCTTTTCTAGGAGCTTTATCTTTGGCAATGATTTTTGCTGCCTGTGTTGGAATAGCTACAGATAGAATCGCCTATAAACCTTTAAGACAGGCTCCTAGAATTTCATTGTTGATTACAGCAATTGGTATTAGTTTTTTCTTGCAAAATCTTTTTAATATGCTTTTTACTTCAACACCTAGAACTTTTACACCGCCAAGTTATTTTGAGGAAAGTGTTAATTTTGGTGGAGTGATAACAACTTATGGTTCTTTAATGGTTCCTGCTCTTACATTTGTTATTTTAATAGCAGTGTTATGGATTTTGTATAAAAGTAAATATGGTATAGCTATTCGTGCTTTGGCATTTGATATACAAACAGTAAATTTAATGGGTATAGATGCAAATCGTATTATTGCTATAGTTTTTGCCCTAGGTTCAGCTTTGGCAGCAATTGGGGGTGTTTTTTGGGCTGCAAATTATTACTCTGTTGAACCTACTATGGGAACTTTAATAGGTTTAAAAGCTTTTGCTGCTGCAGTTTTAGGGGGTATAGGTTCTGTAGTAGGTGCAGTTTTGGGTGGACTTATTATAGGATTTACTGAAGTTGTTGTTGTGGCTTTTTTTCCAGATTTATCAGGCTTTAAAGATGCATTTGCTTTTATTTTTTTGGTGTTTATATTGTTATTTAGGCCTACGGGAATTTTAGGTATAAATTTTGAAAAGAGTAGGTTTTAATGATGGTTAAAATTAAGGTTTCACATTTAATCTTTTTAATTGCTTCAATTATTTTTATTTTCATTTCTCCTTGTATTTTTGGGGACTATGGATTAAACATTGTTAATCAAATTGCTATTTTTATTATTTTGGCTGTGAGTTACAACCTTATTAATGGTGTAACTGGACAATTTTCACTAGAACCCAATGGATTTGTTGCGATTGGAGCTTATGCGGCTGCTTTAGTTCTTTTGAGTGCTGATGCGAAAAATGATCAGTTTTTTTTAGATGGTCCTAGTTCTTTTATTTTAGCCATCCATTCAAATTCCTTTATTCTAGCTTTAATTGTAGCTGGAATTTGTTCATCTTTACTTGCCCTGATTTTGGCTTTTGCTGTATTTCGCGTGAGAGGGGATTATTTGGCTATTGTAACTTTAGGCTTTGGAATAATTATTAAAATAGCTGCTATTAATTTTCCTTCTATTACTAATGGCTCAAGAGGACTGGTAGATATTCCACAATTTTCCACGATTTATTGGACAGGTGGTATTGCTATTGTAGCGGTTATTTTAATTTTAAATATAGTTTATTCTAAATATGGTCGTGCAATGAAGGCTATAAGAGATGATGAAGATGCTGCAAGTGCTATGGGAATAAATACTTTTTGGATAAAAACTTTAGCTTTTAGCACTTCAGCATTTTTAGAAGGTGTAGGTGGGGGACTTTTGGCTTGTCTGTTGACTACCGTATCTCCAACTCAATTTGATTTTTTACTTACTTTTCAGCTTTTGATTATTATTGTTTTAGGCGGACTTGGTTCTACTACAGGTGCTATTATAGGTGCGATATTAGTTATTGGTGGAAGTGAGTGGCTTAGATTTTTAGATGAGTTAAATATAAAAATAGATTCTTTAAATCTTGATATCCAATCAACGCCAGGGCTTAGAATGGTTGTTTTTTCTATTGTTCTGATTTTAGTAATGCTTTTTGCAAGAAAAGGCATAATGGGTTATTATGAGTTGAGTGATGTGATTAGAGGGATTAAAAAGCGTTTTAAAAGGAGTGAAAAATGATTTTGGAATTAAAACAAATTTCAAAAAGTTTTGGTAGTGTTAAGGCTATTAATGAAACTTCTTTTAAAATCAATGAGGGTGAAATTTTTGCTTTAATTGGACCTAATGGGGCTGGCAAAACAACTCTTTTTAATATTATAACAGGTAACTATAAACCTAGTTCAGGTTCGGTTGAATTTCTAGGAGAAAGAATTGACCACTTAAAACCTCATAAGATTGTGCATTTAGGAATAGCTAGAACATTTCAAAATATTAGGCTTTTTTCAAGCATGAATGTGCTTGAAAATGTTCTTATTGGTTTTAATAAACAAATGAAATATAATATTTTTGAAGCCTTTTTGCATTTAGGGCGTTTTGGAAAAATAGAACAAGTATTTAAAGAGAAGGCTTATGCAATATTAGAAGAACTTGGTATTGCAGAATTTGCCAATGAAAAGGCTACTAGCTTAAGTTATGGACAACAAAGAAAAGTTGAGATTGCAAGAGCAATGGCTACTCAGCCAAGATTATTATTGCTTGATGAGCCAGCCGCTGGGATGAATAGCTCTGAGAGCGATGAACTTGCTGAGCTCATTTTTAAATTACGAAAAGATTATAAAATTAGCGTTTTGCTTATAGAGCATGATATGAAATTTGTAAATAAATTGTGCGATCGCGTATTGGTACTTGATTATGGAAAAACAATTTTTGAAGGTAAACTTTGCGATGCTGTAAATCATAAAGAAGTAATTGCTGCGTATTTAGGGGATTTTGATGCTAATAGTTAAAGATTTGCATGTTTATTATGGATTAATTGAAGCTGTTAAAGGGATTGATTTTAAAGTGGAAACAGGCCATATTGTTTCTCTTATAGGTTCAAATGGAGCAGGTAAAACTTCAACTTTAAATGCGCTTTTAAACTCAGTTAAAAGAACTGGTGGGGTTAATTTCTTAGGTTATGATACTAAAAGGCATTTAACTCATACTTTAGTTCAAAAAGGTATAGCTTTAGTTCCTGAAGGAAGGCGTGTTTTTATTAATTTAAGCGTAGAGGAAAATTTAAAAATAGGTGCTTTTAATAATGCTGAAAATTATGAGCATTTAAGAGAGCAAATGTATAAACTCTTTCCAAGACTTGCAAGTAAAAAGCATGCTTTAGCTGGAACATTGAGTGGAGGGGAAGCGCAAATGCTTGCGATTTCAAGGGCTTTAATGAGCGAACCAAAACTTTTGATGTTGGATGAGCCTTCTTTGGGACTTGCTCCAAAGATTGTGGGTGAAGTTTTTGATATTATTGTGCGTTTAAAAGAAGAGGGTATAACTATTCTTTTGGTAGAGCAAAATGCTTATTCTGCATTAAAAATAAGTGATTATGCTTATGTTTTGGAAAATGGTCGCATTGTAATGGAAAACGAGGCTAAAAATTTAATAGGTGATGATGAGATTAGAAAGAAATATTTAGGGCTTTAAAATTTAAAGGAAAAAGAATGAAAAATATAATAAAAAGCATAGGGGATTTAAGAGTTTCGGTTGTATTGTTTTTGCTTTTTGCGCTTTTTTGTGCTTTGGCAACTTTTATTGAAAGTGCTTATGGAACTCCTACGGCTTGGGCAATGGTTTATGATACTTTTTGGTTTGAATATATACAACTTTTACTTGGTATTAATTTACTATGCGGGATGTTTCGTTATAAAATGTTTGGGCTTAAAAAATTGCCTTTAATGATTTTTCATATTTCTTTTTTATTTATTTTAGTGGGTTCTGCAATGACAAGATATGCTGGTTTTGAAGGTATTTTACCTATTAGAGAGCATACTCAAAATTCACTTATAGAAAGTTCTAAGACTTCTTTGCGCATTTCTGCTATAAAAGATGGAGAACGCTATAGTGCGGTTAATGATCGTTATATAGGAAATTTGCCTTTTGCTAATTCTTTTAAACTAAAACTTAATTTAGGTGATGATCAAGCTGTATTAAAATATAAAGATTTAATCTTAAATGCTCATTATACTTATAAAGAAAATAATAATTCTGATCCTTTATTGGTTTTGATGCTTTCTCAAAAAGGATCTCAAGGTGTTGATGTTAAATTTGAAAAAGGTGAAGTTAAGAATATAGAAGGGGTTAATTTTGCTTTTATGAATGATAATGTTAAAGCACCTTTTGTAAAAATTGATGAAAATTTAACTTTAAGTTCAAGTGAAAACTTACATTTTCTAAGTATGCTAGATGGACAAAATTTAGACCTTAAAATTGGAGAAAAGGCAAATGCTAAGGAAAGAAGGCTTTATGAAATTAAAGATATTAGTTTTGTAGTTAAAGCTGCTTCTTTACACGCACAAGAAGCTTTAGAAGGTTCTAATAGACCTCAAGATGAAAGTTTTTGGTTATGGTTTAAATCTGCTTGGTTGGAAGTGGGTAGAACTATGTTGATTTCTACTTTTGGCGAGCCTCAAAATTGGAAAAATTCTTTATTATTGCATTTTAAAGATTTTGCTTTAAGTAATGAGAATAAAAACTTAGAATTAACTGGCTCTAATGCTTTAAAATTAGAATTAAGCTATAAAAATGAAAGTAAAGAATTTTATATTTTTGAATATAATAAACCTATTATGATAGAACTTGCAGGTCAAAAATTCTTTATTTCTTGGGCACTTTCTTATGAACAATTGCCTTTTGATATTTATTTGAGAGATTTTGTATTAGATCGTTATCCAGGTTCTATGTCTCCAGCTTCTTATGCAAGTGAAATTACCGTAAAAAATAATAATGAAAATTTTGATTATAGAATTTTTATGAATAATGTTTTAGATTATGATGGCTATAGATTTTATCAAAGTTCTTATGATCAAGATGAAAAAGGGACTGTTTTATCTGTAAATAAAGATCCAGGTAAAATACCAACTTATATAGGTTATTTTTTGCTTTGTCTTGGAATGTTTATGAATTTTTTAAATCCACATTCTAGATTTAGAACTTTGGCAAGATTAATTAATAAAGACACTTTAAAACATGCAAGTGTGATTATTTTTATTTTATTGCTATCTTTTGGTTCTGAAAAGACTTTTGCTCAAGATTTAAATTCGACCTTACCTGTGGTAAATACTAATCATGCTAAAGCTCTTGCTACTTTAATAGTTCAAAAATCAGCAGATGGAAGAATGGTGCCTTTTGATACGCTATCAAGAGAAATTTTAGAAAAAATTCATCAAAGTGATAGCTATAAGGGTCAAAATTCTAACGCTGTTATGCTTTCCATGCTCGTTGATGTAGATAAATGGCAAATGGAACCTTTTATTTTAATGCCACAAAATCAAGCAGTTCGTGATGCTATTGCAAATATTTTAGAAATTCCTAGCACTAAATATATTTCTTATAAAGATTTCTTTGATGAGAATAACCGATATAAACTTCAAAAATATGTTGAAAATGCAAATCGTAAAAACCCAAATGCAAGAGGAGTTTTTGATAAGGAAATTATAAAACTAGATGAAAGAGCTAATGTTGTAAATTTAGTTTTTAGTGGTGAATTATTTAAATTTATTCCTGTTCAAAATAATCCAAATAATGTTTGGCTTGCACCTTTTTCTGCTGTAACTACTCTTAAGGGGGATGAAGGGCATATTGTTTTGGCTTTAATACAGAATTATTTTAGTGCCGTGGAAAATGCTTTTAAAGATGGTAATTGGACTAGAGCTGATGAAGGCTTGAAATTTATCAAAGAATATCAAGAAAAAATAGGATATAAAGTCATGCCTAGTAAAACCAAGGTTGAAATGGAAATTTTTTCTAATAAGGCTGAAATTTTCGTTAAACTCGCTCCTGTATATTTAATTGCGGGTTTTTTACTTTTGATTCTTGTTTTTTCTAAAATGGTCGTACCGAATTTAAAAATCTCTTTTATATTTAAAGTGGTATATGTTTTAAATGTTTTAGCTTTTGTAATTCATACAGTAGGTCTTGGACTTCGTGCTTATTTATCAGGTCATGCTCCATGGAGTAATGGCTATGAAAGCATGGTGTATATAGCTTGGGCATTGTCTTTGTCGGGTATATTTTTCTCTAGAAAAAGTCCTATAGCCTTGTCATTAACTTCTATTTTATCCGGTGTTGTATTAATGGTTGCACATTTAAGCGAAATGAATCCGCAAATTACAAATCTTGTTCCTGTGCTCAATTCTTATTGGCTTAGTATTCATGTATCTGTTATTACTGCTAGTTATGGATTTTTAGGACTTTGTGCCTTACTTGGTATCTTTACACTGTTCTTAATGTGTTTTCTTAAGAAAGATGGAAAATATAATCTTAATATTTTGAGAAATATTACAGAGGCTACAAGAATTAATGAAATGGCAATGATTTTTGGACTTTGTTTGCTTACTGTAGGAAATTTTTTAGGTGCAATTTGGGCAAATGAAAGTTGGGGGAGATATTGGAGTTGGGATTCTAAGGAAACTTGGGCTTTAGTTAGCATTTTGGTTTATGCAGCAATTTTACATCTTAGAATGATTCCAAAATATTGTAATCAATTTGTGTTTGCTTTATGGAGTATGTTTGCTTATTGGGTTATTATTATGACTTATTTTGGAGTAAATTACTTTTTAACAGGACTTCATTCTTACGCTGCAGGCGAAGCGGCTCAAATTCCTAATTATGTTTATTGGGGATTTGCATTGATGGTGGTTTTAGCTCTTTTTGCAAGAAGGAAGCGAAATTTTGTAGGCAAACTGTAAATGAGCCATATTTTTTTGGTTATTTTTTGTGCTGCTTTAGCGCTTTTATTGTTTTTAGGCATGATTGCTTATCTTATTACAAGTGATGGCAAAAAAACAATTAAAAAGCAAAAAGCTAGCCAAAAGCAGCATGTAGCTGAAAAGACTAAAAAATTTGATACAGACTTAGATAAAATGATAATTGCTGCTTCCGATGTTAAACTAACAGATATTGAATTAAAAGAACTTGCCAAACTTTATGTGCAGACACATAAACTTGGTTCAAAAACTTCTAAAGAATTAGATGAACCAACAAAAAAGAAACTAGAATTTGTTTCTGCTTTGGCTGCAAATATTAATGCAAGTGCACAAACAGTAAGTTACTTAAATAAAGAACTTAAGAAAATTTCTGGATCTTACAAAAAAGAAATTGATGCTTATGAGCATATGGGATTAGCTAAAAGAAAAATTAAAGAAGATAAATAATATGGTGCGCTCAAGAGGATTCGAACCTCTGGCCTTTTGAACCGCAATCAAATGCTCTATCCAGCTGAGCTATGAGCGCAAAAATAAGTTAAAATTATATATAAATATTCTTAAAATAAGCAAAATTTTGCTTATTTTGTTTGTTTTTTAGCTTTTTTACCTTCATCTAAATCAAATTCTTTAGTCTTTTTTGAATGATAAAATATAAAACCTACAATCAAAATACAGCAAATCAAAGAAAAAATATAAAGTGTACCATAAGGGCTATCTTTGAAAAAAAGATTATTAGTATTCATTCCAAAAAATCCTACGATCAAATTTAAAGGCAAGAAAATAGAAGAAAGTATACTTAAAAGATAAATACTTTTATTCATTTTTTCATTTTTAATTGCACTTGTTAATGCATAAAGAGTATCAACTCTTGCTAGATGTTCTTTGGTGTTTTTACTCAAGATGCTAATGGATAAATTTAGAATTTTTAAATGTTTTTTGTATTGCGCTTGTTCGCTAAGCAAAAGATTGAAAGCTTCGCTTAGAAGATTGATTTGCTTTAGATTTTTGTTGATTTTTTGTCTTAACACAAAGGATTTTTTGTAAAAATTTTTAACAAAACCACCTTTTAAGATAATACCTTCTTTGTGTTCTAAAAGGTTTTGAAAATGAGTATTTTGTACTTTAAAATCTTCTAAAATGGATTTAATAAAATTTGAAAATTCTTCTATACTAGAAAGCTTAAATTCTTCATCTTGAAGTTTATAAATTTTTTCATCGTTAAAAAGCCAAGTTTCCAAATTTAATCCCACATAAACAAAAATTTTTTGTCCATAAATTTCACTATAGAAAGTTTCTAAATTCTTTGCTTGTAGGATTTTTTTTAGATTTTCGTGTAGTTCTAGCATTTTATTTGCCTCTTAAGTGATAAAAATTTCTTTTAAATTGCGTAAAAGAATTATTCAAAATTGCTTCACGCATCTTTCTTGCAAGTTCAAGATAATAATGTAGATTGTGCAAACTTGCCAAACGAAAAAAAGTAAGTTCTTTAGCTTTGAAAAGATGGTTCAAATAACCCCTTGAAAAATTACGACAAGTATAACATGAGCAAACAGGATCTATAGCTTCATGATCATTGATAAATTCTGCTTTTTTGATATTAAATTTTCCAAAACTTGTGAAAAATGTTCCATTTCTTGCATTTCTAGTTGGCATCACACAGTCAAACATATCTACTCCTCGCTCAACATTTTCTACCAAATCTTCAGGCGTTCCTACGCCCATTAAATATCTTGGACGATTTTCATCTAGATAAGGGTTTAAGTTTTGGACTGTTTCGTACATCAAGGCGTTTTCTTCGCCCACGCTAAGCCCACCTATAGCTAAACCATCAAATGGCATTTCATTTAAACTTAAAGCGCAACGCTTTCTTTCTTTATAATCTGTACCACCTTGGATAATACCAAAAATATTTTGCCCTATACCTATACCTTTATTTTGCATACTTTTATGATAAGTAATAGCCTCTTTTGCCCAAAGTATAGTGCGATCAACAGAAATTTTAACCCTTTCTTTGGTTGCGGGTAGGGCTACTAAATCATCTAAAATCATCATAATATCAGAGTTAAAATCATATTGAGTATCTAAAACACTTTTTGGAGTAAAAAGATGACGACTCCCATCGATGTGACTTTTAAATTCTATACCTTCGTTAAAATGTTTGGAATTTTTACTTAAAGAAAAAGCCTGAAAACCACCACTATCGGTTAAAAAACTTCTATCAAATTTCGTAAAACCATGTAAACCTCCAAAATCTTTTACCACTTTGGAAGTTGGACGCAAGTACATGTGATAGGTATTTGCTAAAATAATTTTTGCATCAAGCTCGTTTTTCATATCATTAGCATCAAGACTTTTAACCGCTCCTACTGTGCCAACAGGCATAAAAACAGGGGTTAAAAAAGTGCTGTGTGCGGTAATGATTTCACAAACCCTTGCCATTCCATCTTTATGCTTTAATTTAAATTCCATTTGTTATAATTTCCTTTTTGGAGTTTAAAATGAATAATATTTTAATTATAATAGACGGTATTTTAGCAAAGCATTTCTTAGAAAGGCTTTGTTTTGAAAAAGGCTTAGGTTACTTTTTTACAGTAGTGTGTCAAAATAGTGAAAAAAATAACTTAAATATTTCTAGTGAGTATATTGACTTGCATTATTTTGATCCTACAAGCACAGCGCGTCTTGAAAATATTATGAGTAAAGATTTTAAACAGGCTTTTATTTATATGCAAGATGAATTTGAAACTAAAAAAAGTTATGAGGCTTTGCGTTCTTTAAATCCAAATTTAGAAATAGAAATAATGGATTTTTGGGGGTTAAGTGTTAACGATACTCATGCAAATTTAGCTGATGCTAGAATGACTTTAAGCCGTAGATTTATGGATTTTTTACCAGATATTGCTTTAACAGCTCAGTATATAGGACTTGGGGTTGGAGAGATTATGGAAGTAAAAATTCCAGCAGGATCTATTTTTGCTTATAGGCACATAAGTTCAATACAACAAAAAAGGTGGCGCATAGTCCTTATTTATAGAAATTCTAAGATTTATTTTGTAAAACCATCTTTTGTTTTAGAGCCAAATGATAGCATTTTGATCGTTGGAGATCCTGTTGTTTTACAAAGTATTTTTCATAATATAAGAGGCAAAGCAGGGCAATTTCCTATGCCTTTTGGAAGTAATGTTTTTGCTTTAATTGATATGAAAAATATGAATCAAAATATGCAAGAAAGAGTGCTTGATACTACTTTAAAATTAACTCAAAAAAGCAATGCAAAAAGATTTTTTATACATGTTATCAATCCTAAATTAGGGGTAATGTATGAAAAATTAAAAAAACTTTCTGAGGATAAAGAAGGTGTGTTTTTTGATTATTTCAACACAGATTTTAAACAAATTTCCACATGGTTGCAAAATAATGATATAGGATTAGTTGTAACCGATATAAAAAATTTTGAGAAAGAAAAACAAGCTTTTTTTGATTTAAAAATTCCTATTATGAAAGTGGGTGAAGCTTCTTTTGATGAACTTAAAGAAGCGATTATTTTAAGTGCTGATGAGAGTGAACTTGAAAACAATGCAAATGTCATTACTGATTTAAGTAAACAGCTTGATTTTGGAGTTATTTTATATTATTATAATCCAAATTCTCAAAATACTACAGATATGGAGGAGTATTTTAGAAGTTTATCTAAGCTTTATGATAAAAATATACAAATTATTAATAAAAATGATGAAAACCCTCTTTTAAATTTGCAATATCGCGAAGATTTGTTACAATTTGTGAGTTTTCAAAAAGAATTACTAAATAGAGATTTTGGCAGAAATTTAAGTACAAATTTAAATAGGCATTATTATAAAATGAGACAAAATTACCAACTTTTCATACCAGTAGAATAAATAATTAATTAAATGTGATAGAATAAACGCAAAAAGAGTAGTTCAATGCAAGTAGAAGTTAAGTTAAAAGAAAATGCTTATAAGGTTTATATTGATGAACTTGAAGAATTAGAATTTGATAGTAAGGTTTTTATACTTTCAAATCCTAAGATTTCAGGTCTTCATTTGAAAACATTACTTTCTAAAATTAAGGCAAAAGAAATTTTTATTGCCACTGTAAAAGATGGTGAAGAATATAAAAATTTAAGCACCATAGAAGAAATTTTAAACCAAATGTTTAATTCTAAATTGGATAGAAAAAGCGTGCTTATAAGTTTTGGCGGTGGCGTGATTAGTGATATGGGCGGATTTGCTGCTAGTATTTATCAAAGAGGTATTGATTTTATAAATATTCCTACTACACTTTTAGCTTGTGTTGATGCAGCAGTAGGTGGAAAAACAGGTGTTAATAATAATTTTGGTAAAAATCTTATTGGCACTTTTTATCAACCTAAAGCTGTATATTGCGAGAGTTCTTTTTTAAAGACTTTGAGCTCTAGAGAACTTGCTGCAGGCATGGCTGAATTTATTAAAATGGCAGCAATGTTTGATGATGGTATACTTGATTTTATAGAAAAAATTGATGAAAAAAGTTTCTTAAATGCTACTTGTGAGAATGAAATTTTTACTCAAATTATAGCAAGAAGCATAGAACTTAAATCAAGGGTTGTTGAACAAGATGAAAAAGAATCAGGGCTTAGAATGCTTTTAAATTATGGTCATACTTTTGCTCATGTTATAGAAAATTTTACAGATTATAAGCTTTATTTACACGGAGAAGCGGTAGCTATAGGTATGGTTATGGCAAATCAATTGGCTTTAAATTTAGGGCTTTTGGATAAAATGCAAAGTCAAAAAATAAAAGCTATTTTACTTAAATTCGGTTTGCCAATATCATATAAAATCAACAATGTAGATGAATTTTATGAAGCTTTTTTCATGGATAAAAAAAGCTCTAATAAAAAAATCAATTTTGTTCTTGCTAGTCCTTTGGGCAAGGGTTTGATAAAAGGTGATATTTCTAAAGAAGATATAATTGCAACTTTAAGAGAATTCCGATGAAAAAAATTATTATTTTAACCTTTTTTGTTGTTTTTGCTTTTGGTGATGTAAATCGGACTATTATTAATAACATAAATGAGAAAATTAATACTTTAAATACTGTAATCAGTGCTAGTATTTGGAATATACGTTATGAAAATTTTATAAAATATCAAGATATAAATGATGAATTAATCATTTTAAATCTTAATTTAAAAAAGACTTCCGATATTCACCAACAAGAAGAACTTAAACGTAAGATAGCAAATTTAGAAGAGCAATTGAGCTTGCTTAAAGAATATAAAGATTTAAATTTTGCACAAAGTCTTAGTGCCCCTGATAATATAGAAACTTTATCTAAGCTTACTAATCCTTTGGCTATTATAGGAGCTTTTTCTCATATTAAGAAATTAAAAGGAGAAAAGGAAGAGTATATATTTAAATTTAATGATTTTAAAAATTTAGTAGATAAAATTAGAGAAAAAAACTCAGAACTTAAGGAATTAGTTGAGCTTAAACCAAGTGTTGAGAATATAGAAGCTTTAAAAGCTTCGGATAAAAAGTTGGAAGAATTTGAGCAAGCTTTAAATTTTGCCAGTGTTTCTTATTCTGTTTATGAGAAAAAAATTGATGAAGAGCTTTCTCGAGTAAGTGCTGAGATTAAAGTTCAAAGCTTAAGGGCTGTAAATATACTTGTTGCTATTGTTATTGTTATAGCTATAGCTTTTATGTTGAAATTTATTGCTAAAAAATACATTAAAGATAGTGAAAGATATTATACTGCTACGAAGATTATTAATTTTATTAATATAAATATTATTTTTCTTATTTTGCTCTTTGCTTATATAGAAAATATTACTTATCTTGTAACTATACTTGGTTTTGCCTCTGCGGGCTTAGCTATTGCTATGAAAGATATGTTTATGTCTATGCTTGGATGGTGTGTGATTATTTTTGGCGGAAGTTTTAGAGTAGGGGATCGTGTAAAGGTTTTTCAAAATGATACTACCTATATAGGAGATATTATAGACATTTCTTTTTTACGCATTACTCTTTATGAAGAGCTTACACTTGAAACTTATAATAAAAATCGTCGTAGTGGGCGTATTATATTTATTCCTAATAACTATGTTTTTACAAATTTGCTTGCTAATTATACTCACCATGGTATGAAAACCGTGCTTGATGGCATTGATATAAGTGTTACTTTTGATAGCAATCTTGATAAGGCGCAAGAAATTGTGGAAAATATTGTTACACGCCATGCTAAAGGTTATACTGAGCTTGCTAGAAAAAATATAGCTCGTTTACAACATGAATATAGTATTAAAAATCCTAAAGTGGAGCCAAGGTTTTTTATGTTTTTTGAACATTGGGGAATGCGAATTTCTGCATGGTATATGACTAATGCTTATGCGGCTTTGGTATTAAGAAGTACGATTAGCAAAGAGATTATAAAAGAATTTAATAAGCATAAAGATATAAAAATCGCTTATCCATCGCAAAATTTATATTTAGGAAATTTAAATCAAAATCATTTTGAACAACATCATGAAAATACGCATTTTTATGCAAGGAATAAAGATTGAAAGAAAAAGTTTTTTTTAAAACCTTTGGGTGTCGCACAAATATTTATGATACAGAGCTTTTAAAAAGTTATGTAAAAGATTATGAGATTATAAATGATGAGAATAAAGCACAAATTATCGTTGTAAATTCTTGCACGGTTACAAATGGAGCTGATAGCGGGATAAAGTCTTATGTAAATACCATGCAAAAAAAAGGCATTAAAGTTATACTTACAGGTTGTGGTGCTGTAAGCAAAGGTAAGGAGCTTTTAGATAAAAAACAAGTTTTTGGAGTGCTTGGAGCGTCAAATAAAGATAAAATCAATGAATTTTTAGGAGCAAAGACAAGTTTTTATGAACTTGGAAATTTAAATTTTATTGATAAAGATATAGTTTGTGAGTATGAAAATCATACCAAAGCTTTTGTGAAAATTCAAGAAGGTTGTGATTTTGCTTGTTCTTATTGTATTATCCCTAGCGTGCGAGGTAAATCAAGAAGTGTAGATGAAAAAGCTCTTTTAAAACAAGTTGAAATTTTGGGGGCTAATGGCTATAGTGAAATTGTTTTAACAGGGACTAATATAGGTTCATATGGGCTTAAAAATGGCACAAGTTTAGGCAAGCTTTTGCAAAAAATGGGACAAATTTCAGGTATAAAACGCATAAGGTTAGGTAGTTTAGAACCCGCACAAATTGATGAAAGTTTTTTAGAAATTTTAGATGAGACTTGGCTTGAAAGGCATTTACATATTGCTTTGCAACATACAAGTGAAAAAATGCTTCGCATAATGCGAAGAAGATCGCATACGGATAATGATTTAAAGCTTTTTAATACTATAGCAAGCAAAGGATATGCTTTAGGGACGGATTTTATAGTAGCTCATCCAGGCGAGAGTGAAGAAGTGTGGCAAGAAGCTTTGAAAAAATTTAAAGAATTTCCACTCACTCATATTCATGCTTTTATTTTTAGTCCTAGAAACAACACGCATTCTGCTACCATGAAAGATGTGATAAATGGAACTTTAGCTAAAGAAAGATTAAACACTTTAAAATCCATAGTAGAAAAAAATAATTATGAATTTAGAAAAAAAAATCAAGTTTCACTTGAAGTTTTGGTAGAAAATCAAAAAGATGGTTTTTTTGAGGGTTATGATCAGTTTTTTAATAAGATCAAAATTAAAAGTGATAAAGATATAGCTAAAGAATGGATTGTTATATCTCAATATGAAGTACAAGAAAAGTCTAACTTTGCAAATTTAAAAGGCTAGATAATGAAAAATAAAAAGATAATTTTAGCATCTTTTATGGTTTTATGTATGCTTTTGGGAATTTTATATTTTAAAAATGAACCTAAATATATAGATGAAAATCTTTATCAAAGTCTGTTAAGTCAAAATTTAATCCAAAAAGCTGTGATTGATAAAGACGAAATTTGGCTTAAGGCGGAAGGTGAAAATTACGTAATTATAAAAGATGGCATAGATATAAAAACACTTTTAGCAAAAGTTCCCGTAGAAGTTAAAAAAGATAACACGCTTTGGGTGTTTTTTATTTTACTTGTTTTTATTATCGCACTTTTTATAAGTCTTGGCTATTTTGCTCGTAAAAAAGAGTTAGCTAAATATCCAATATCAAATAAGAATCAAAATCACACTCAGGCACAAAATTCAAATATAAATTTAGAAAGTTCTCATATAAAACCTGTGATTTCAAATATTACTTTTAATGATGTAGCAGGTGTTGATGAAGTTAAAATGGAGCTAAGCGAACTTGTGGATTTTTTACAAAATCCTAAAAAATATAAAGAATTTGGTGTAAAAATGCCAAAAGGTGTTTTAATGGTAGGCCCACCTGGTGTAGGAAAAACATTGATAGCAAAAGCAGTTGCAGGAGAAGCAGAGGTGCCATTTTTTTATCAAAGCGGTTCAAGTTTTGTTGAAATTTATGTAGGTATGGGTGCAAAAAGAGTTAGAGAGCTTTTTTCAAAAGCTAAAATGATGGCTCCTAGTATAGTTTTTATCGATGAAATAGATGCTGTAGGTAAGGCAAGAGGAGAAATGTCAAATGTTGAAAGAGATAGCACTTTAAATCAACTTTTAACTCAAATGGATGGTTTTGAGGACAATAGTGGGGTTATAGTTATAGCTGCGACAAATAAAATCGAACTTATGGATCCTGCTTTATTGCGTTCGGGGCGTTTTGATAGGAGAATTTTTTTATCTTTGCCTGATTTTAAGGATAGACTTAAAATTTTAGAAATTTATATGAAAGATAAAAACAATAATGTCAATTTAAATAAAATCGCCAAAGCAAGCGTAGGTTTTAGTGGAGCAGGGCTTGAAACTTTGGTCAATGAAGCGGCAATTAATGCTTTAAGAAGAAATAGTGCTTTAGTTGAGGAAAGTGATTTTTATGCTGTATTAAATAAAGTTCTTTTAGGCAAGAAAAAGATTTTAAGTTTTAATGATGAAGAGAAGAAAATTCAAGCCACTTATCAGGCTGCAAAAGCTTTGAGTGCGTATTATTTTGACATAGGATTTGAAAAAATCACTCTTATTGAAGATCGTTTTAAAGAATATGAGCATAATATAAGATCAAAATCAGAGCTTATCAATCGTATAAAAGTTTATTTGGCTGGTTCTAGAGCTATGAGATTGATTTATAATGAAAGTTATACTAACTCGCAAGATGATTTTTTAAAGATTAAAGAATTGCTTGATTATATGTTGAGTTTTGATATGTTAGAAGAGTCAAATTTAAATGAACAAAAAAAAGAAATGGATGAATTTTTAAATTCTATGAAGGATAAAATTTTAAAATTATCAGAGCTTTTGCTTGAAAAAGAAAAGATAGAATATGATGATGTTAAAAATATAATGCAGGTTTGATTATATTTTAATCATCAATTTCTTTGTGCAAGATAGTTCCATTAAAATCTATAAGAATTTTTACATCGTTATCAAGTTTAATCTTGTAATGGTTGATTTTTCTTTCGATTTCTCTAGCTTTTATATTTGGAAATTCGTTTTTAATGATATTGACTAAATTTTGAGGTAAAAAATCTAGATCAAAAGGAAAGGCTTTATTTTCAATTTCCTTCCAAGCTCCATCTATGTCAAATTCAAGTTCTGTCCCATCGCTAAGATAGACTTCATAGGAATTTTTGTCTTTTTGTACGATCCCTATGGGTGCTTTGAAATTATGTTGTAAAAATTCTTTAGAAACACTTGGCAAATTATCAGCAGAAATTATTATATCAGCATTTAAAGATAAACTTAAAATAGTAATAATACTTAAAAATTTAATTTTCAATATTTTTCCTAATTATTTTTTAGTAAAATTGTAAAGAATTTATGTGAATTTTATGTGAATTTTAAGACAATATTATAAAAAATAAAGGTTTTATACTTTGCTTACAATTTTTTTAATTTTTTTAAATATTTTATGTTATTTTTTGATTTCTTATGATTATTATAATATCCTTGGTTTGAATATTTTATTTTTTAATGGAGCTTATTGGCAACTTTTAAGTTCAATGTTTTTACATGGAAATTTAACTCATCTTATATTAAATATGATAGTTTTGTTTCAATTTGGGCGTATATTAGAAACTTATTTAGGTGCTTTGCGTTTTATTTTTATTTATTTTATTGGCGGATTGTTGTGTTCACTTTTAAGTGTTTTTTATGTGTATTTTGATTTTAAATATTTCGGAGAAAATATAAATGTCATAGGCGCTAGTGGTGCAATTTGTGTTTTAATGGGCTTTTATGCTGTTCTTGATAAAAATAGCACAAAAGGACTTATAGTGGCAATTTTACTTATGAGTTTTGCGCCATTGCTTATGGGGGTAAATGTTGCTTGGTATGGTCATATTTTCGGGTTTATGTGTGGTTATATTTTAGCTAAAATAAAAGAGGTAAAATGAAAAAAATTTATATTATAAGACATGCAAAAGCAAGTAAGAGTGGGGATATTGATGATTTTGAAAGAAAACTTACTAAGAGTGGAAAGGAAGATTTAAAAAAACTTTTTAAAAATCTTGCCTTGCATGAAATTCATCCTGATTTGGTGCTATCAAGTCCTGCTGTTAGAACCGCTAAAACAGCGAAAAAAATAGCCAAATTTTATAATTTTGATAAAAATAAAATTTGTTTTGATGAAAGATTGTATCTTTGCAATGTTGAAAATTTGCTAAAAATTCTGCAAGATATTGATGATGAGTTTAACGAAGTATTTTTAGTGGGTCATAATCCTGGTTTAATGGAGCTTGGAGAGTTATTAAGCTCGCTATGTTTGGCTTCTTTTCCAACTTCTTCTATCTTGTGTTTAGAATTTGATATTAAGGAATTTAAAAATTTAAAAAAACATAGCGGAAAATTAGTTTTTTTTGAACATGTGCGCAAGTTAAAAGAAGAAAAAGATTTGGGTTTTTAGTAAGAGATTGACTCTTACTTCCAACCTTCAATATAATTTTTTAGTTTTCTTCCTACTTTAGGGTGTTTGAGTTTTTTTATAGCTGAACTTTCTATTTGTCTCACTCTTTCTCGAGTGACATTAAGCTCTTTTCCAATTTCCTCTAAAGTTCTATCACTTTCATCATCCATTAAACCAAAACGCATACGAATTACCGCTTTTTCTCTATCGTTTAATTGATCTAAAACTTCATCAATTTGTTCTTTTAAATCATCCTTTAAGATATGATCCATTGGAGAAAGTGAATTTCTATCTTCAACAAAATCTCCAAATTTACCATCATCTTCATTTCCTATTGGAGCTTCAAGAGAAATTGGTTCTTTTGTGATTTTAATAACTTGTTTAACCTTATCTACGCTTAAACCTACTTCTTTGGCTATAACACTGACATCAGGTTCTTTTCCATCTTTTTGTAGATGTTCGCGGATAATTTTGTTAATTTGATTGATGGTTTCTATCATGTGGATTGGAATTCTTATGGTTCTTGCTTGGTCAGCTATAGCCCTTGAAATAGCTTGCCTGATCCACCAAGTTGCATAAGTGGAAAATTTATAACCCCTTTTGTATTCAAACTTATCCACAGCTTTCATTAAACCTATATTTCCTTCTTGAATAAGATCTAAGAAAGGTAGACCACGATTTGTGTAGCGTTTAGCTATGCTTACAACAAGACGCAAGTTCGATTTTGCCATTCTTCCTTTTGCTTCATCAGAGATTTTTTTACCGCGTTTAATTTGCTCTAAAATTTCTTTTAAACGTGATTTTTCAAGATCAAAGCTTTTTTCACTAGCTTCTTTAGTTTGAAATAGTTTTTTAATTTCCATATAAGTGCTTACCATGGTTGTTTCTAAAGCTCGCTCTGTGATTTCTTCTTTGCTCAATTTTGTAATATCTTTTAAAATATCTGCATGGCGTTTTTTAAGTTCATCAGAAAACATAGGTAAGCGGTATTCTAAACGCTTAAGTTCTTTGTCAAATTCTTCATCGCTTTTTAGTGCAGTTTCCATTGATTTTACGATTTCACTAATAAGTTTTGAAGTAGGGCCTAGATCCATTAATTTTTCTTTTAAAATATTTTTTTTGAACGCAATGCTTAATTTATCTAAAAGCTCGTCTTCACTTTCTTTGTCTTTGGATGTTTTTAGCCAATCTTTTTTAGCTTTTTCTAGAGCTTTAAATTTTTCTATAACTTTTAAAGTTCTTTCATCTTCTTTTTTGCTGTTTTTTTTAGCATTTTCTTCATCTGATTCTAATTCTGTTTCGTTTTCTTCATCTTCATCTATATCAAGTTCATCAAGTTTATCATCACTTTTTTCTTCATCGTCAAAGCTTTTAAATAGTTCTTTTACCCTTCTTTCTCTGTTTATTAAAGGTTCTTTATAATCTAAAATAAAATCTATCAAATAAGGTACAGAACAAAAAGCATCAATGATAATATCTTCGCCAAGTTCTATTTTTTTGGAAATTTCAATTTCTTCATCTTTATTTAATAAAGCAATTTGTCCCATTTCTCTTAAATACATACGAACAGGAGAGTCTGATCTGCTCCATTCTAATAAATCGTTTTCATTGGCTAAATCAAATTCGTTCTCAAGGCTTGTATCTTGGAGTTTTTGTTTTTCTTCTTGAAGTCTTTTTGCATCTTCTATGTTTTTCATTTGTGCAATTTCGGCTGCTGAAAAAAGTTGCACTTTGTGTTTTTTCATTAATGCTTGCACTTTTTTAGCGGTTGATGCACTTGGTTGTTTTGTAAGATATTTTACCAATTTTTCATATGTGATATAATCTTTTGCATTTTCTTGAAATAATTCTTCTAATTCAGCTTCTTGAGTTTTGGCGTTCATTGATTATCCTTGAAATTTATATAAGCTTTGGATTTTATCTAAAAATTGCTTAACTTTCTATATAAATCGGTTATTATGCTTATGATTTGAATATTTTTTCAAATTTTTCTAAAGCTCTGTTAAAATTATAATTTTTTCTTTTTAAGGTGTAAAATTTACGCTTTAGGTTGATATTTTTTAATTTAATTTCATAAAGTGTTGAATTTTTTAATTCTTTTTCTATGCTTTTTTTGGAAAAAATAGAGATTGCTTTTTTTTGTAAAACAAGTTCTTTAATCGCGGCCATTCTATCAAGCTCAAGAAAAATATTAAGTTTTTTTGAGCTTGCACCAATTTCGTTTAAAAATTTATCCCTTAAGCCTGAGCCTACTTCTCTTAAAATCCACTTTTGTTCTAAAAGTTCATCGATATAAAATTCTTTTTCATTGAGTTTTTTATCACTTGTAGCTACTATAAGTTCATCATCTTGCCAAAAATTTATTTCTAAATTTTCATACTCCACTAAAGCCGGATCAAGTTCTGCTTCAATGATTGCAAATTCTATATTTCCGTTTTTTAGCAAATTTAAACATTCTTTTGAATTCTGCGTTTGAGAGTGAATTTCTATGTTTTTAAATTCTGCTTTAAAATCAAATAAAATAGGAGCTAAAAAATGTTCAGAAATGCTTTGAGTTGAGGCTATTTTTATTTCCCCTAAGAGCATACTTTCGTCGTTTAATTTTTCTAAGCTTTGGTAGTAGGCTTGTATAATTTTTAACCAATTTTTTCCTAGTTCTAAAGCTTTTGGTGTAGGTAAGAGTTTTTTTCCAAGTCTTTCAAATAAAATACCATCAAATTTATTTTCTAAATTTTTAATTACTATTGAAACATTAGGTTGAGTTATGGAAAAATTGTTGGCTGTATGAGTTGGACTTTGAGTGTTTAAAAGATCTAAAAATATTTCCATATCTTTGATTTTCATGAGTGATTCCTTTATTTAATAAAAAAAAATTATTATAAAAATTAAAATAATATATTTTTATAATTTTAATAAAAAAAATATAATAACACAAAATTTACAAAAAAAGGAAAATAAATGAAAACAAGTTTTTTAGCACATAGCGTGGCTATAGTGCGATCAAATTTTAAGGGTTTGCTTTTTACTGCTTGTATAGTGATTTTTGCTATGTATCTTTCTAGTGTTCAAAGTATCAAAGATACTACCCATTTAGCAGCGACTGCCTTTGCTATCATCATAGGAGTATTGCTTTCTCCTTGGTTTTTTAAATACCAACATCATTTTCAAGCTGGAGTGCATTTTAGTGCGAAAAAGCTTTTAAGACTCGGTATTGTTTTATATGGTTTTAATATCACTTTAACTGAGCTTTTAAGTGTAGGGTTGAAAGGGTTTTTGCTTTCTGCTATAGTGATATTTTTTGTTTTTATGATTGCTTTATTTATAGGAGTGAAAATTTTTAAACTCGATAAAGAAACTTCTATGCTTGTTGGAGCCGGAAGTGCGATTTGCGGTGCGGCAGCGGTTTTAGCACTAGAGTCAAGTTTGAAAAGTGATCCTTTTAAGGGAATTTTAGCTGTAGGTACGGTGGTGATTTTTGGACTTGTGTTTATGTTTTTGTATCCCATAGCTTTTTCTTTAAATCTTTTTCCTTTTTTTGATCAAAATGCTATGGGTGTTTTTATGGGAGCTACTTTGCATGAGGTGGCAAATGTCGCAGGTGCTGCTGAAATGGCAAAGGATATGGCAGGATTTGAGCAAGGAGCTTCTAATGTTGCAGTGATTATAAAAATGATGAGAGTGATTTTACTTGTGCCTTTTTTGCTTATAGTGACTTATTTTTTCGCTAAAAATCAGCATTCAAGCAGTGGAAAAACTGCAAAAAGTATCACTATACCTTATTTTGCATTCGCATTTTTAGGTATGATAGTTTTAAATACATATCTAGCAAGTAAAGAAAGTATTTTAGGTATTGCTACGAGTGATATTATCTCTTTAGGTAAAACACTTTGTACTTTATGTATCGTTTTTGCTATGGCAGCTTTAGGCTTGCAAATTGACTTTAAAAAATTTTTAAAAAGTGGCTCTAGAGTGTTTGGCTTGGCTTTTGTTTTGGGACTTGTTTTGATTTTTGGAGGATATTTTTTAACCTTAGCTTTTAAAGGTATGCTTTGGTAGTAAAAATTATTTTTTAGAAAATTTTATTTTATTAACTAACTAAGAATATAATTTAACTCGTTAATTAAATTTATTAAAAAAAGGAATAAAGATGAAAAAAATTCTTGTAAGTGTTTTAAGTTCTTGCTTATTGGCTTCGGCTTTAAGTGCTGTATCTTTTAAAGAAGATGGTTTAAAGGTTTCTTTTGAGGGATATAAAACTAAAGATATGATAGGAACAAAAGGTGAATTTAAAAATGTAGAATATAAATTTTCTAAAAATACAAAGGATTTGGCAAGTTATCTTAAAGGCGCTAAAGCTACCATAAAGCCAAGTAATGCTTTTATGGGTGAAGGCAATGATATTATAACCAATAATATCACAAAAGTATTTTTCCCTGCTTTATTGGGAGATACAGATATTAAAGTTGTTTTTCAAGATGTGATTGCGGGTGAAAATAAAGGTGTTATTTCAGCAAAAATTACTATGGATAAAAAAAGTACTATTGTGCCTTTAACTTATACCATCAAAGATAATAAATTTGAAGCTAAAGGACAACTTGACTTGCATACTTTTAAAAATGGCTCTAAAGCATTAAAAGCATTAAGCGATGCTGCTCCAGGACATGGCGGAATTTCTTGGCCTTTGGTTGATATCAGTTTTAACGCTGACTTAGCAGAATAAAAAGTAGCCTTAGGGCTACTTTAAAATACAATATTTTCTTAAATCATTTTCAAAAATTTCATAATCTTTTATATTTTCAAGTTCTTGATAAATTTCGCTACCTTTCCATAAAATAAAAACCGTATTGTCATCTTTTAGATTTTTGCAAATTTCAAGCAAGGGTTTAACATCCATCAAGGCTCTTGAGGTGATGATATCAGCTTTAAAGGTATTTTTGCATTCTTGAATTTTTTCTTTGTAAATATGTAAATTTGAAAGCTCACATTCTATTTTTAGTGTCCGCAAAAAGGCAGCTTTTTTGGGATTGGGTTCGAAAAGATGAAAATTGCTTTGCAGTAAAAAAGCTAAAAATACAGCTGGAAATCCTGCGCCACTTCCTATATCGGCAATATTTTTTGCTTTAGAGAAATCATAAAAATCTAAAATTTTAATACTATCAAAGATATTTTCATCTATATTTTTTAAATGAGTAAGATTGTGAATGCGGTTAAATTTAGATAATAATTCTTTATAAATTTTTATTTTTTCTTCAAAGTTTTTTAAATCATGGTTTTGTAAAAAGTCGTAATCTTTAAAAATCATTTATTTAAGATGCCCCATTTGAGTTTGTTTTATGTTTAGATATTCTGCATTAAAACGATTAGGTTCTATTAAAATCGGTATGCGTGTGATGATTTTTTCTTTGATAGAATCTAGCTTTTCAGGGTTATTTGTGAGTAAATTAACCTTAGAAATTTCATAGTTTTTGAGTATAAATTCTACAATTTCATAAGTTCTCTCATCGGCTTTAAAGCCAAGCTGATGATTTGCTTTAATCGTATCAAAACCTTTATCTTGCAAAGCATAAGCATTAACCTTATTAAAAAGCCCTATACCCCTTCCTTCTTGTCTAAGATAAATCACCATTCCGCCATTCTTTTCTATATATTTTAGCGAAAATTCAAGCTGTTCTCCGCAGTCGCATTTTAAACTTCCTAAAGCATCTCCTGTTAAGCACTCTGAATGAATTCTTAGATTGAGCGTGTCTTTTGGAGTATTTTTAAATATACATAAATGTTCTTTATCATTTTCTTTGAAACTTTGTATTTGGAAATTTCCCCATTTGCTAGGTAAATTCGCAATTTCTGAAATTTTTATTTTCATTTACTACCCTCTATAATCAAATTTATGTTAAGATTTTAGCAAAAAAAGGACAAAAAAATGTTTAAAAGATTTAGAAGATTAAGGCTTAATGAAAACTTAAGAGCCATGGTAAGAGAAAATTCTTTAAGTGTAAATGATTTGATTTATCCGCTTTTTGTGGTTAATGGAACGGGGATAAAAAAAGAAATTTCTTCTATGCCTGATGTGTTTCAAATGAGTTTAGATGAAATTTTAAAAGAGTGTCAAAATGTAGTCAATTTAGGCATTAAAGCCATTATACTTTTTGGCGTTTTGGAAAATGAGAAAAAAGATAGCTGTGGAAGCGATGCTTTAGATGATGAAGGGCTTGTTGCAAGAAGTATAAGAGAGATTAAGAAAAATTTTCCAGATCTTTTTATAATCAGCGATCTTTGTTTTTGTGAATACACAGATCACGGGCATTGTGGGATTATCGATCCAAAAACAAAAAGTGTAGATAATGATGCCACTTTAGAAATTTCAGCCAAACAAGCCTTAGTTCACGCAAGAGCAGGGGTAGATATGATAGCACCTAGTGGAATGATGGATGGTATTATCACTACTTTGCGTGAAGCTTTGGATAAAGAAGGTTTTGAAAATTTGCCTATAATGGCGTATTCTACTAAATTTGCTTCAAGTTATTATGGGCCATTTCGAGATGTGGCAGAATCAGCTCCAAGTTATGGAGATAGAAAAAGCTATCAAATGGATTTTGCTAATGGTAGAGAAGCTTTAGAAGAAAGCTTAGAAGATGAAGCACAAGGAGCCGATATTTTGATGGTAAAACCCGCTCTTGCTTATCTTGATGTGGTTAAAGAAATATCCCTTCATTCTAACTTGCCTTTGTGTGTTTATAATGTAAGCGGAGAGTATGCTATGTTAAAGGCAGCTAAAAATGCAGGAGTGATTGATTATGAAAAAGTTTTGTATGAAACTATGATAGCTTTTAAAAGAGCAGGAGCAAAGCTTATCACCACTTATCATGCCAAAGAATTAGCTAAAATGTTAAAAGGAGAAAAATGAAACATTTTTTAACTTTAAGAGATTTTTCTAAGGAGGAAATTTTAAGCCTTGTAAATCATGCTAGCGAGCTTAAAAAAGAGCCTAAAAAACTTTTACAAGATAAAACTTTAGCGATGATTTTTGAGAAAAATTCTACAAGAACAAGAATGGCCTTTGAATTAGCCATAACAGAGCTTGGCGGAAAGGCTTTATTTTTAAGCAGCAATGATTTACAACTTAGTCGTGGCGAGCCTGTAAAGGATACAGCTAGGGTGATAGGGGCGATGGTTGATTTTGTGATGATGAGAGTCAATAAACATGAAACTTTACTCGAATTTGCAAGATATTCTAAAGCCCCTGTGATCAATGCTTTAAGCGAACTTTATCACCCTACTCAGGTTTTAGGAGATTTGCTTACTATTAAAGAATGGAATAAAATGCAAAATGGTATAGCAAAAGTTGCTTTTATCGGAGATAGTAACAATATGTGCAATTCTTGGCTTATTACGGCTGCGATTTTGGGCTTTGAATTTAGTATAGCTATACCAAAAAACTATAAAATTAGCCCTGAAATTTGGGAATTTGCTATGAAACAGGCTTTGATTTCAGGAGCTAAAATTTCCTTAAGTCATGATAAATTTGAAGCCTTAAAGGATAAAGATGTAGTCATTACCGATACTTGGGTTTCTATGGGTGAAGAGAATGAAAAAGAACGCAAGATTAAAGAATTTGAAGGATTTATGATTGATGAAAAGGCTATGAGTGTTGCCAATAAAGACGCGATATTGCTTCATTGTTTGCCTGCTTATAGGGGTTATGAAGTGAGTGAAGAAATTTTTGAAAAACATGCAGATGTGATTTTTAAAGAAGCAAGAAATCGCCTTTATGTGGTAAAAGCCTTGCTTTGCTTTTTGGATAATCAGAGAGGAAGAGAATGAAAGAGCTAGAAAAGTATAGCACTTGCTTAAAACGCATTGATGAATTTAGTCAAAATCTAGGAATAAAGAAAAAAGATAGAACGATTTTTAAAATGAAGCAAAGCGAGAATGAAAACGAAAAATGTTTAGTTCTTGAAAATGGAAGTTTTGATTCTCCTGAGCCTTGGTTTGTGATCGATGAAAACGATGAAATTCACACTTTACTTTCTTTACAAAGTCTTAAGAATATACTTGAAAGTTTAAAACAAAGTCAAAAAGAGAATTTTGAATTGCGTTTAGAAAAGGCGATTTATCAACAAATTCCTGTAGATTTTAACGATGTTTGGACGGTTGCTATGGATGAGATCAAGCAAAAGGCACAAAATGGCACCATGGAAGTTAGTATTGATCTTGAAAAATTAATTTCTAAAATCAAACAAGAACATCCAAATTTATTTGTAGATATGCAAGCGATGATAGAAAGGGTAAATCAAAATGAGAGATTATAAAGCTTTTGTAAGATACTCTAAAGCAGGACCACGCTACACTTCTTATCCTACAGCAGTAGAGTTTAATGCAAATTTCAAATACGAAGAATATATAGAAATTTTAAAAAAGCAAGATAGATCTTTATCGCTTTATTTTCATTTACCTTTTTGTAGGAGTGCCTGTTATTTTTGTGGTTGCAATGTTATTTATACAGCCAAAGAAGAGAGTAAAGAAAGGTATTTAACTTATATTTTTAAAGAGCTTGATATTTTAAGTACCATTTTGGATACCAAGCGTGAAGTGGTGCAAATGCACTTTGGGGGCGGAACTCCAACTTTTTTTAGTGCTAAACAACTTCAAAATTTGATTTTAAAAATCAGATCTATTTTTAGAAATTTTTCTAAAGATGCAGAGATTAGCTGTGAGATCGATCCGCGTTTTTTAAATGACGAACAAGCCACAGTTTTAACACAAAATGGCTTTAATCGTATCAGCTTTGGAGTGCAGGATTTTGATGAAAAAGTTCAAAAAGAAATTCATCGCATCCAGCCTTTTGAATTAACACAAAATGCTTTAAATCTTGTAAGAAGCAAAGGGATAAAGTCTGTAAATATGGACTTAATTTATGGTTTGCCTTATCAAAATTTGCAAAGCTTTACACAAACTTTAGAAAAAGTTATGCTTTTAAACCCTGATCGTTTGGCGATTTTTAATTACGCTCATGTGCCTTGGCTTAAGAAAAATATGAGAAAATTTGATGAAAATACCCTGCCAAGTCCTGATGTTAAGCTTGAAATTTTAGAATTTTGTGAGAAATTTTTAAGCAAAAATGGCTATAAAATGATAGGAATGGATCATTTTGCAAAAGAAAATGATGAGCTTTTTAAAGCTTTAGAAAATGGAACTTTGCATAGAAATTTCCAAGGTTATACTACTAAAGGCGGTGCTGATTTAGTCGGTGTCGGGCTTACAAGTATAGGTGAAGGACAAAGACATTATGCACAAAATTTTAAAGATATGTCAAGTTATGAAGCTGCATTAGATAGAGGAGTTTTGCCTTTTGAAAGAGGCGTAGCTTTAAGCGATGATGATGAACTTAGAAAAGCAGTGATTATGGAGTTAATGGCAAATTTTAAGCTTGATATCAAGTCAATAGAAAAAGAATTTTGCATTGATTTTCAGGAGTATTTTAAAGAGGATTTAAAAGCTTTAGAAGAATACAAAGATTTTATTAATTTTGATGAAAATTTTATCAAAGTCAATGAAACAGGCGTTTTGCTTATAAGAAATATTGCCATGTGTTTTGATGCTTATATGAAAAACATTAGTGAAGATAAAAAAGTATTCTCAAAAACGGTGTAAGATGAAATTTAGTCAAATAAGTGATGCTTGTGTTAAATGTGGCAAATGTATACCTGTTTGTACTATACATGAAGAAAATCGCGATGAAATTACTAGTCCAAGAGGATTTTTAGATCTTTTAGCTGCTTATAAAGAGGGAAGTCTAGAACTTGATAAAGAAGCTAAGAAAGTTTTTGAATCTTGTTTTTTATGCACCAATTGTGTTGAAGTATGTCCAAGTAAATTAAGAGTAGATAATGCCATAGAAGAAGTTCGTTATGATATAGCTAAAAAATTTGGTATAGCTTGGTATAAAAAACTTATTTTTTTCTTTTTAAGAAGACGCAAAATTTTAGATTTGGTAGCTAAGCTTGGCTATGTGTTTCAAAGTTGTGCGTTTAAAATTCAAAATGAGAATGAAAATACAGGTATGAAGGCAAGATTTTCCATGCCTTTTGTTAAAAAGGGAAGATTGCTTACAAGTTTTAATAAAAAAAGTTTCTTAAATTCTAATCCAAAATTTATCAATAATGATGGAGAAAAAACAATAGGTTTTTTTGTAGGTTGTTTGGCGAATTATTTTTACATAGATACGGCTAATGCAGTGCTTAAAATCGCTAAGGAATTAAAAATCAATGTGGATTTGATGAAAGAACAAGTGTGTTGTGGAGCGCCGCAATTTTTTACGGGTGATTTTAAAAGTGTTGAAGTTTTGGCTAAAAAAAATATTGAGTATTTTGAAAAAAAATTAGAAAAATTAGATGCTATTATAGTTCCTGAGGCCACTTGTTCGGCTATGTTAAAGATAGATTATGAACATTTTTTTATAATGCAAAATGATTTAGACTGGGCAAAACGCGCAAAATGTGTGTCATCTAAGATATATATGGCTAGCGAGTATTTTTATAAATTTACTTCTTTGGAAGAAATTTTAAAAACAAAAAATAAATTTAATTATAGCATTACTTATCACGATCCTTGCCATGCAAGAAAAATGCAAGGGGTTTTTAAAGAGCCAAGAGAACTTTTAAAAACAAATTATCATTTTGTAGAAATGAGTAATTCTAATGCTTGTTGCGGTTTTGGTGGAGTGAGTATGCAAACGGATTATTATGATAGAGCTTTAAGTGTAGGGCTTAAAAAAGCACAAATGATCGATGAAATTAAGGCTAGTGTGGTAAGCGCCGAGTGTTCAGCTTGCAGAATGCAAATTTCAAATGCATTAGAACAAAATTCAAGCAAGGTTGTTTTTGCTAGTCCTTTAGAACTTATAGCAAAAGCTTTGTGATGATGAAGATAGTATTTAAAGGCAAAAGTTCTGAATACGAAATTCAAAGATCGTGCTTTTGTGTTGATGCTTTTGTGATTAAAGATAAGATTGAAGAACGAGATGGTGTTGATTTTATCACTTCAAATGTAGATCTTTTGGAATTTAGTGATGACAGTTTTACTTTTGAAGAAATTGTAAAACATTTTAATATTTGTAATAGTGAAGATATGATTATCGTTGAAGATTTTGACATGAAATCAAACAAAGATAATCAAAACCAAGAAGATGATATAGAACACAACATCTTAAAATCCGAAAAAATAATACATGAAAACACAAAACAAACAAGTATACAATTTAAAAATTTAAAATTTTTTTCAAGAATTTTTAAAAATGAAAATTTTCTTTCTGATTTTAAAGAAAGTAAGCAAGAAGTTGTTACTATCAAAAAACACGAAAAACTTGAAATTTTTAAAAATTTATCTCAAGAAGATCAAGAAATTAGCTTTGTTAAAATTGAAATTTTAAATTATGATAGTAATGAAGATAGTTTAAGCTTTAATCTTGATATATTTCCAAGCGGTATGAGTTATAAGTACGGAATTTTAAAAGGCTCTATGCATATTATTTTACAAGGTAAAACTTCTAGTACGATGCTTTTTCCGTTTTTAAAAAGTATGATTTATAAAAATAAAAGTGAAAATTCAAGTGAAAAAATTTTTACTTTAATGATAAATCAGAAAAAACGCTATAAGCTTATCACAAATCTTTCTTAGTTTTATTTTATTATATTTTCTATATTAGAGCGATTTTTTTCAATTAAAGAGCGATTTTTTTGAGTTGTTTCTTTAAGATCGGCTATATCTTCTTTCATGTTTTGTATGTTTTGGTTGAGTAATTTTATCTTTTTTTCATAGCGAGTAACGATGATAAAGACTACAAATAAAAATATAATAATCAAAAAAATAAATGCTAAAAATTCCATATTTTTCCTTTTTAAAACTAGATTTTGAAATATATCATTTAAATACTTCAAAAAACTTTTACGGGTTTTTTATTTTGTATTTTAGTTTTTTTATCTTTAAACTTATATATAAATTTTCAAAAAGTAACAAAAAAATATATAAAAAAATAATTAAATTAAAAAAATAATTAAAGATAATAAATATCTTATTTTTTTATGTTATATTTTAATAAATATCTAAAAGGATTTTAATATGGAAAAATCACTTTTATTTCATTTTAGACGCATTGGAGTTGAATTTATAATTTTTAGTGTTTATGCTGTTTTTAGTATCTCTTGGGCAGCGACAGGATCTTTAATGCCTTTGATTTCAAATGATCTTGCTCTAAATACTCAGCAAGCTACTTTAATCACTAGCATGATAGTAGTTGCGAAAATTTTTGGTGCTTCATTTACTGCTTTTTTAGTTTATAAATTCGGATTAAAAAAGGGATATTTTTTAGGCTGTATTTTAATGAGTTCGGGTATATTTTTAAGTTTTGTAGATAGTTATAGCGGTATTTTGGTTATAAGATTTTTAACAGGGCTTGGTTCAGCTTGTGCTTTAGTTTGCTTAGTGCCTATTGCACAGCAATGGTTTGAAAAAAAGCTTTACATTTTGTAATTAGTTTTAACATAGCTTCAAATTTAGTAGGCATTACCCTAGGACTTGTTTTAGCTGAAAGCATCTCAAATTATTTTGGAAATTGGAGAGATTCTTTATCATTTTATGCTTGGATTAATTTGATTTTATTGATTTTGTGGCTTTTTATAGGTAAAGATGAGAATAAAAAAGAAGAAAAAAAGAATAATGCAAAAGATCTTATTTATGCTTTAAAATCTCGTGTTGCTTGGGGTATGATTATTTTTTACATAGGACCTATTTTATTTTTAAATTCTCTTTTTACTTTTTTACCAACTTTTTATGCACAATATGCAGGTTTTAGTAAAGAATTAGCTGATTTTGCTAAAAAAGAAATTCCAGCCTTGGCTAATTTTGCTATTATTTTTGGTCCTTATCTTGGATTATTTTTTAAAAGAAAAAATATTTCTTTTAAAATAATGCTATTGTCTGGAGGAGCGTGTATTTTTATATGCGGATTTTGTATGTTGTTTTTACAAAATTTAGTATTGATACAGATTTTTGCTGTGTTATCGGGTATTTTTTATTCTATGTGGTTTCCATTTTTCTTTAATCTACCTTCAGAATTAAAAAATTCCAATCCAAATCAAACTGCTTATATTATGAGTGCTTTTTGGAGTATTACCTTTGTTATACTATCATTTAATCTATGGGTAGTATCTTGGAGTGTTGATAAAACCCATAGTTTTACTTTGGGTTTTGTTTATATTTTTGCTTTGATTTTTATTTCAGCGATCTTAGCACAATTTGTTTTACCTAGAAGAGAAAATTTTATACAAGGAGAAAAATAGAATGAATTTAATTCCAGAAATACTAGACTTACAAGGCGAATTTGAAAAAATTCGTCATCAAATTCATGAAAATCCTGAGCTTGGTTTTGATGAATTATGTACTGCAAAATTAGTGGCACAAAAATTAAAAGAATTTGGTTATGAGGTTTATGAAGAAATAGGAAAAACAGGCGTTGTTGGGGTTTTAAAAAAGGGAAATAGCGATAAAAAAATAGGACTTCGTGCAGATATGGATGCTTTGCCTTTACAAGAATGCACAAATTTGCCTTATAAAAGCAAAAAAGAAAATGTAATGCATGCTTGCGGTCATGATGGACATACTACTTCTTTATTGCTTGCTGCAAAATATTTAGCAAGTCAGAATTTTAATGGCACTCTAAATCTTTATTTTCAACCTGCTGAAGAGGGTTTGGGTGGTGCTAAGGCAATGATAGAAGATGGATTGTTTGAAAAATTTGATAGTGATTATGTTTTTGGATGGCACAATATGCCTTTTGGTAGCGATAAGAAATTTTATCTTAAAAAAGGTGCGATGATGGCTTCTTCGGATGGTTATAGTATTGAAGTTATTGGAAGGGGTGGTCATGGAAGTGCTCCAGAAAAGGCAAAAGATCCTATTTATGCTGCTTCTTTGCTTGTTGTGGCTTTACAAAGTATAGTATCTCGCAATGTTGATCCCCAAAATTCAGCAGTTGTAAGCATAGGAGCTTTTAATGCAGGACATGCTTTTAATATCATTCCAGATATTGCAACGATTAAAATGAGTGTTAGAGCATTAGATAATGAAACTAGAAAGCTAACTGAAGAAAAAATTTATAAAATTTGTAAAGGTATTGCACAGGCTAATGATATAGAGATTAAAATCAATAAAAATGTTGTTGCACCAGTGACTATGAATAACGATGAAGCTGTGGATTTTGCTAGTGAGGTTGCAAAAGAATTATTTGGAGAAAAAAATTGTGAATTTAATCATCGTCCTTTAATGGCAAGTGAGGATTTTGGATTTTTTTGCGAAATGAAAAAATGTGCCTATGCTTTTTTAGAAAATGAAAACGACATTTATTTACATAATTCTAGTTATGTTTTTAATGATAAGCTTTTAGCTAGGGCTGCAAGTTATTATGCGAAGCTAGCTTTAAAATACTTAAAATAAAAACTAATCTAGAATTTCAAGCACAATTTCTTCCTTTAAACCTTTGATTTGAATTTCTTTGAGTTTTAGGTTTGAAGGAAGGTTTGCTAAAAGCTCTTTATTGTTTTTTACTTGGTTTTTTGCACTTATGGAGAGTAAAATTCCCCTATAAGCTTTAGCAAAATGACTGATGACTTTACCATTTTTTACAAATTTATAGGTATAAAATTTCTTTTTTGGGGTATAGAATTTATCATAAAATCCTGCTCTAAGGTCAAGTATTTCTTCATTTTCCAAGTATTCATCTAAGGCTTTACTAAAATGTTCTTTATAAAATTTCTCTATGGCAAAATTTCCTATTTTAGCCCCTTGCTTGAATTTATAAAAGGGTAGGGTATCATTAGCTCTTACAACGCCAAAAAGATTAGAAAATATAAGAGTATTTTCTAAAATATAAGCTTGACTTTTTTTATCTAAAGCTTTAAAATTAAGATATTCATAACTTACCCCAGTATAAAGCAATATAGCTCCTTGAGTGGGAGCTTGTTTTAAGTCGTGTTTAAATTTATCAATTTCATTTTCATTTTTAATGCCAAAAAGTTCTTGTAAATTCTGTAAACTTGCGTTTTTGATAAATTCTTCATAATGCTTTAAAGCTTCCATTCTATAAGGAAATAATTCTTTAAATATAAATGAGTTTTCATTGATAGGATTTTTTACGCAATTTTCATTTTTGCTTTCACTAGGGGAGAATAAAATTTTCATTTTAGCCTTTTTTGTTAATGTTATGAAACATTAAGAGCAAAGAATTTAATCTTGCTTTTAATGTTTTTGAAGTTTTTATCATTTTAAAATTTAAAACGACGCTCCGCCCATTAACATAGAAAACATGATAAATGGAAGTATAATTTTTAACGCTTCTGTGGCGTCTTGATTGTTGATGCTTAGTTTTTCGATGCTGTCGATTCCCTGTGCGCTATAGTCACTAACAGGGATGTTTTTAAATTTTAAATCAAGATTGAGTTTATAATCATCATTTTGAGTGATATTGTTTAAAATAGCTAAAGCTTTATCAAAGATTAATGCTTGTTCTTCATTTTGACTTTGAGCTTTTAAGGTTTGTAAATTTTCCTTAGCAGTTGCTACATAGCTACTAAATACGCCTTCGGTTTTAAGAGTTGAATCAATTTTAAAATTATTTAAGATGATGTATTTTTGGATTGTATTACTAAAATCTGAAGCTTGTTCGTAGTTTGCTATATTAAGAAGTTCATTGATAGCTTGTTCATCCATAGCTAAAGTTTGAGTGTTAAATTTTATACCCTTAGAATCAAGGTAATTAAGCAAATCTTCTTTTAGATTTATATTTAGATTTGTATTGAAATTTAATTTTGCGTTATAAAATTTTATATCAAGATTATCTAGATAATTGTTTTCTTGTTTGTTGATAGAGTTGTCAAATGATAAAGTATAAGAATCCGAGCTTAATTTATTGATAAAAGAGCTGATTTTTGGATCTTGTTGAAATAAGCTTGCATTGATGTCACCAGCAACTTTTTCTCCAAGTTTAAAATCTTCAAAAACCAAATTTGATTGTATGCTTTTTTGGTTTTTAAAAAGATCGTTGTAATATTCTTTAATGCTAATTGATGTATTTGCTTTGCCTTTGTAAATTTCATTTGAGCGAATTTTGATATTTTTTGCTTGAAATAGTTCTTGATACTCATCGTTATTATCTTTTGCAAGAGTTTTGAAATTTGGACTTAAACACGCTATAAAATCACCATCTGCATTGCATTTAAAATCAGAAAATTCAATCTTTATTCCAGAATCCTGAGAAAGGCTTGCAATTTCTTGTTTAACTGTTTGATTTAGTTGATTTTCATATTTTTTAACTGTTTTTTCATCTATGGAATTTCCGCAAGCTGAAAACAAAACAGCTATTCCAATAGAGAGAAAAATACCTTTTTTCATAGTTTTCTCCTTAAAAATTTAAAAAAAAGATTATATCTTTTTTTACTTAAAATTTAAACAATGCTAAAAGAGAGTGTGAGATTAATTACATTTTTACACATAGGAAAATCTTTTTAGTTTGTTTCAAATGCATTATTTATAATTTTAAGTATAATTAACCTTGCAATTATTATATATTTTTGCAATAGCTTTAAGCTTATTTTTAAAGAAAGGAAATGTATGAAAAAAATACTTCTAAGTGTTTTAACGGCCTTTGTTGCAGTAGTATTGGCTGCTTGTGGAGGAAATTCTGACTCTAAAACTTTAAATTCTCTTGATAAGATCAAGCAAAATGGAGTTGTTAGGATTGGGGTATTTGGCGATAAACCACCTTTTGGTTATGTGGATGAAAAAGGAAACAATCAAGGCTATGATATAGCTTTAGCTAAACGCATAGCAAAAGAACTTTTTGGCGATGAAAATAAGGTGCAATTTGTTCTTGTTGAAGCTGCAAATAGGGTTGAGTTTTTAAAATCAAATAAAGTAGATATTATTTTGGCTAATTTTACTCAAACTCCACAAAGAGCCGAGCAGGTTGATTTTTGCTTGCCTTATATGAAAGTGGCTTTAGGTGTAGCTGTACCAAAGGATAGTAATATAACTAGCGTAGAAGATTTAAAAGATAAAACTTTACTTTTAAACAAAGGCACAACAGCGGATGCTTACTTTACGCAAAATTATCCTAATATTAAAACTTTAAAATATGATCAAAATACCGAAACTTTTGCCGCTTTGATGGATAAAAGAGGCGATGCTTTAAGTCATGATAATACCTTGCTTTTTGCTTGGGTGAAAGATCATCCTGATTTTAAAATGGGTATTAAAGAGCTAGGTAATAAAGATGTTATTGCACCAGCAGTTAAAAAAGGCGATAAAGAACTTAAAGAATTTATCGATAATTTGATCATTAAACTAGGCCAAGAGCAGTTTTTTCACAAGGCTTATGATGAAACTTTAAAAGCTCATTTTGGAGATGATGTTAAGGCTGATGATGTAGTGATTGAAGGTGGAAAAATTTAACAAAGGGCTTTTTTGCCCTTTATATTGATTTAGGATAAAATATGCAAAAAAAATACAAAAATATTATTTATGCTTCTTTGGGTGGAATTTTAGAATTTTATGATTTTGTGCTTTTTGCCTTTTTTTTGGATATTTTTGCTAAGGTATTCTTTCCGCAAAATGATGCTTTTTGGATGCAGATAAATGCTTATATAGCCTTTGGTGCTGCTTATTTAGCGCGTCCTTTTGGTTCTATTGTGATGGCACATTTTGCTGATAGATATGGAAGAAAGAATATTTTTTATATTTCTATGCTTTTGATGGTTTTGCCTAGTTTTGCTTTAGCTTTTTTACCAAGTTATGAAAGTATAGGTATATTTGCTACTTTGATTTTATTTACTATTCGTATTTTGCAAGGTTTAGCCGTTGGAACCGAGGTGAGCGGAGCTTGGATTTATGTGAGCGAATTTGTCAAAGGGCGTCAAATTCCTTTAGCTCTTGGTTTTATTTCAGCGACTTTAACCATAGGTTTATTGCTAGGAAATATTGCCACTTTAGGCATAAGATCTTATTTTACCCCTGAAGAAGTTCAAAGCTATGCTTGGAGAATTCCTTTTATCATAGGAGGATTTTTTGGAATTTTAGCTTTGTTTTTAAGAAATAAACTCAGCGAAACTCCAGAATTTATAAAAGTTCAAAATGAAAAGAAAATTTTAAATTTTCCATTGTTTGAAGCTTTAAAAACTCATAAAATGAGCATGCTTGTTTGTTTTTTAATGACCATGGTTTTAACAAGCGGTGTGGCAACTTTGATGATTTTACCTAAGTATTTTGAAAGTCTTTTAGCTATGAGTAAAACTTCTGCTTTATGGGTGCAAAATTTTGCTATCTTAGCGGTGATTTTTGGAGCTTTATTTCAAGGTTTTTTAGCAAGCAAATGGGGAAGCTATAGGATTTGTTCTATTTTTAGTATAGCTTTTATTATCTTTGGTATGCTTTTTAGTTTTTATGATGAGAATTTTTTATTTTATTTTTTACTGGCTTGTTTTGCACAAGGTATTATCACTTTCGCGCCTGTTTTTATGACGCAAATTTTTAAAAGCGAGCTTAAATTTAGTGGGCTTAGTTTTGCTTATAATATTTCTTATGCGATTTTAGGCTTTTTAACCCCTTTTGTAGTTAATGCTTTTTATAAAGAGTATTTAGGTATTTATCTTGCTATAGTGGGATTTTGCTCCTTGCTTTGTGTGTTTTTGTTAAAACGCGTTTTTGCAAGAAGCAAGATTAAAGAATTAAGCATTGTCTTTTAAAACTTCAAAAACAACCTTAGATATTTTTTCAACTGAAGCGATTTCACAATGCTCATCAGTTGAATGAGGATTATGGATATTTGGGCCTATAGAAGCACATAAAAGCTCTTGTTTTTTCTCTATAATACCACACTCAAGTCCTGCATGGATAGCTGAAACTTTGGCATTAGGCGATAGTTTTTTAAGTGCTTTAAAAACCATGTCGCTAAGTGCGTTTGGTTTGCCTTCCCAAGGCGGATAGAAATTAAAACTTTTTACTTTAAAATCAAAAGCTTTGAAAAATTCTAAAGTTTCAAATTCTATTTGCTTAAGCCCATCAAGTATATTAGATCTTGCAAAAAGTGCGAATTTGATTTGTTTATCTTGCATTCTTAAAGTAGCTAGGTTAATGCTTGTTTGAACTATACCTAGATTTTCATCATAAGCTCTAACTCCATGAGTAAAAGAATTGATAAGGCTTAAAAGTTTTTTACTTTGATCGCAAATTTCAAATTCACCTTCTTCTTTAAATTTGCATTTTATCCAGTTATTACTCTTTACTTCATTTTTAAAATGCACTAAAGCTTTGGCGTGTTTAGGTATAGAATTGATTCTTTCTCCGCCTTCAAAAGAAATGATTTCTCCTTCATTTTCTTGTATGAATTTAGCCATTTCTTTGATGGAACTTTTTTCATTGCGTATGATATTTATGCCTGAGTGTCCACCTTTAAAATTTTGTGCACAAAGTTCATAAATTTTACCCTTTTTTGTAAGGGTATTAAAAGGCAAGCTAGCTTCTATATCTACTCCACCTGCACAACCTATCATGATCTCATCATCGCTTTCATGATCTAAATTTAAAAGCATTTTAGATTCTAAAGTGTGCTCGAGTGAATTCACTCCCATGAGTCCTACTTCTTCATCGTTTGTAAAAAGACACTCTAAATTTTCAAATTCAGCCATAGCACTCATCATGATGGCTATACCTATACCATTATCTGCGCCAAGACTTGAATTTTTGGCTCTTAAAAAGCCATTTTCTTCATAAACTTCTAAGTTTGGTGCATCGCCCATACAGACCATATCATAATGGCTTTGTAAGCAAATTTTTGGTTTGCCTTTTATGGCATGGATATTTCCTGCTTTATCTATATTCACTTTAAAGCCTTTATCTTTAGCATAAGAGCTTAAAAATTCTTTCATTTGTTCTGTTTCATAACTGCAATGAGGAATTTTGCATAATTGTTTAAAATTTTCTATAACATTTTGCATTTTATCTCCTTTGTTTTGATAAAATTATGGCATATTTTTTAAAATTTAAAGGCAAAATGATTAAAAAATGAGAATAAATTATAAAAAATTATTTAATTTAAGAAAATTGCTAAGTGATCCAAAAAAACTTTTTTCTGTATTAATCTTCACTCTTGTAGTTGTTTTTATTCAGAACTATATTGCCCAAAATTCTAGTTTTGAAGGAAAAGTAGTTAGAATTATTGATGGAGATACTATAGAAGTTAATCATGAAAACAAACTCGCTAAAATAAGATTTTTTGGTATAGATGCACCAGAACTTAAACAAAGTTTTGGGAAGCAATCAAAAGAAGCTTTAAGTAGAATTTTAAGTGGTAAACAAGTTGAAATTATTTATAAAAATAAAGATACTTATGGTAGAATTGTTGCTATTGTAAAGCTTAATGATGTTGATATTAATCGATTTTTAGTAAGTAAAGGTTATGCTTGGGCTGATACTTACTATAGCAATGCTTATATCAAAGAACAAGAAAATGCTAAGAAAAATCATTTAGGTCTTTGGAAAGAGAGTAATCCTATAGAGCCTTATAAATGGAGAAAACACAATAAATTCTAAGGAAAAACATGAAAAAATATACTTTAATGATACTATTAGCTTTAGGAATTTCTGGATGTTTTGTAAATGAAAGAGGGATTTCAAATCGTTTTTATGATGATTGTAAAGAGTATTATGATGGAAGCGGAACTTATCATAAGGATTGCCCAAAAAATTGGGTGGATATTAAAATGACTCCTTGATTATTTTCCACCCACAGAGGCCATTAATGCAGCTGCTACAGCTTCTGGATTTTTGATTTTGGTATCTTGTTCTTGATTTTCCGTAGGTTTAACAGTGTTAAGTGGCGGACGCTTGAGTTTAAATATATGCTCATCGGTGCTAACAACTTGTATCGTTCCTTCAAACATTTTAATTTCTTTAACATGCCCAACCACTTTTACATCTCTTTTTTTGGAGGTGTCGTCAAAAAGTGCATGAGCTTCAAGTTCTAAAACATCGCCTAATTTAAGCGGAGCATAAAAAAAACATTTTGATCCAATAATCACTGAAAATTCTTTATTGATAGAGGCTTGTGCTACATAGTTTGCCGCAGCGAAAATAAAGGCATCAAAAATCAATCCTTGATCATCTGCTACCATTTCGCTTGTAGTTATTAAAATTGATTTGGCATAGTTTTTATCAATTTCGATAATGGTTCCAGTAAGCGAGGTGTTTAATTCAGGACAAGTAAGTAATTCTGCTCTAACGCGAGATATATCTTCTGCAGATGCGTATTCTTCAAGTTGTGCATATTCTTCAAAATTATCTTTTTTTGCCATATCTAACCTTTAAATTCTACTTATCTACTTCAAAATATCTAAATTTCAATATCGGCAAAAAATAAAAAGAATTTATATTTTAATGCGTATATAAACTCTTTTGGGTGCTTCATAGCCTTCAATGGTAAGATTTTTATCCTTTGGATCTAAGAAATTTTCCAGCGAAAAAGAGTCTATCCATTCTGTTTTTCTTTGTTCGTTTTCATCGGTTTTTTTTGTAGCCAAAACTTCAAATTCTTTAAATCCTGCTCTTTCACACCAGTTTTTTAATGCACTAATGCTTGGCACAAAATAAATATTTGGAATTTTAGAATAAGTTTTATTAGGTACAAGAGCGATTTCTCTCTCATCTTCTATATACATGGTATCTAAAAAAACAACTCCATTTTTATTAAGTCCTGCTTTTAAATCTTTTAGCATTTTTATAGGATCACTTCTATGATAAATCACGCCAAGACAGAAAATCACATCAAATTTCAATCCATAGCTTGGAAGATCCTCTACACCTAAAAGTTCGTATTTTATAGGAGTTTTAGCTAAAGCATTAATGAGTTCAAATTGCAAACGGTATTTGATAGAAGGATCAAAACCTATGAGTTTTACAGGATTAAATTCAAGCATTTTAAACATATAATAACCATTATTACAGCCTATATCAGCAACGCATTTTTGAGAAATTTCGTTCATGAAAGGCTTTAGAATGTTGAATTTAATAAAACTTTGCCATTCTGTATCGATGAAAAGATTGTCTATTTTAAAAGGACCTTTTCTCCATGGTTTGAGTTCTTTTGTTATAGCTAAGATTTCATCTTTGGCTTGAGAATTTGTAGATAAATTTACACTATCATCTAAAGAAAAATTACAAGCAAGATTGAGAGCTTTAAGTTCTTGTATTTTAGCATATAAAGGGTGATTTAGAAATTGTTTTTCGAGTAAATTTTCTTGCATTTTTATCCTTGACATTTGCTTTTAATACTAAATTATAACATTAAAAGCTTTTATGGCAATATAAATTATATGCATTAAATATTTAATCAAAAATAATTTTTTAAAAACTTAAAAATACTTCCCAAAGCTCACATAAGCTTTAGAACTATAATCATCATCTAGTTTATACTTCTTTAAAGC